>DASTOQ010000054.1:0-24716 GCA_035720205.1 Steroidobacteraceae bacterium | reverse complement strand
GCACGGCCGGCTGATACGCACGCAGTTGCGCTTCAATTACGCGAGTGCCCTGCCGATGTACGCGACCTCCGACGTATACGACCCGGCCGGTCCGGGCAACGTGGATCTCGACGGCGTGATCTTCCCCGACATGCCCTGGGTGCTCGACCCGATCGGGCCGGCCGCCGCGGCGCGCGAGGCCGCCGAGCGCAGCTTGCCGGGGCGCACCGGGCAGCTCGGGCGACTGCACGCCTTTGGCTATGACGCGTTTCGCCTCATCGGCGAACTGCGCCGCCTGCGTGGCGGCGGCTCGACGGCGCTGCCGGGCCTGACCGGCCGCCTGTCGGTGGATGGCGCCGGGCGCGTGCGCCGCGAGCTCGACTGGGCGCAGGTCGTCAACGGCCGACCGGTCCCGCCGCCGCCCGTGGTGACCGCGCCCGCGACGTGAGCGCCCCGCACCTCGACATCGGCCGCGCCGCCGAAGCGGCCGCGGCGCGGATGCTCGAGCGCGCGGGCTACCGGATCCTGCAACGGAACTTCCGCGCGCGCGGCGGGGAAATCGACCTGGTGGCGCAGGACCGCGCGACGCTCGCCATCGTCGAGGTGCGCTATCGCGCGGGCGGGCGCTTCGGCGGCGGCGCCGACAGCGTGACGCCGGGCAAGCAGCGGCGTATCGTGCGGGCCGCCCGTGTGCTGCTGGCCGCGCAGCCCGCGCTCGCCCGACTGCCGGCGCGCTTCGACGTCGTCGAGGTCAGCGGACCCGCCGACGCGCTCGCCTGCCGCCTGATCCGCGACGCCTTCCGCCTGTGAAATAAAGAAATAAAGGGGACGCATCCCATTTATCCGTCGGTGTCACCCCACGGATAAATGGATAAATGGGATGCGTCCCCTTTATTTCACGACGCGGAGTTTCGGGCGGGAGCCGGTGTCGTCGGGGTCGGGCGCCGGCGGCGGCGCTTCGCCGTCGTCCTGGAACAGCATGCCCTGGCCGGTCTCGCGCGCGTAGATGCCGAGCACGGCCGCGAGCGGCAACCGCACCTGCTGCGGCACGCCGCCGAAGCGCGCGGAGAATTCGATCCAGTCATTGCCGAGCTTGAGGTCCTGGGTCGCCTGCCAGCTCACATTGAGCGTGATGCGGCCGTCGCGCACGTAGGCCTTGGGCACCTCGGCTCCGGCGATGCGCGCGTCCACGACCAGGTGCGGCGTCTGCCGGTTGTCGGTCATCCACTCGTGCATCGCGCGGACCAGGTACGGCCGCCGCGACGTCTGCTGCGCGGCCACGGCTCAGGCCCTCCGCGGCGCGCCGGGCGTCACTTCACGTCCTTCCAGTATTCCTTGTAAAGGAGATACGCGAAGCCCGTGAACATCAGCAGGAACAGGATCACCCAGACGCCGAGCGCCTTGCGCTCAGCCTTGGCGGGTTCCGAGACGTACTCGAGGAACGCGACGGTGTCGCGCACGAAGCCGTCGAACTCCCCGGCCGTCATCTCGCCGGGCGCCCCGGGCTCGAGCGCAACCAGGTGCGGCGCAGACTTGCCGTCCGCGCCCCGGCGGTCCTCGTAGCGCGGCAGCTGCTCGCCCTGGCGCACCGCCAGCACGTTCGGCATGACCGTGTTGGCGAGCAGCGCGTTGTTCGCCCCGGTCGGCCGCGACGGGTCCGCGTAGAACGACTTCAGGAAGGTGTACACGTAGTCGACGCCGCGGCTGCGCGCGATCAGCGACAGGTCCGGCGGCGCGTTGCCGAACCAGACTCGCGCCTTCTCGGCCGGCATGGCCGAGCGCATCGGGTCGTAGACCCGCTCGCCCGTGAACATCAGGTTGTCGCGCAGTTCCTTCTCGGTCAGCGCGAGGTCGTCGGCGAGCTGGCTGTAGCGCATGTACTGCAGCGAATGGCAGCCGAGGCAGTAGTTGACGAAGTTGCGCGCGCCACGCTGCAGCGAGGCCAGGCTGCCGACGTCCGTGTGCGCCTTGGCGAGCGGCCAGCCCGTGGTCGCGGCGTTCGCCGTGGCGGCGCAGCCGAGCGCGAGCAGCGCGAGCAGGCGGCCGGCAGCGCTCACATCGTCACCCGCGTAGGCTCGGGCTTGTGGCTGTCGATGCGCGTGTACCAGGGCATCGCCAGGAAAAACACGAAGTAATAGATCGTGCCGGCGACCGACATGGTCTTGAACGGCTCGACCGCAGGCTTCAGGCCGCAGTAGCCGAGCATGATGAAGGTGGCCGCGAACAGCATCAGCGCCGCCTTGTAGACCGGCCCGCGGTAGCGGATCGACTTGACCGGCGCGCGGTCGAGCCAGGGCAGGAAGAACAGCAGCAGGATCGCCGCGAACATCACCAGCACGCCCCAGACCTGCGTGCCGGCGAATGCCGGAACCGCGCGCAGCATCGCGTAGTACGGGGTGAAGTACCACACCGGCGCGATGTGCTCGGGCGTCAGCAGCGGGTTGGCGGGCTCGAAGTTCGGCGCCTCGAGGAACAGGCCGCCCATCTCGGGCGCGAAGAACACGACCGCGGCGAACAGCACCAGGAACACGCCGACGCCGAACAGGTCCTTGACCGTGTAGTACGGGTGGAACGGGATACCGTCGGCCGGGTGCCCGTCCGGGCCCTTCACCTGCTTGATCTCGATGCCGTCCGGGTTGTTCGAGCCGACCTCGTGCAGCGCCAGCAGGTGCGCGACCACCAGGAAAATCAACACCAGCGGCAGCGCGACGACGTGCAGCGCGAAGAACCGGTTCAGCGTGATGTCCGAGATGAAGTAGTCGCCGCGGATCCACTCGACCAGCGCGTCGCCGATCACGGGGAACGAACCGAACAGCGAGACGATCACCTGCGCGCCCCAGTAGGACATGTTGCCCCAGGGCAGCAGGTAGCCGAAGAAGGCCTCGGCCATCAGCGCGAGGTAGATCAGCACGCCGAAGATCCACAGCAGCTCGCGCGGCCGGCGGTGCGAGCCGTACAGCAGCGCGCGAAACATGTGCAGGTAGACCAGGATGAAGAATGCCGAGGCGCCGGTCGAATGCAGGTAGCGGATCAGCCAGCCCCACTCGACGTCGCGCATGATGTACTCGACCGAGCCGAAGGCGTCGGTCGCGGACGGCTTGTAGCTCATCGTCAGGAAGATGCCGGTGACGATCTGCAGCACCAGCACCAGCAGCGCGAGCGAGCCGAAGTAGTACCAGACGTTGAAGTTCTTCGGCGCGTAGTACTCCGCCGCCTGCTCCTTCCACATCTTCGTCATCGGGAAGCGGGCGTCGATCCACTCGACCAGGGCCGCGAGCTTGCCGGGCCCCGCCGCGGCCGCTTTCTCAGCCATCAGGCAAAGCTCCCCTGGTCCACGCCGATGAGGATGTGCCCGCTGTCGACGAAGGTGTACGGCGGCACTTCGAGGTTGGTCGGCGCGGGGACGCCGCGGAACACGCGGCCCGAGAGGTCGAACTTGGAGCCGTGGCAGGGGCAGTAGAAACCGCCCGGCCAGTCGCCCGGGCTCGAGGTCGCGAGCTCCGCGTCACCCGGCTCGAAACGGCCCATCGGCGCGCAGCCGAGGTGCGTGCAGACACCGAGCACGACGAAATACTCCGGGTTCACCGCACGCGCGTCGTTCTTCGCGTAGTCCGGTTGCCGCGAGCGGTCGGACTTCGGGTCCGACAGGAAGCCCTCGACCGAGGGCAGCCTGCCGATCATCTCGGGCGTGCGCCGGACCACCCAGACGGGCTTGCCGCGCCACTCGATCTTGAGCATCGCGCCCGGCTCGAGCTTGCTGATGTCGATCTCGACCGGCGCGCCGAGCGCCTTGGCCCGCGCGCTCGGCTTCCAGGAGGCCAGGAAGGGTACGGCGGCGAATGCGACACCGACGGCTCCGGTCAGGGTGGTGGCGGCGGTCAACAACTGTCGCCGGCCGCGGTCAACTGCTTCAGCCATCGGTTCCGTTTTCGTTCGTGGCGCGAGTTGCCGCATTATACAGGCCCGCATGGAGGTTGCCGACGCCGATGACCGGGAAACAGGGCTGGCTGCGCTGGATTTCGCCTTGGGTCGCGCTCGGACTTGCGACGGCGCTCGCGATCGTGCTGCTGCGCCCGGCGCGCGAGACCGCGCCGCCCGAGCCCGCCCCCGCCGCCGCGGCCGAGACCGGGGCACCCGCGGCGCCGGAACCGGAGGCCGCCGCGGCGACGGCGCCGCTGCCAAGCTATGCCGACGCCGTCGAGCTCGCCGGCCCCGCGGTCGTCAACATCTTCACCGAGCGGCGCGTCGTGGTGCGCAGTCCCCTGCCGCCGCAGTTCGGCCAGCTGTTCGGCGACGTCTGGCCGGAGTACCGCGAGCGCGTCGAGCGCAGCCTCGGCTCCGGCATCATCTACGACGTCAAGGGCCACGTGGTCACGAACTACCACGTGATCGCGCAGGCCACCCAGATCAACGTCCAGCTGCAGGACGGCCGGCAGGCGGCGGCGGCGATGGTGGGCACGGACCCTGACACGGACCTGGCCGTCCTCAAAATCGACCTCAAGACGCTGCCGATCATGACCTTCGGGCGGTCGAGCCGCCTGCGCGTGGGCGACCCGGTGCTGGCGATCGGCAACCCGCTCGGCCTCGGCCAGACCGTCACGCAGGGCATCGTGAGCGCGACCGGACGCGGCCAGCTCGGGGTCACGACCTTCGAGAACTTCATCCAGACCGATGCCGCCATCAACTTCGGCAACTCGGGCGGCGCCCTGGTGGACGCGCAGGGCCGCATGATCGGCCTCAACAGCGCGATCGCGGGCCGCCAGGCCGGCATCGAGGGCATCGGCTTCGCCATTCCCTCGGAGCTCGTGCGCGGGGTCGTGGACGCGATCCTGCGCGATGGCCGCGTGGTGCGCGGATGGATCGGCGTGATCCCGCGCGAACTCACGGCGGCCGAGTTTGCGCAGTACGGCATGCCGGAGGGATCCGTGCTGGTGCGCCAGGTCTACCGCGACAGCCCCGCCGGGGCTCAGGGCGTCACGCCCGGCGACGTGATCACGCAGTTCAACGGCCAGCCCCTGCGCGGTGCGCAGGACCTGCTGTCCAGGGTCGCCATGCTGAAGCCGGGCCAGGGCGCGCGCCTCAGGATCTGGCGTGGTCCGCCGGTCCAGCCCGAGGTGCACGAGCACAACGTGCGCATCGACGTCGCCGAGCGGCCGCCGCAGGCGATCCGGGCCGGATCGTCCTGATACGGCCCGCGCCGCTCAGGTCCGCGGCCCGGGCATGCGGCGGATGTCCGCGCCCAGCTGGCGCAGCTTTTCCTCGATGCACTCGTAGCCGCGGTCGATGTGGTAGATGCGCTGCACGTCGGTCACGCCCTCGGCGACCAGTCCCGCGATCACGAGCGAGGCCGACGCGCGCAGGTCGGTGGCCATGACCGGCGCGCCCGAGAGCCGGGGCACGCCCTGGATCACGGCGGTGTGGCCCTCGATGCGGATGTCGGCGCCGAGGCGGCGCAGCTCGAGCATGTGCATGTAGCGGTTCTCGAAGATGGTCTCGACGATGGTGCCGACGCCGTCGGCGATGCAGTCGAGCGCCGCGAACTGCGCCTGCATGTCGGTGGGAAATCCCGGGTACGGCGCGGTGCGGATGTCCACCGGCTGCGGGCGCCGTCCCCGCATGTCCACGTCGACCCAGTCGGCGCCCGCCTCCACGCCGGCGCCCGCCTCGCGCAGCTTCGCGAGCACCGCGTCGAGGTGGTCCGGGCGCGCGCCGCGAACGCGCACGCGCCCGCCGGTGATCGCGCCCGCGACCAGGAAGGTGCCGGTCTCGATGCGGTCCGGCAGCACGTCGTATTCACAGCCGCCGAGCCGGTCGCGGCCCTCGATCTCGATGGTGTCGGTGCCCGCGCCGGAGACGCGCGCGCCCATCGCATTGAGGAATTCCGCGAGATCCACGACTTCGGGCTCGCGCGCGGCGTTCTCGATCACGCTGCGACCGCGTGCCAGCGCGGCCGCCATCATGAGATTCTCGGTGCCGGTGACGGTGACGGTCTCGAGCACGATGCGCGCGCCCGCGAGGCGGCCCGCCCGCGCGTGGATGTAGCCGCCCTCGACCGAGATCTCGGCGCCCATCGCCTCCAGGCCCGCGACGTGCAGGTTGACCGGCCGCGCGCCGATCGCGCAACCGCCGGGCAGCGACACGCGGGCCTCGCCGTGGCGCGCCAGCAGCGGCCCGAGCACGAGGATGGAGGCGCGCATGGTCTTGACCATCTCGTAGGGCGCGACCGGCGTGGCCAGGCCGCGCGCGTCGACCTCGACGCGCATGCGGTCGCCGACCGTGACCGCGACGCCCATGCCTCCGAGCAGCCCGATCATGGTGGTGACGTCATGCAGGTGCGGCACGTTGCCGATGGTCACCGGCGCGTCCGCCAGCAGGCCGGCCGCGAGGATCGGCAGCGCCGCGTTCTTCGCGCCCGAGGCGCGGATCTCGCCGGAGAGCCGCCGGCCGCCGGTGATCTGCAGTTTTTCCAAGGAGCCCCCCGGATCAGCCGCCGGCGCGCCGCGCCCACTCGCCCGGCGTCGGCGTGTCCAGCGAGAGCGCATGGATCTCGCCCCCGACCGCGGCGCCCAGCGCCGCATAGACCATCTGGTGGCGCTGCATGGTGCGCCGGCCGTCGAACTGGGGCGCCACGACCAGCGCCGCGAAGTGCACGTTGTCCTCCGAGCGCACCTCGACCTGCGCGCCCGGCAGGGCCGCCTCGATCCGATTCCTGACCTCGTCCGGCGTCACCCGCACATTCTAATTGGCATATGATCGCGGCTGCATGAACGACGCCGCCGACAGCCAGCGCCTGGTCGACCGGGGCCGCGAGGCACTCCGGATCGAGGCGCGGGCGGTCGCCGCGCTGGTGGAGCGCCTGGGCGGCGAGTTTGCCGCCGCGTGCCGGCTGCTGCTGGCCTGCCGCGGCCGCGTCGTGGTCTCCGGCATGGGCAAGTCCGGCCACGTCGGCCGCAAGATCTCGGCCACGCTGGCCTCGACCGGGACGCCCTCCTTCTTCCTGCATCCCGCCGAGGCGAGCCACGGCGACCTCGGCATGCTGGCCAGGGGCGACGTGGTGCTCGCGATCTCGTACTCCGGCGAGACGACGGAGCTGCTGGCCATCCTGCCGATCATCAAGCGCATGGACGTGCCGCTGGTCGCGATGACGGGCAACGCCCAGTCCACGCTCGCGCGCGAGGCCGACGTGCACCTGGACGTCGGCGTGCCGGCCGAGGCCTGCCCGCTCAACCTCGCGCCGACCGCCAGCACGACGGCGAGCCTCGCCATGGGCGACGCGCTCGCGGTGGCGCTGCTCGGCGAACGCGGCTTCACCGAGGCGGACTTCGCGCGCTCGCACCCCGGCGGCGCGCTCGGCCGGCGGCTGCTGCTGCACGTGAGCGACGTGATGCGCACCGGCGCCGACCTGCCAAAGGTGCGGCCGGAGACGCCGCTGCCGGAAGGCCTGCTCGAGATGTCGCGCAAGCGCCTCGGCATGACGGCCATCGTCGACGCGGCGGACCGCGTGCTCGGCATCTTCACCGACGGGGACCTGCGCCGCGCGCTCGACCGCCGCGTGGACATCCAGGCGAGCCGCATGGACGACGTCATGACGCTCGGCGGCCGCTCAATCGGCCCGCACGAGCTGGCGGCGGAGGCCGTGCTGATGATGGAGAAGCACGCGATCAACGCGCTGCTCGTGAAGGACGAGCAGGGCCGCCTGATCGGCGCGCTCAACGTCCACGACCTGCTGCGCGCGGGAGTGATGTGACCGCGCCCTCCGAAGTGGCGCTGGTGGTGCTCGACGTGGACGGCGTGCTCACCGACGGCCGCCTCTGGTTCGGCCCGGACGGCGAGCAGCTCAAGGTCTTCGACGTGCGCGACGGCCACGGCATCAAGCGGCTGCTCGAGGCCGGGATTCGCGTGGCGGTCATCTCCGGGCGGCGTTCCGGTGCCGTCGATGCCCGCATGCGGGAGCTCGGCGTCAAGGACGTGGCGCAGGGCGTCGCCGACAAGGCGCAGGCGCTCGCCGAACTCCTGCGGCGCGAGCGCATCGAATCCCGGCATGCGGCCTGCCTCGTCGACGACACCCCGGATCTCGGCCTGATGGCGGCGGTCGGCCTGCCCGCGGCGGTCGCGGATGCCCACCCGGCCGTGCTGACGGCGGCGCGCCACGTGACGCGCGCGCCCGGCGGGCACGGCGCGGTGCGCGAGTTCTGCGACTGGCTGCTCGCGGCACGGGAGGCCAGGCGATGAGCGCCCGGCTGCTGCTGTTCGCCGCGGCCGCCGCGCTGTTCGCGGTGATCGTGCAGTGGCGCCTGCTCGGCCGCGAAGCGCCCGCGCCGGCGGAAATGCCCGTCCGTCCCGGCTACTACCTGACCGGCGTCGACCTCGAGGAGTTCGGCCACGACGGCCGGCTGCGCGTCGGCCTGCAGTCCGCGCGCGCCGACGAGGACGCGATGAGCGGCATCGTGCGCCTGTCCGACGTGGCGGTGAACTACCACTCGCCCACCGGCCAGTTCTGGGTGCTGACCGCCGACCAGGCACGGGTGCCGCAGGGCGGGCGCATGGTCGAGTTCGAGGGCGGGGTGCTGCTCGCGGGCATGCCGGCGGGCGGCGTCGCGACCGCGGAGCTGCGCACCGCGCGCATGCTGCTGGACACCGACGCGGAGCTGGCGCAAACGAAGAGCGAGGTCGAGCTCGCATTCGGCCGGCACCGCATCACCGCGCAGGGCATGCGCGCCGACTTGAAGGCCGGCAGCCTGCGGCTGGAATCCGACGTCCATGGCCTGTTCACTCCCTAGCGCCGCGCTGGCGCTCGCGCTCGTCGCGTCTGCGGCCGGGGCGCAGGACCGCAGCCAGCTGCCGATCAAGGTCGAGGCGCGCTCGTCGGACTTCGACTACCAGGCGAGCGTGCTGGTGTTCGACGAGATCACGATTTCGCAGGGCGACGTCCGCATCACCGCCGAGCACGCGCGCGCGAGCGGGCTCGACTTCGAGGACAGCAGCTGGGAGTTCAGCGGCAGCGTGCGCATCGCCATGACGGACTCCAGCCTCGCGAGCGACTCGGCACGCGTGCGCTTCTCGGGCGGCCGGATCCAGAGCGCCACCGTGACCGGCGCGCCGGCCTCGTTCGAGCAGAAGCGGGACGCGCAGGTCGCGCAGGGCCGCGCCAACCGCATCGACTACGACCTCGGCCGCGGCACGGTGGAGCTGGCGGGCAACGCCTGGCTGACCGACGGGCGCAACGAGATCACCAGCACCACGCTGGTCTACAGCACCGCCAACCAGCGCGTCATCTCGCGCGAGCCCGTGACCTTCACCATCCAGCCGCGCGAGCCGGCGCCCGCGACGACGCCGGCAGAGACCCCCGCGCCGGCCGAGCCGAAGCCGCCCGGATGAGCGTCCTCGTCGCGACAGGGCTCGAGAAGAGCTACCGGAAGCGCCAGGTCGTCAACTCGCTGTCGCTCAGCATCACCAGCGGCGAGGTCGTCGGCCTGCTCGGCCCGAATGGCGCCGGCAAGACCACCGCCTTCTACATGATCGTCGGGCTGGTGCCCTGCGACGGAGGTCGCATCGAACTCGACGGCGAGGACATCACGCGGCTGCCGATGCACGCGCGCGCGCGGCGCGGCCTCGGCTACCTGCCGCAGGAGGCCTCCGTGTTCCGGCGCCTGTCGGTCGCCGACAACATCCTGGCGATCCTCGAGACGCGCGACGGACTCGACGAGTCGCAGCGCGAAGAGGAGCTCGAGCGGCTGCTCGAGGAACTGCACGTCGGCCACCTGCGCGACCACCTCGGCATGAGCCTGTCGGGCGGCGAGCGCAGGCGCGTCGAGATCGCGCGCGCACTGGCGGCGGACCCGGCCTTCATCCTGCTCGACGAGCCGTTCGCGGGCGTCGACCCGCTGTCGGTGCACGATATCCAGCGCATTGCGCGGCACCTCGCGGAGCGCGGCATCGGCGTGCTGATCACCGATCATAACGTCCGGGAAACATTGGGAATTTGCGGCCGCGCCTACATCGTCAACCAGGGCGCGGTGCTGGCTTCCGGAACTGCCGACGAAATCCTTGCCAATCCGGAGGTGCGCAAGGTCTACTTGGGGCAGGATTTCCGGCTCTGACCGCGCGGCGCCCGCCGCCGGCCCGGCGACCGGCCCGCGAGGCTCCACCCGCCGCATGATGAAACCCAGCCTGCAGTTACGGATCGGCCAGCAGCTGGCGATGACGCCGCAGCTGCAACAGGCCATCCGGTTGCTGCAGCTGCCGACCGCCGAGCTGCAGGCGCAGGTCCAGCAGGCGCTCGAGAGCAATGTCCTGCTGGAACTCGAGGAGGAGTTCGAGCCGACCACCACGCTCGAGGCGCTGTCGGACGAACGCCGCGAGGACGTCGCGGCGGACCAGACGCCCGAGGACGAGGTGGTGGTCGAGATCGGCGAGGAATGGTCGGAGCCGACCGCAGCCGAGTCCGAGACGCCGTGGTCGCGTTCGGGCGACGGTGATGCGGAACTTGCCGACGAGTCCGGCCACACGCTGCAGGACCATCTCGGCTGGCAGCTCGAGCTAGCGCACCTGCCGCCCGACAGGCTCGAGATCGGGCGAGCGATCGTGGACGCCATCAATGACGACGGCTACCTGACCGAGACCGCCGAGGCGATCGCCGCCGCGGTCGCCCCCGGCGTGAGGACCGACGCCGCGGGCGTGGAGGCGGTGCTGGCGATCGTCCAGCAGTTCGACCCGGCGGGCGTCGGCGCGCGCTCGGTCGCCGAATGCATCGAGCTGCAGCTCGGGCAGCTCGATCCCGCGACCCCGGGCCTCGCCGCGGCGCGCGCGCTCGCGCACCACCACCTCGACCTGGTCGCCGGCCAGCAGTTCTCGCTGCTGCAGCGGCAGATGCACTGCAGCCACGAGGAACTCGATGTCGCGCTCGCGCTGGTGCGCAGCTGCCACCCGCGCCCGGGCGCCGCGTTCCAGGCGGGCCGCACCGAGTACGTCGTGCCGGACGTGTACGTGCGGCGCACGCCGCTCGGATGGTCGGTCGAGCTCAACGCCAGCGCGCTGCCCCGCGTGCGGCTCAACGACTCGTACGCGAACATGATCACGCGGGCGCCGGACCACGCGGTGCTGCGCACGCAGCTGCAGGAGGCGCGCTGGCTGCTGCGCAGCCTCGAGATCAGGAACGACACGATGCTGCGCGTGGCCCGCTCGATCGTCGAGCGCCAGCACGCGTTCCTCGAGAGCGGCGACGAGGCGATGCAGCCGATGATCCTCAAGGACGTCGCCGAGGCCGTGGCGATGCACGAGTCCACGATCTCGCGCGTGACGACCGGCAAGTACATGCACACCCCGCGCGGGGTGTACGAGTTCCGCTACTTTTTCTCCAGCCACGTGCCCGGGGACGACGGAGCGGGAGTCTCCTCGACCGCGATCCGCGCGAAGATCCGCAAGCTGATCGCGCAGGAGCCGCCCGGCCGGCCGCTGTCCGACCACCAGATCGCCGGCATGCTGTCCGGCGACGGGATCCCGGTCGCGCGGCGCACGGTCGCCAAGTACCGCGAGGCGCTGGGGATTCCGCCATCGAACGAACGCAGGAGGAGCAGACCATGCAGCTGAAGCTGACCGGCCACCACGTCGACGTCACCCCGGCGCTGCGCGGCTACGTGGAGAAGAAGCTGGACCGCCTGGTGCGACACTTCGACCACGTCATCGACGTGCACTGCGTGCTGACGGTCGAGAAGCTCGAGCACCGGGCCGAGGCGACGATCGGGGTCAGCGGCGCCGTGATCCACGCGGATGCGATCCACGGCGACATGTATGCGGCAATCGACGCGCTCGCGGACAAACTGGACCGGCGCGTGCGCAAGCACAAGGAGAAGCTGGGCGACCACCGCGCGGCCGAGGTGGCGCGCGGCCGCCTCTCCTGAGGCGACGCCGGCGGCTCCCATGTCCCGGCTCGTCGTCGTCAGCGGATTGTCCGGCTCGGGCAAGAGCGTTGCGCTCAACATGCTCGAGGACCTCGGCTGGTACTGCATCGACAACATCCCGGCCGGCCTGGTGCAGGCGGTCGTCTCGCACTCGGTGCAGACCGGCGAGCCGGCCTACCGGCGGCTCGCGGTCGGGCTCGACGCCCGCAACCGCCCGGACGACCTGGCCGCGATCCCCGCCCTGCTCGACGGGCTCGCCCGCACCGGCCTGCGCTGCGAGATCGTGTACCTGCACGCGGACGACGACGTGCTGTTGCGCCGCTACGCCGAGACGCATCGCCGGCACCCGCTGGCTGGCGACGACCGCAGCCTCGCGGACGCCATTGCGGAAGAGCGACGGCTGCTGCACCCGCTGATCGACCGCTCGGACCTGGTGATCGACACCTCGCGCATGAGCGTGCACGAGCTGCGCGACCTGATCGGGCGGCGGATCGAGTCGCAGGGCCCGGCCCGGCTCTCGATCCTGTTCGAGTCCTTCGGCTTCAAGCACGGCGTCCCCGGCGACGCGGACTTCGTGTTCGACACGCGGGCGCTGCCGAATCCCTACTGGGAGCCCGCGCTCAAGCCGCTGACCGGCCGCGACGGCCCCGTGATCGCCTTCCTCGAGGCGAGTCCGGTGGTGCAGCGCATGGCCGGGGACATGGTCCGCTTCCTCGAGGCCCGCCTGCCCGAGTACGAGGCGGCAAACCGCGGCTACCTCACGGTCGCGCTCGGCTGCACCGGCGGCCAGCACCGCTCGGTGTACCTGGTCGAGCGCCTCGCCGCGCACTTCCGCGGGCGGTATCCCCAGCTGCTCGTGCGCCACAACGCGCTGCCGAAGTGAGCGACGCGGCACCGGTGCGCGGCGACCGCGGTTCACGGCTCGCGGCCATCCAGGCGGCGCTCGCGGCCGGCCGCCTGCGCGGCGCGGACCGCCTGGTGGACGCGCTGCACCCCGCCGAGGCCGCGCTGCTGCTCGAGTCGCTGCCGCCCGCGCAGCGCGCGCTGGCCTGGGAGCTGGTGAACCCGGAGGCGCAGGGCGAGGTGCTGGTCGAGCTCTCCGATGAGGTCCGCAGTGAACTGCTCGCGGAGATGAAGCCGGACGAGGTCGTCGCGGCCGCCGAGGGCCTGGACCTCGACGATCTCGCCGACCTGCTCGCGGAATTGCCGGAGGCCGTCACGCAGCAGGTGCTGCGCTCGATGGACCACCAGGACCGCGTGCGCCTGTCGGCCGTGCTTGCGTTCCCGGAGGACACCGCCGGCGGCCTGATGAACACGGACACCGTCACGGTGCGGCCGGACGTGACGCTCGACGTGGTGATGCGCTACCTGCGCATGCGCGGGGAGCTGCCGGAACGCACCGACTGCCTGTTCGTGGTGGACCGGCACGACCGCTACCTCGGCGCGCTGCCCGTCACGCGCCTGCTCACCGCCGACCCGGCCCACGTCGTGAGCGCCGAAATGGACGCCGAGGTCGCGCCCATCGCCCCGGCGACGGCCGCCGCGGACGTCGCCCGGCTGTTCGAATCGCGCGACCTGCTCTCCGCTGCGGTGGTCGGCGATGACCGCAGGCTGCTCGGCCGCATCACCGTGGACGACGTCGTGGACGTGGTTCGCGAGCAGGCCGAGCACCCGGCCCTGGCCGCGGCCGGCCTCGAGGACGAGGACGACGTGTTCGCGGGCGTGCGCAAGAGCGCGCGCCGGCGCGCGCTGTGGCTCGGCATCAACCTGCTCACGGCGCTGCTCGCGGCCTGGGTCGTGGGCCTGTTCGAGGCGACGATCGAGAAGGTGGTCGCGCTCGCGGTGCTGATGCCGGTGGTCGCGAGCATGGGCGGCATCGCCGGCACGCAGACCGTCACGCTCATCATCCGCGGCATCGCGCTGGGGCAGGTGCAGGCCTCGAATGCGCGCTGGCTGTTCTTCAAGGAGCTCGCGGTCGGCGCCGTCAACGGCCTGGTCTGGGCCGGCGCCGTCGCCGGCGCAACCTGGCTCTGGTTCGGCACCTGGGACGTCGCGGCCGTCATCTTCGTCGCGATCGTCATCAACCTGGTCGCGGCCGCGATCGCCGGGGTTGCGATCCCGCTCGCGCTCAAGCGCATGCGCATCGATCCCGCGCTCGCGGGCGGCGTGATCCTGACGACCGTGACCGACGTGGTCGGTTTCGCGGCGCTGCTGGGCCTGGGGGCGCTGTTCCTCGCCTAGGCGCGCCCTGCTCGCGATTCCCTAGCAGGGCAGATCCAGGAACGCGCCGATCTCCGCACGCCGGGCATGGGCATCGTGCTCGCCGAGCCGGATCAGCTCGCGCGTGAAGCGCGACTCGAACAGCAGGAACGAGAGCAGCCGCCCGCCGCGCGCGCCGGTCGCGCCGAGGACGCGCAGGAAGGCGCGCAGCGTCGCCGGTATCGCCATGCGGTGTGCAAGTGCGATCTCGGCCGGGTCGCGCCCCGGCAGCATCAGCAATGTCTCGACGTGGCGCAACCCGAAAGGCGCGCCGCCCGGCGGGTACTGCGCGATCAGCGAGTTCACCCGCGCGAGGCGCTCGAGGTCGGACTGCAACCCCTCCATGAACAACGAGTCCAGCATGAAGCCGAAGTGGTCGGCGAGGTTGGGTTCGGGCGCCTCCGCCGCCATGCGCCGGTCCGGCTGGCGCGACCCGATCACGAGGATGCGGTCCGCCCCGAGGTGCAGCGCGGGCGCCAGCGGCGTCGCCTGGCGCATGGCACCGTCGCCGAAATGCTGCCCGCCCATGGCCACGGTCGGGAACAGCAGCGGGATCGCGGAGCTCGCCATCAGGTGCTCGAGCGAAAGCATGGCGGCGACGCCCCGCCTGCCGGCGCGATCCCAGGGCCTGAACGGGCGCGAGGACTGCACAAAGGCCACCGAGTCGCCGCTCGTGACCGAGGTCGCCGTGACCGCGACCGAATCGGGCCGGCCCGCCTCGACGGCGCGCGCCAGCGCCTCGAAGTCCACGCTCCGCTGCAGCAGCGCCCGCAGCGGCAGGTTGTTGAAGAGCGCGCGCGGCATGGGCAGCAGGAAGCCGCCCGAGACCAGCGCGAACAGCAGGTGCAGGCCCGAGCGGATCATGTCCAGCGTGCCGGTGCGGAACACCTGTTCGACGTGGAACTGGCTCCACACCGCGGCGAGGTCGGCCGCCGCCTGCTGGACGTTGCTTGCGCGCGCGGCGATCACGGCGGCATTGATGGCCCCGGCGGAGGTGCCGCACAGGACGTCGAACGGCAGCGGCACGCCCGGCGGGCACCAGCCCGCGATCGCCTGCAGTACGCCCACCTGGTAGGCCGCGCGCGCGCCGCCGCCGGGCAACACCAGCGCGATCCGCGGTTTGCGCGCCGCGGCGGCCGCCGGCTGGTTCATGGCCAGGAACCCGGGATGCGCATCGTGGTCATAGCAGCGTTGCCCGCGATACTATGCCACCCGACACCCTGGGAGTTCCGGCCATGATGCGTCTGCTGACCAGTACCATCGCCACCCTGTTTCTCGCCTCGGCCGCGCTTGCCGCCGATGCGCCTGCCGTCGGCGCGGCAGCGCCGGAATTCCGGCTGCAGGACCAGTCCGGCAAGTGGCACCAGCTCAGGGACTACCGCGGCAAGTGGGTGGTGCTGTACTTCTACCCGAAAGACGACACGCCCGGCTGCACGACCCAGGCCTGCGAGTTCCGCGACAACATCTTCGCCTATCGCGACGTCGGCGCCGTGATCCTCGGCGTCAGCGTGGACGACGTCGCCTCGCACAAGGATTTCGCGGAGAAGCACGGCCTGCCCTTCCCGATCCTCGCGGACGCGGAGAAGACGACCGCCACCGCCTACGGCACGCTGACGAAATACCTGGGCATCGCCGAACTCGCCCGGCGCGATACCTTCATCATCGACCCGCAGGGCAACGTCGCCAAACACTACGTGAAGGTGGACCCGAAGGGCCACTCCGAGCTGGTGCTCGCGGACCTCAGGCAGCTCGCCGCGCCGGCAGCGCCCGCGAAGGGTACGTGACAAGAACGGAAAAGGGAGCCGTCCCCAGATTTGCCGGCTCCGAGCGCTATGTCGCGACCGGCGAGCTGATGCTCGCGGTCAACGCGGCGGTCACGCTCGGCCGGCCGCTGCTCATCAAGGGCGAGCCGGGTACCGGCAAGACCCAGCTCGCGCAGGAAGTCGCCCAGGCACTCGGCCGGCCGCTGTACGAGTGGCATGTCAAGTCCACCAGCAAGGCCCAGCAGGGCCTGTACGAATACGACGCAGTCTCGCGCCTGCGCGACTCGCAGCTCGGCGACGCGCGCGTCGCCGACATCGCGAACTACATCGTGCCCGGCATGCTGTGGCGCGCATTCGAGAGCGACACGCAGGCGGTGCTGCTGATCGACGAAATCGACAAGGCCGACATCGAGTTCCCGAACGACCTGCTGCGCGAACTCGACCGCATGGAATTCTACGTCTACGAGACGCGCCAGCTGGTGAAGGCCCGGCACCGCCCGATCGTGTTCATCACCAGCAACAACGAAAAGGAGCTGCCCGACGCCTTCCTGCGCCGCTGCTTCTTCCATTACATCCGCTTCCCGGACGCGGCCACCATGGAACAGATCGTCGACGTGCACTACCCGGGGCTGAAGCAGGCGCTGCTGTCGGAGGCGCTCAACGCCTTCTACCGGGTGCGCGAGGTGCCCGGCCTCAAGAAGAAGCCCTCGACTTCGGAACTGCTCGACTGGATCAAGCTGCTGCTGGCCGAGGACATCCCCGCCGAGGCGCTGCGCGCGGACGACGCCAGGACCTCGATTCCCCCGCTGTACGGCGCGCTGCTCAAGAACGAACAGGACGTGCAACTGTTCGAGCAGCTGGTGTTCCTGAACCGGCGGGCGGGCCGGCCGGGCTGACTCCGCGCCGCGCGTCATGCTGATCCGCTTCTTCCAGATGCTGCGCGCGGCCGGCGTGCCGGTCTCGCTCACCGAGTTCCTGGTGCTGCTCGAGGCGCTGTCCGCGCGCCTGGTCGGCCCTTCCGCCGACGAATTCTACTGGCTGGCGCGCGCGACGCTGGTCAAGGACGAACGCCACTACGACCGCTTCGACCGCGTGTTCGCGGCGCACTTCAAGGGCGCCGAACTGGCCTTCGACGCACTGCTGGCGCCCGAGATCCCGGCGGAATGGCTGCGCGACGCACTGCGCCTGCAGCTCTCCGAGGAGGACAAGGCCCGGATCGAAGCGCTGGGCGGCTGGCAGGCGCTGATGGAGACCCTGCGCAGGCGGCTCGCCGAACAGAAGGCGCGCCACCAGGGCGGCACTCGGTGGCTAGGCACTGGTGGCACGTCACCCTTCGGCGCGCACGGCTACAACCCCGAGGGCATCCGCATCGGCCGGGAAGGCGCCGGCCAGCGGCGCGCGGTCAAGGTCTGGGACCGGCGCGAATTCGCGAATCTTGACGACTCGGTCGAGCTCGGCACGCGCAACGTCAAGCTCGCGCTGCGGCGCCTGCGCCGCTTCGCGCGCCAGGGCGCGGCGGAGCAGCTCGACCTCGACGCCACCATCGATTCCACCGCGCGCAAGGCCGGGCTGCTCGACATCCGCATGGTCCCCGAGCGGCACAACGCGGTGAAGGTGCTGCTGTTCCTCGACATCGGCGGCTCGATGGACGATCACGTGCGCATCTGCGAGGAACTTTTCTCAGCGGCACGCGGCGAGTTCAAGCACCTGGAGCACTTCTACTTCCACAATTTCGTGTACGAATCGGTCTGGAAGGACAACCGCCGCCGCCACAGCGAACGCACGCCGCTGGCCGAGGTCATGCGCACCTACGGCCGCGACTACAAGCTGATCGTGGTGGGCGACGCGACCATGAGCCCCTACGAGATCGTCCAGCCCGGCGGCAGCATCGAGCACTGGAACGAGGAGCCGGGCGCGGCATGGATGCAGCGGCTGCTGGCGAGCTACCCGCACCACGCCTGGCTCAACCCGGAGCCGCGCGAGCGCTGGGACTACACGCCCTCGATCCGCATCACGCGCGAGCTGTTCGAGGAGCGGATGTTCCCGCTGACGCCCGAAGGGCTGGACCGGGCGATGCGGGCGGTGAACTGAACCCCGACGCCCGCCGCGGTGCCGCGTCCGACGGTCAGCGGCCGAAATCCGCGCGCCGGTACAGCCGGCCGTCCTTGAGTACCAGCAGGATGTCGCGCAGCGCGCGAATGTCGCGCGACGGATCCGAATTCAGGACCACCAGGCTGGCTGACTTGCCGCGCTCCAGCGTGCCGTGCGTCCGTTCCAGCCCGGCGGCGCGCGCGCCGTTACGGGTGGCGGCCGTGATCGCCTCCAGAGGCGTCAGCACCTGCTGATCCACCAGCGATTCGATCTCGCGAAGAACCGACGGGAAGGCGTCCGCCGACGGCGCGATGTAGTCCGTCCCGGTCGCGAATTCCACACCGGCCTGGCGCGCCGCCCGCGCCAGCGCGGTCATCAGCTCGGGCGTGCATCCGGACGCGGCGACCGCCGGGTCCTGCCGTGCGTACAGCGAGTGGGTCGCGTCCAGGAGAGTGCCGCGCGCGGCCATCGCAGCGAACAAGGCGCGCATTTCCGGGCTTTCCGCCTTCACCCTGGCGGGGTCGAATGCCGGCCTCGGGTCGCCCCGCGGCGTGTGCGTAAAGGGCACGTTCACTTGCGGGTCGAGTTCCGCGGCCTCCCAGGCGAGCCCGCACAGGTGGGAGACGACGTCGACGCCGGCCTCGACGACGGCCAGCGGCCGATCGGGGAACACCGTGGCGTGAGCCCACGACCTCAATCCCGACGCATGGGCCTCGCGGGTGACGGCCCGGATGAGCGCCGCTTCGACCCCGATGTAGAACTTGATGCCACCGGCACCGGTGCCCGCCGCGCGCCGCACGGCGGCCTGCAGGTCGGTCGTACTGGTGATTTCCTGCTGCCATGGCGCGCTGCCGGGGGCAATGCCCTGGGACGCCCGGGCCACGCGCGCGTCTTGACGAATGAAATCAGGCCCTCCCATCAGCGCGGCATAGACGATGTCCGGACCCGGAAGCACGCCCGCGCGAATCTCGCCCTGCAGGGCGGCGAGGAGCCGCGCATCGCCGGACGGGTCCCGCACCGTGGTCACACCGCCGTACAGCTTGCGCCTGAGTATGCCGTCCGCGCCCCGACGATCACCGGCAAGAATCGGGGTCAAGTGGACGTGGACGTTGACCAGTCCCGGGACGATGAATCGGCCACGCAGGTCGATGGTGTGAACGTCGCCATGAGCGCGAGCTTCGTGCGCGGGGTAGATCTCGTCAATGCGGCCGTCACGGATGAATACGTTCACGCCGGGCAGCGGAGCCGCGCCGGTACCGTCGATCACCGTGGCGTTGGTCAGCAGAACGTCGCGCGGCGCGTCCCCGGCTGGCGCGGGCGCGGCAGCCGAAGCCGCCATGACCATCGCAGCAGCGATGACAAGTCTCACGCGCACAGGCTCATCGTTCGCTTTCACTCCGGAACGCCGGATCGCCTCCGGCAGCCCTGCCCGCTACCGTTGCTCGTGGACCACCCCGCCCGTCATCACGAAGCGCACGTCCTCGAGCAGCCGGATGTCGGCGAGCGGGTCGCCCGCAACCGCGATCAGGTCGGCGAGCAGGCCCGGCTCGATCCGGCCGCGGTCGGGCGTCCCGAACAGTTCCGCCGTGACCAGCGTGGCGGAGCGGATCGCGTGCAGGGGCGTGTCGCCGTAGTGCACGCGGGCGGTGAATTCCCTCGCGTTCAGTCCGTGCGGGAAGACTCCGGCATCGGTGCCGAAGGCAACTTTCAGCCCGTGCGCCAGCGACCGCCGGAAGCTCTCCGAGACCCGCGGGATCAGGGTGGTCTGCTTGGCGGCCAGCGCTGGCGGCAGCGTGGAGACGTCGATCGCCTCGATCAGGTACAGGTTCGGCACCACGAAGGTCCCGTTGTCCTTCAGGACCTTCGCCGCCTCCTCGGTCATGATCGAGTTGTGCTCGATGCTGTCGATGCCGGCCCGACTCGCGGCGATGATGCCCTCGGTTCCGTGCGCGTGCGCCGCGATCCTGAGCCCGTGCCGGTGCGCCTCCTCCGCCGCCGCGCGCAGTTCCGCATCCGAATACTGCTGGGCGCCCACTGGTCCCTCGAACGACAGCACGCCGGCCGTGGCGCAGATCTTGATGACCTTGGCCCCGTGCTTGACCTGGTAGCGGATCGCCTTGACGACCTCGTCCACGCCGTCGGCGACGCCGGAGAGGTAGTTCGGCGGCCCGACGCCGGGCGCGAGCCCCGTGCCCGGGTCGCAGTGGCCGCCCAGTGTCGAGATCGCATGCGCTGCGGGGATGATGCGCGGGCCCGGCACCCAGCCCTGGTCGATCGCATGCATCAGCGCGACGTCCGAGAAGCCGTAGCCGGTGCCGACGTCGCGCACGGTCGTGAAACCGGCCAGCAGAGTCTTGCCCGCGTTCGGCACGCCGCGCAGCGCGAAGTCGCCGGTCGTCAGGCGCACCGGTTCCGTCTCCCAACCCTCGATGAGCTCGTAGCTCAGATGCACGTGCGCATCCATCAGCCCCGGCAGCAGCGTGTGCCCGGGCAGCTCGATGACGCGCGCGCCGGCCGGCATCGCCGCCGGATTGACGTCGACGATGCGCTCGCCCTCGACCACGATGACCGCCGGTGACACGTGGCGACCCGCCACCACGTCGAGGTAGCGATCCGCCCTGAGCACGAGGGTCTCGGCCCCGGCGGCGGCTGCGAGAAGCTGGGCGAGGATCAGGGCCGATGCGCGCTTGAACATGCAGAGCCTCCGGGGATGCGGCAAAGCGACCGCCGCCACGGCCTTGCCTGGGTGAGGACAGCATACAGGCTGTCGGAGAGCGGATGCCGGTCGCGGAACGCCATGCGCGCGACCCGCAGCCCGGCCCGCGTGGCCATCTCCCGGAGCGTCGCCGGGGTGAAGTAGTTGACGTGATCCGGCCAGCGGAAACCGCACCAGCGCGCGCCCCGCAGCCGCCGGTTCCAGCAGGCGTAGTTCGGCACCTTGACGACGACCTGCCCGTCGCCGTCCAGCAGCTCGCGGCAGCGGCGCAGCACGGGCAGCGGCTGGATCTCGTGCTCGAGGTAGGACGCGAGCAGGATCAGGCGGAATTGGCCCGCGGACAGGCGCGCGAGCCCATCGGTCGCGCTCGCCTGCATGCAGAATCCGCCCATGGCGGCGAGTCTTTCCGCGGCCGCGCGCGCGAGCGCGCGCGAGAGCTCGACGCCGTGGGGCACCGTGCGGCGCGCGACGCCGGGATCCAGGCCCGCGACGATGCGCTCCAGCGACCGACCGTCGCCGCAGCCGACGTCGAGCAGGCGGACCGGGCCGGCGGCCGAGTCCGCGAGCAGCCTGCGGCACAGGACCGCGACCTTGTTGCGCCCGAGCACGCGGCGGCGGAACGTGCCGTACGCGGCGCTCGCCGCATGCAGGCGCGGTTCCGCTTGGCGGCGGGCGCGCATTTCCTGCGCGGAGGTCCGCTCCCAGGCGTACTGCTGCTCGAGCGCCTCGTAACCGGGAGGATTTCCGAGGAACACGAAGCCCGACTCGAGGCATTCGAGCAGTTCCCACGGCGGCGGCGCGTAAGGCAGGCGCCGTGTCGCGGCCGGGCGCTCGAGCAGCGGGCAGACCCTGGCAGCGCTCGGCACCGTCACCTTCAGCTTGCGGGCTTCAGCACCAGCACGTGCTCCGGCACGCCCGGCAGGAACGGCGCCGCTTCCCCTCGCACCCAGGCCTCGTGGCCGGCGCGGTAGAACGGCGACAGCGGATGGCCGCTTTGTCCGCCGGGCATGTGGAAGTAGCCTTCGGACTCGCGCCCGGGCGACACCGCGAATCGCTCGGAAGCGCCGAAGCGCGCGGACTGCACGCGCGGCGTGGACCAGTCGCCGGGCAGCGCGTCCGCGGGCATGTCGAGGAAGCGGCCGAGGATCGGCGCCGCCTCGCTGATCGGATGGCGGATGCGCGCGCGGTTGACCTCGCCCCAGCGGCAACCTTCCAGGTCGGCGCATACCTCGGGCAGATCCTCGACGACTTCGGCCGCGACATCCGCGAGCCAGCCGTCCCAGTCCGCGAAGCGCGGGTCCAGCAGGTGCGCGGGCCGCTCGCGCAGCAGCCGCCAGGCGACCTCCGTGAAACGCTGCGGCGTGCGCCAGCGGAAATCCGGCCAGCGCGCGCGTGCCTCGACCGTCAGCATCGTGAATGCGCGGTCGGCGACGCGACGCTCGAACTGCCGCACCAGGCGATAGCCGGCATCGTCCACGGCCGCGTGGCCGCTCCAGCCGGCGACCAGCGCCGCCGCCTGCCCGAGGCCGGCGCGCTGCAGCGCGGCGAGCGCGAGCGGCTGCCAGTTCGCCAGGTAATCTGCGCGAGCGTCGGTCTGGATCGCCAGCAGATCCGCCGGCGTCGCCGCCTCGAGCCCTGCCAGCCGGTCGCGGATCTGGCGCGCACGCGAGGCCGGTGCGTAGTCGCCGTCGCCGATCGCGCCGAAGGCCTCGCCGCCCATGACCCTCGCATTCGCACTCCAGGCGTAGCCCTGCGGCGGATCGAGCAGCCGCGGCGACTCCGCGGCGGGGATCCAGCCGTCCCAGGCGGCGGCGCGCTCGTGCCAGGCCATCGGGCGCGTGGCCTCGAAGCCCTGGCGCCGCGGCAGCCTGCCCGAGAGCACCCAGCCGATGCGTCCGGCGCGGTCCGCGATCAGCACGTTCTGTGCGGGCATGCCGGCGCCGCCGATGATCGCCGCGGCGGCGTCGAGGCCGCGCGCGGTTTCGAGCGCAAGCAGCTTCAGGTCGTTGGCGCCGTCGCGGTGCGCGGTCCAGGCCAGCGCGAGTTCATGGCCTTCGCCGTCGTCGCCGACGACCGGACCCCAGATCGTGCGGCGCACGACCAGCTCCACCGGCTTTGCGCCGGCGACGTCGATGGTCTCGACTTCGGTCTCGACCGCCAGCGGCCCGTCGGCGGTCAGGTAACTGTCCTGGCCCTGCGGCCCCGGCGCCAGCACGACCAGGTCCTGGAAGTCGCCATAGCTGTTGGTGAATCCCCAGGCGACGCTGCCGTTGCTGCCGGCGACGATCGCCGGGCCGCCCGGCAGGCTCACGCCGCTGACGTCGATGCCCGCCGACTCGACCACCAGGCGCGCGCGATACCAGATGTTCGGCACGTTGAGCCCGAGGTGCATGTCGTTCGCGAGCAGCGCGGCGCCGCCGGCTCCGCGCGTTCCTGCGACTGCCCAGTTGTTGCTGCCGAGCGCGATGTCCGGCTCCCCCCGCAGCGGCGCCGCGGCGCGGCGGCTCTCCCGCGCCCTCTCGTCCGCCCGTTCGAACAGTGCGCGATCGAGCCTGCGCAGGTCGTATTCGTCCGCCGTCGGCAGCGGCATCTCGGGCAGGCGCGTGCCGTCGAGCGGCGCCTCCCACGACGGATCGGGCTCGGTCAGGAAACGGTAGAGCGAGGGCGGCAACGCGGTGGCAAGGCGCCCGCGGCGCTGCTCATGGCGCGCGTCCAGGCCCTGCAGGTCGATCCACATGGCGTAGATGACGAGCAACGAGTCCTCGACGCGCCAGGGCTGCGGCCGCTGACGCAGCAGGAAGTACTCGAAAGGCCGAGCGTCGAGGCCCGCGAGCCCGGCGTTGGCGCCGGCCGCGTAGGCCTCGAACAGCGCGCGCTCCCCGCCGGTGAGCGCGGTCATGGCCGCCACCGCGCGCTTGCGGAACTGGTGTACGCGGATGCGCCGGTCGGTATCGACCAGCGCGGGACCGAGCAGCGCCGCCAGTTCGCCCGCCCCCGTGCGGCGCAGCAGGTCCATCTGGAAATAGCGCTCCTGCGCATGCAGGAAGCCGGTCGCGCGCGCGACGTCCTCGCGCGTGGCGCCCCGGATCTCGGGCACTCCCAGCGCATCGCGGCCGATCGTGACCGGCGCCGTGAGGCCGGCGAGCGCGACTTCGCCCTCGAGCTGCGGCAGGCTCGCGCGCAGCGCGAGCCAGGCGGCCAGCAGTGCCAGCAGCAGCACGACCAGCAGCAGCACGAACGCGCGGCGCAGCCAGCGGAAAAAGGTGACTGTCCCTTTTTCCATCAGCGGCGTTGCACCTGGACGATTTTCATCGTGTTGGTGCCGCCGGTGACGCCCGAGAACTCGCCCTTGGTGATGATGATGAGATCGCCCTCCCCGGCGAGGCCGTCCTGCAGCATGCGGTCGAAGATCGCGGGATACATCTCGTCCGCGCGCGTGCTGGTCACGTCGATATCCACCGGGTAGACGCCGCGGTAGAGCGTGACCCGCCGCTGCGTCGCCGGGTGGCGCGTGAAGGCGTAGATCGGGATGTCCGAGCGCATGCGCGACATCCACAGCGCCACCGAGCCGGATTCCGTCAGCGCGACGATTGCGCGCACGTCGAGGTGGTTGGCGGTGTACATGACGGCCGCCGCGATCGCCTCGTCGGTGCGGCTGTGGTGGCCGTCCGTGCGCAGCTCCGGCCGGTTCGACAGCTGCCACTTCTCGGCGCCCTCGATCACCTGCGCCATCGCGCGCACGACGCGGCCCGGGTGCCGCCCAACCGCCGTCTCCGCCGAGAGCATCACCGCGTCCGTGTCGTCCATCACCGCGTTCGCGACGTCCGAGACCTCGGCGCGCGTCGGCACCGGCGCGTGGATCATGGATTCCATCATCTGCGTCGCCGTGATGACGAGCCGGCTCCTGGCACGGGCGAGCGCGATGATGCGCTTCTGCAGGCCCGTGAGCTCGGCGTAGCCGACCTCGACCCCGAGGTCGCCGCGCGCAACCATCACCGCCGCCGTCTC
>DASTOQ010000053.1:0-25725 GCA_035720205.1 Steroidobacteraceae bacterium | reverse complement strand
AGGCCACGATCGGGATGCGGTTGTGGCCGAAGACCGTGAAGCTGTAATGCAGGTAGCGCACCACCCCGGCCAGTTCCAGTTCGAGGATCCGGTTCAGCGCGGCGGCGGCGGCTTCGGTCAGTTCCTTGCTCAGCGGCTTGTCCAAGGCGGGCTCCCCGGATTGGTGGGCCGTGGTGGGATCGAACCACCGACCAACTGGTTAAAAGCCAGATGCTCTACCACTGAGCTAACGGCCCGTTGCGGCGGCGCGCATGATAACCGATTAGGATTGCCCGGCGATGATCGAGTTCTACCCGCAGATCCGGGTCCTGCACATCGCCGCCGTGATCGCGAGCGGCAGCCTGTTCCTGCTGCGCGGGCTGCTGGCCCGGGCGGGCCGCGGCGACCTGGCGCTGCTGCCGTTGCCGCGGTACCTGAGCTATGCGGTGGATACCGCGCTGCTGCTCTCCGCGCTCGCGCTGGTCGCCATCCTGCCTGCCGCGACGTTCGTGACCGGTTGGCTGTATGCCAAGCTGGCGCTGTTGCCCGTTTACATTGCCTGCGCCTACGTCGCGCTCAGGGGCGCAGCCGGCGGCGCACGCCAGCTCGTCTGCCTGGCCGCCGCCCTGCTTGCCTTCGGCGCGATGATCGCCATTGCCCGCGCCCACGATCCGTTCGGCCCCCTGCGGCCGCTGCTGGGATGACGATCCGCCGGCGCGGTCAGCGGTAGCGGGTCGGATCGGTGATTCCCGCCTGCTCGAAGCCGGCGCGGCGCAGGCGGCAGGAGTCGCAGCGGCCGCAGGCGCTTCCGGCGGCGTCCGGCTGGTAGCACGACACGGTGAGCGAGTAGTCCACGCCGAGCGCACTGCCCCGCCGGATGATCTCGGCCTTCGACCATGCGATCAGCGGCGCGCGGATGTGCATCGGGCGGCCCTCGACCGCCGCCCGGGTGGCGAGATTCGCCACCTTTTCGAAAGCGGCGATGAATTCCCGCCGGCAGTCGGGGTAGCCGGAGTAGTCGACCGCGTTCACGCCGATGTAGATGTCGCTGGCGCCGACGACCTCGGCGTAGCCGAGCGCGCAGGCGAGGAACACGGTGTTGCGCGCGGGAACATAGGTGACCGGGATGCCCTCGCCCGGCCGCTCCGGCACGGGGATCAACGCGTCGGTCAGGGCCGAGTGCCCGAGTTCGCCGAGCGGCACGGGCAGGATGCGGTGCGCGGCGGCCCCGAGCGCCGCGGCCACGCGCCGCGCCGCATCGAGCTCGGCGCGGTGACGCTGGCCGTAATCGAACGACAGGGCATGGCAGTGGAATCCGTCCGCACGCGCGATCGCGAGCGTGGTCGCCGAGTCGAGCCCGCCGGAGACGAGCACCACGGCGCAAGGCCTCGCCGCCTGCGGCTCAACGGCCAGGGACGTCTCCCCACAGGAACTTGTGGAGCTGGACCTGGAACCGCACCGGCAGCCGGTCTGCGAGGATCCACTCGGCGAGCTCGCGCGCGGGCTGCTGCTGCCACGACGGAGAGAACAGCACCGGGCAGTGCGCGTCCAGGCGCTCGCGGCGCAGCCGGTCACGGGCCCATTCGTAATCGGCGCGGTCGCAGATCACGAACTTGAGCTGGTCGGTGGGCCGCAGCTTCTGCCTCGAGAGATCGAGGTTGCGCGCCGATTCCCCGGAGCCCGGCGTCTTGACGTCCACGACGCGGACGACCCGGGCGTCGACATCGCTCGCGTCGACGGCCCCGCTCGTCTCGAGCGACACCTCGAGGCCTGCGTCGCACAGTGCCACCAGCAGATCGCGGCACTTCTTCTGGGCGAGTGGTTCGCCGCCCGTGACGCACACGTGCCGCACGCCGGCAGCGCGCGCCCCGTCGACCAGGGTGCCGATGCTCCTCCACTCGCCGCCCTCGAAGGCATAGGCGGTGTCGCAATACCGGCAGCGCAGCGGGCAGCCGGTCAGGCGGATGAAGAACGTCGGCCAGCCGACGGCGTCCGCCTCGCCCTGCAGCGAGAGGAACGTCTCGGTAATCCTCAGTCGCGCCGCGGCGGGCAGCTCGGCGGCTTCGGCGGACATCGGCCCCTCCTCAGCGCCCCTCGGCCTTCATCCGCTCGAGGCGCGTCGCGGCCTCGGCGGCCGCCGGGGATTCCGGGAATTCCTGCGCGAGTCGCGTGAGCGTCGCGCGGGCCGCATCATGGCGCTTGAGCTCGTACTGGCAGTAGCCGGCCTTCAGGAGCGCATCCGGCGTCTTGCGTGCGCCCGGGAACTCCTTCAGCACGCCGTCGAAGGCGGCAAGCGCCGCCTGGAAATTACGCTGCACGTAATGCGCCTCGCCGAGCCAGTAGAGCGCATTCGACGCCAGTTCGTGGTCGCGGTGCCGCGCGATGAACTCGCCGAGCGCGGCGGTGGCCTCCGGGTACTTGCCGTCCTTCAGCAGGTTGAAGGCCGCCTGGTACTCGGCCTCGGGCCCGGCCGCGGGCGGCGCGGACTGCGCCGCCGCGAGCGCCGCTTCCGCGGCGCGCAGTCGCGTGTCGAGGTCCAGGTACTGGTCGCGCTGCTGCCCGCGGATGCGCTCGAGCTCGTGCTGCAGGCGCTCGAGCTCTCCGCGCAGGCGGCGCAGCTCCGCGTCCTGGGACTCGAGCTGGCGCGCCATCTCGAGCAGCGCCTGGCTCTCGAGCTGGCGCTCGACGGCCTGCATGCGCGACTCCAGCGACTCGATGCGCTCGCCGCGCGACTGCGCAGCGGCGGGCGTTGCGGCCGCGGTCGCGACCAGCATGAGCATCGCCAGGCCGATCGGGCGTCCGCTCATGCGGTCACCGGCCGTAGACGATCTCGACGCGGCGATTCCGCTCATACGCCGCCTCGTCGCTGCCCTCGGCCGCCGGACGCTCTTCGCCGTAACTGACGGTCGTCAGCTGGTTGTCCCCGGCGCCCTGCAGCATGAGGGCGCGCCGCACCGCCTGGGCCCGGCGCTCGCCGAGGGCGATGTTGTACTCGCGCGAACCGCGCTCGTCAGTGTGGCCCTCGAGGCGCACCCGGGTGCCGGCGGCGCCGGCGAGGTGCCGCGCGTGGGCGTTGACCAGGCTCGTGAACTCGGGCCGGATGTCGCTGCGGTCGAAGTCGAAGTAGATGACCGTCGCCACGCCGGCGGGAGCGGCACCGATCGCGGCGCCCTCGGACGGCAGGTCGCGCGCCTGTCCCACCTGCCCCTCGCCGGCGCCCGTGGTCGCACCGTCCTGCGGCGCGGTCTGGGTTCCTGCTCCGGCATCCGGTACGGTCGTCGGTTTCTTGGGGCAGCCGGCGAGCCCGGCGGCGACGGCGAGGATCAGCATGGCAGGCAGCAACCGCATCGTTCGTACTCCTCTGTTCGCGGCCGGCCCGGAATCGGGCCGGAGACTTAGTAACACAAGGCACCGCGCCTCGTCACGGTCGTTCATCTCGGGAACGGCGACCACGCAGGCTCGCGCACCTCGCCGGCGCTCGCCGCGAGATGCTGCTGGACGCGGCCGTCGGCGGAGACGATCGCCAGCACGCCGCGCCCGCCGTCCCGCGTCGCGTAGATGATGTCCGCGCCATTCGGCGACCAGGACGGCGACTCGTCGAGCCGCCCGCCCGAGAGCACGCGCAGCGTTCCACGCTCCGCGTCCACGGCTGCGATGCGGAAGGCGCCACGGTCCTGCGTGACGACCGCAAGTTCGCGGCCGTCCGGCGACACCCGCGGCCGCGCGTTGTAGCTTCCCTCGAAGGTGATGCGCCGCGGCCGCTCGCCCGTCGCGAGTCCGAGGCGATAGACCTGGGGCGCCCCCGCCCGGTCGGAGGTGAAGTACAGCGAGCGCCCGTCCGGCGCCCAGGCGGGTTCGGTGTCGATCGAGGGGTCGTCGGTCAGCCGGCGCAACTCGCGGGTGGCCAGCGTCAGCAGGTAGATGTCCACGTTGCCGTCGCGGCGCGACAGGGCGAGCGCCAGCTGGCTGCCGTCCGGCGAGTAGCTCGGCGCGCCATTGATGCCGGAATAGGCCGAGACCCGGGTCTGCTCGCCGGTCCGCAGCTCCTGGACGTAAATCGCCGGCAGTCCGCTGTGGAAGGACACGTATGCCAGCGCGCGGCCGTCGGGAGACCAGGCCGGCGACAGGATCGGCTGCGGCGAGGCGAACACGACGCGCTGGTTCTCGCCGTCGGCGTCCGCGATCACGAGACGGTAGCCGCGCGCCGTCGCCGGGCCGTCGACGGCGACGTAGGCGATGCGCGTCGAGAAGGCCCCGCGCACGCCGAGGATCCGCTCGTAGATGGCGTCCGACACCCGATGGCCCGCGAGCCTGAGCGCGGCGCGATCGACGGGCAGCGTCGCGCCCAGCAGCCGCTCGCCGGTCGCGACCTGCACCAGTTCGTAGCGCAGCTCGAAGCGACCGTCGGGAAGCGGCGACAGCCGGCCCACGACGACGTAGTCCACCTTGAGCATGCGCCAGTCGGCAACATCCACCGCCTTCGCCTCGTGAGGCAATTCCAGCATCTGACTGCGCGAGAGCGGCCGGAAGCGTCCGCTGCGCTCGAGGTCCGCGTGCACGATCGCCGCGACGTCGGTGGGGGCGGCGCCGGGGGCGTCCCAGCCCAGGGGCACGACTGCGATCGGGACCGACTCCGCCATGCCGCGTAGGATCTGGACGGTCAGCTGTGCCTCGGCCCGCGGGACGGCGAGTGCCAGCAGCAGGACGGGCAGCCAGTGGAGGGTACGGATCACCGTGCGGTCTCCTTGGGCGTGAAGACGAGGCGCACCTCGCGCTCGAACAGGCCGGGCTCCGGCGGGGCCGGCAACGGCGAGGCGTTCCTCACCGCGGTTTCGATCGAACGTCGCATCGCCTCGCCGCCGTTACAGGCGCCAAAGCGCATGCCGACCACCTCTCCACCCGGAATCTGCGTGACGTGCACGGTGCAACTCGCCCCCTGCCCGATGCCGGGCGGCTCGAACCAGCGCTGCTCGACGTGCGCCTGGATCGCGCGGACGTACTGCGCCTTGAGACCCTGGAACGCGGCTCCGGTTCGCTGCTCCTCTTCGGCGAGGCGCGCGCGCAGCTCCGCCTCGCGCTCGGTGCGCAGGCGGGCTTCCTCCGCCGCGCGCTTCTTCTCCGCGGCGGCCTTCGCCTGCGCCTGCTGCTCGGCCTTGCGCTTCGCCTCGGCATCCGCCCGGGCCTTCGCCTGTGCGGCCTGCTCGGCCTCGAGACGGCGTTGCTCCTCGGCGCGGCGCTCGGCTTGTGCCTGTTCCAGTCGTTCCGCCTCCTCGCGCCGGGCCCGCGACTCCGCCTCCTCGCGGCGGCGCTCCTCGGCCCGCTGCTGCTCCGTTTCGCGACGCTGGCGGCTCGCCGCCTGGATCACCGCCTGGTCCACGACGACCGCGTCGATCGGCAGGATTTCCAGCGCATCCTCCCGTTCCGGCAGCGTCAGCCCGACCAGCAGCAGCCCGGCGATCGCCAGATGCAGCGCCACGGACCAGGCCGCGGGCGCCAACACGGGCCTGGCCGCCGCGGCGCTCATCGGCGGCGCTCGAGTTCCTCGAGTGCGCGCATCGCCTTCGGGTCGGTCAGGAAGCCGATCTTCGACGCGCCTGCCCGCTGCAACAGGACCATGCCCCGCACCACGCTGCCGTAGGGCACCCGCTCGTCCGCCTTGACCAGCACCGGCACGGCGGCATCGCGTTCCAGCACGGCGGCGGCGCGGCGGGCGACTTCCGCCTCGTCGATCGGAGCATCTTCGTCACCGCCGACGTTCAGGTAGTAGCGCCCGTCGCGATCCACCGACAGCACCAGCGGCTCCCGGTCCTTCAGCAGCTCCGGGTCGATCGGCTTCGCGTCCGCGTCGGGCAGCTCGACCTGCACGCCCTGCGTCAGCAGCGGGGCCGTGATCATGAAGATGATGAGCAGCACCAGCATCACGTCGATGTACGGCACCACGTTGATATCGCCCATCAGGCGGCGCTTGCGGCCGTTGCCGGTCATCTCACGGGTTCCTCGGCGAGGCGTGCCGCTGGAGCAGGGTCGAGAACTCGTCCATGAAGGCGTCGTATCGGAGTTCCAGCCGGTTCACCTTGTCGGCGTAGCGGTTGTAGGCGACGACCGCGGGGATCGCGGCGAACAGGCCCGCGGCGGTCGCGATCAGCGCTTCCGCGATGCCGGGCGCGACCATCGCGAGCGTCGCCTGCTGCACGTTGCCGAGGCCCTGGAACGCCCCCATGATGCCCCACACCGTACCGAACAGTCCGACGTACGGGCTGGTCGAGCCCACGGTCGCGAGCGTGGCGAGGCTCTCCTCGAGCCGGTCGATCTCGCGCAGCTGCGCCACGCGCATCGCGCGCCGCACGCCTTCCAGCAATTCCGCCCCCGAGCCGCCGGCCTGGGCCCGCAAGCGCGAGAACTCGCCGAAACCCGCCTCGAAGATGCCTTCCATGCCCACCGCGGGCTCGCCGCGCGCCTCGATGGCGCGGTAGAGCTTGCCGAGATCGCCGCCGGACCAGAATGCGCCTTCGAAGCGGTTGGCCTCGACCTGCGCCTCGCGCAGCAGGCGCCGCTTGCGGAAGATGATGGTCCACGAGACCAGCGAGGCGAGCAGCAGCAGCACGATGATGGCCTGCACGACCGGGCCGGCCTGCAGCACGAGCTGGACAAGGGAATGTGATTCCGTCACGCGGTGGTCCTCAGCTTGGAGCGGCGAGCGCCGCGGGGAGCGGCCGGGGCCGCAGGCTGTCCGTGTCCACGCAGGCGGCGCGGATCGTGCCGCTCACCAGCAGCTCGCCCCCGGCGTCGGCGCGGCGGATCTCCTGCGCGAGCACGACCGACGCCCCGCGCGTCTCCTCGAGCTCGACCGAGACCCAGAGCATGTCGTCGTGGCGCGCCGCCTTGTGATAGCGGACCTGCGCTTCGACCACGACGAACTGGCGTCGTTCGTCGCGCAGCAATGCGGCCTGGTCCACGCCGAGCGAGCGCAGCCAGTCGCTGCGCGCCCGCTCCATGAAGCGCAGGTAGTTGGCGTAATACACGACGCCGCCGGCGTCCGTGTCCTCCCAGTAGACCCGCACCGGAATCGCGAACGGCGCCACCTGCGCAGAACGTCCCTAGCCGCGGAACAGCGGCAGGCTGCCGCCGGCGGGATCCGCGGCGGGAGGCGTCAGCCCGAAGTGCCGCCACGCCGCCTGGGTCGCGACCCGCCCGCGCGCGGAGCGCAACAGGAAGCCCTGCTGGATCAGGAACGGCTCGACCACGTCCTCGAGCGTGTCGCGCTCCTCGCCGAGCGTGGCCGCCAGGCTGTCGATGCCGACCGGCCCGCCGGCGAACTTCTCGATGATGGTCATCAGCAGCCTGCGGTCGAGCAGGTCGAAGCCCTCGCGGTCCACTTCCAGCATGTCGAGCGCCGCCGCGGCCACGCCCGCGTCGATGCGCCCGGCTGCGCGAACCTCGGCGAAGTCGCGCACGCGGCGCAGCAGGCGGTTGGCGATGCGCGGCGTGCCGCGCGAGCGCTCCGCGAGCCCCTGCGCGCCGGCGACATCCACCTCGAGTCCCAGGATGCCGGCGGCGCGCACGACGATGCGCCGGATCTCGTCCTGGGTGTAGAAGTCGAGGCGCTGCACGATGCCGAAGCGGTCGCGCAACGGCGAGGTCAGGAGCCCGGCCCGCGTGGTCGCGCCGACCAGCGTGAACGGCGGCAGGTCGAGCTTGATCGAGCGCGCGGCGGGACCCTCGCCGATCAGGATGTCGAGCTGGCAGTCCTCCATCGCAGGATAGAGGATCTCCTCCACCACCGGGCTCAGGCGGTGGATCTCGTCCACGAACAGCACGTCGCGCGGCTGCAGGTTGGTCAGGATCGCGGCGAGGTCGCCGGGGCGCTCGAGCACCGGGCCCGAGGTCTGGCGCAGGCCCACGCCCAGTTCGTGCGCGACGATGTGCGCGAGCGTGGTCTTGCCGAGGCCCGGGGGCCCGAAGATCAGCACGTGGTCGAGCGCCTCGCCGCGGCGGCGGGCGGCCTCGATGAAGATGCCCATCTGCTGCTTGACCGGCGCCTGGCCGATGTAGTCGGCCAGCGTCTTCGGGCGCACGCTCCGGGCGATGACCTCGTCCTCGCGCGTGGCGGTCGCGGCCGTGACCCGGTCCTGCTCGATCATCGCGCCATGCTACCTTGCGGCGGCCTTCAGCGCGCGCCGGATCAGTTCCTCCGTGCCGGCGTCCTCGCCGTCCACGGACTTCAGCAGGCGGGTCGCCTCGACCGGCCGGTAGCCGAGCGCGACCAGCGCAGCGTGCGCCTGCGCCTGGGCGCCCGCCGCGCCGTCCAGGCGCCTGCCGGTGGCGGGCAGTTCGCCCAGCGCGCGGATGCGGTCGCGCATCTCGACCAGCAAGCGCTCGGCGGTCTTGCGGCCGACGCCGGGGATGCGGGTCAGCGCGTCGACGTCCTGGGATTCGACGCAGGCCAGGAAAGTATCGACGTCGATGCCGGAGAGCAGTGCGAGGCCGATCTTGGGACCGATGCCGGTGACGCGCAGCAGGTCGCGGAACAGCCGCCGCTCTTCCTCGGTGGCGAAGCCATAGAGCAGGTGCGCGTCCTCGCGCACGACCAGATGCGTGTGCAGTTCCACCTCGCTGCCGACCTCGGGCAGGCGGTAGAAAGTGGACATGGGGGCCTCCAGCTCGTAGCCGACGCCGCCGACGTCCACGATCAGCGCCGGTGGCGTCTTGCGCAGGAGCTTGCCGCGCAGGCGCCCGATCACCGCGAGGCTCCCGCGCGCCGCAGCGCCGCGCCGTTGCGGTGATGGGCGTGACACAGCGCGATCGCGAGCGCATCCGCCGCATCCGCCGCGAGGCGGCCCTGCAGCGACAGGAGCGCCTTGATCATGTGCTGGACCTGGCCCTTGGCCGCGCCGCCCGTGCCGGTGACTGACTGCTTGACCGCGCGCGGCGCGTACTCGAAAACCTGCGCGCCCGCGTGGCAGGCGCCGCAGAGCGCGGCGCCGCGGGCCTGCCCCAGCTTCAGCGCGCTGTCGGGGTTCTTGTGCACGAACACGCGCTCGATGGCGATCTCGCCGGGCGCATAGGCGTCCACCAGCTGGGTCACGTGGCGATGGATGTCGAGCAGCCGCCCGGCCATGGCGCCCGCGCCGACGCGGATGCAGCCGCTCGCGACGTAGCGGACGCCGCCTTGTCCTGCGTCCACGACGCCGTAGCCCGTGACCCGCGAACCGGGATCGAGGCCGAGGATGCGCACCATGCCAGTATCATAGCCACTCGCCATGAAGACGACGACCACAACGGCCGCCGCCGACAGCGGCGTGCTCGCCGAGCTGCGCGCGACGCTCGCCGCGCTGTCGTCGGGCGCGGACGGCTGGCGGCAGGCGGAGGAGCAAGGCGCCGAGACCGCCAGCATCGTCGCGGCGCTCGACGCCGAGCGCGTGATCGTCGCCGGCGCGCTGCTGCAACCGCTGTTCGAGCGCCGGTTGCTCGAGCCGCCGGCGGCGGCCGCCGCCCTGGGCGCGGCCGCGGCGGAGTTCGCGGGCGAACTCGGCCGGCTGGGCGAGTTCCGGATCGGGGCGCAATGGTCGCCGGAGAAGTCGCTGTCCGGCGCCCAGGCGGATGCGTTGCGGCGCATGCTGCTGGCGGTCGTCACCGACCCGCGCCTGGTGCTCGTGCGCCTCGCCGATCAGCTGCGCCGCATGCGCCATGCGCGCACGCTCGACGACGCCAGCCGCCTGCAGCTGGCCTGGGAAACGCGCGAGATCTACGCTCCGCTCGCCAACCGGCTCGGGATCTGGCAGTTGAAGTGGGAGCTCGAGGACCTCGCCTTCCGCTGGCTGGAGCCTGCCAGCTACCGCCAGATCGCAGGCCAGCTCAATGAATCGCGCGCGGACCGCGAGCGCTGGATCGAGGCGGCGATCGCGGAGGTCGCCGCCGAGCTGGCCAAGGCGGGCGTGCAGGCCGAGGTCCTGGGGCGGCCCAAGCACATCTACAGCATCTGGCGGAAGATGAACAAGAAGGGCCTGGCCTTCGACCAGGTGCTGGACGTGCGCGCGATCCGCGTCATTACGGGCAGCGTCGCGGACTGCTACGCCGCGCTCGGCGTCGTGCACGGCCGCTGGCCCTACATCCCGGGCGAGTTCGACGACTACATCGCCACGCCCAAGGACAACCTCTACCGCTCGCTGCACACGGCCGTGATCGGGCCGGGTGCCGCGCCGCTCGAGATCCAGATCCGCACGCGCGACATGCACGAGCATGCCGAGCTCGGGGTCGCCGCGCACTGGCGCTACAAGGAGGGTGCGGCGAAGGACGCGGCCTACGACCGCAAGATCGAGTGGCTGCGCGAACTGCTGGTGCCGGCCGGCGAGGCCGAGAGCGACAGCGATTTCCTGACGCGCGTGCGGGCGGACCTGTTCGAGGACCGCGTCTACGCGCTGACGCCGAAGGGCGAGGTCGTGGACCTGCCGGCCGGCGCGACGCCGATCGATTTCGCCTATCACGTGCATACCGACCTCGGCCATCGCTGCCGGGGGGCGCGCGTGAACGGGCGCATCGTGCCGCTCAACCACCACCTCGCGAATGGCGAGGTCGTCGAGATCATCGGCGGCAAGCAGGCCCAGCCCAGCCGTGACTGGCTGATCGAGCAGGAGGGCTTCCTGGCCTCGCCCAGGAGCCGCGCCAAGGTGCGCGCCTGGTTCAAGAAGCGCGACGCAGGCCAGAATCTCGCCGAGGGCCGTGAGCTGTTCGAACGCGAACTCGCCCGCCATGGTGGCCAGCAGGCCCTGGTCTCGGAACTCATCGGCGAATTCGGCGTGACGAGTGCCGACGCGCTCTATCTTGCGCTGGGCTCGGGCGACCTGACGATCGCGCAGCTCTCGGCGGCGATCCAGCGGCGCGCACGAGCCCGCGCGGCGGTGCCTGCGCCTTCCGAACTGCCGCCCATCGGCGCGGTGCCGAGAGGGCCGGCCGGTGCAGTGCAGGTCGAGGGCGTCGGCGACCTGCTGTCCACCTACGCGCGTTGTTGCAACCCGGTGCCGCCCGAGGCGATCACGGGATACGTGACGGTCGGCCGCGGGGTCACGATCCATCGCGCCGGCTGCCGCAACCTGGCGCGCCTCGCCGCGCGGGCGCCGGAACGGCTGCTGCAGGTGGGCTGGGGCAAGTCCGCGGACCGGCGCTTCCCGGTCGAGATCCAGCTGCACGCGATGGACCGCAAGGGCCTGCTGCGCGACGTCACGACCCTGGTTGCGGACGAGAAGATCAACATCGAGCGGCTCGCCTCGCGGGGAGATCCCGGCCAGGGCAGCGCCGATCTCATGCTGCGTGTCTCGGTTGCCGGCCTCGAGGAATTGACGCGCCTGCTGGCACGCCTCTCCGCCCTGCCCGGCGTCATCAGCGCCCGCCGCCGCAGCTAGCGGTTGGGGATGTCGATAGCGCGCTTGTCGGCGGCGAGCGCGGCTTCGTGCATGGCTTCCGACAGCGTCGGGTGCGCGTGGATCGTGCGCTGCAGGTCTTCGGTGCTCGCCGAGTACTCCATCGCAAGGACGGCCTCGGCGATCAGTTCACCCGCCATCGGGCCGATCACGTGCACGCCCAGGATCTCGTCGCTGCCGGCGTCCGCGACGATCTTGCAGAAGCCGGCGCCCGCCTCCATCGCGCGTGCGCGGCCGCTGGCGGCGAACGGGAAGCTGCCGGTCTTGACGGACCGTCTCGCCGCCTTGGCCTGCTCCTCGGTCTGTCCCACCCAGGCGATCTCCGGCGCGGTATAGATCACCGACGGGATCGTCTTGTAGTTCACGTGACCGTACTGGCCGGCGATCAGGTCGGCGACGGCGACGCCTTCCTCCTTGCCTTTGTGCGCCAGCATCGGACCGCGCACGCAGTCGCCGACCGCCCAGATGGCCTCGGCGCCGGTGCGGCAATGCTCGTCCACCTGGACGAAGCCGCGCTCGTCCAGTTTCACGCCGGTGCCCTCTCCCAGCAGTTCCTTCGTGAACGGCCGGCGGCCGATGGCGACCACGAGGCGGTCGACGACCAGGGTCTGCACACCCTTCGCATCCGAGTAGCCGACGCGCACGCCGTCAGGGCGAACTTCGGCGCCCGTGACCTTGGCTCCGAGGCGAATGTCGAGGCCCAGCTTCTTGAAGTGACGCGCCGCTTCCTTCGACACCGCCCCGTCCGCCATCGGCAGCAGCGCATCGAGCGCTTCCAGCATCACCGTCTCCGCACCCAGCCGGCGCCAGACGCTGCCGAGCTCGAGGCCGATGACCCCCGCGCCGATCACGCAAAGCCGCTTCGGCACCTCCGGGAAGTCGAGCGCGCCCCAGGAATCCACGATGCGGTCGCCGTCGAAGGCGACACCGCGCAAGGGCATCGGCTCGGAGCCGGATGCCAGCACTACGTGCTTCGCCTGCAGCGTCCTCTTCGTCCCGTCGTGACCCGTGAATTCCACCTTGCGCCCCGCGAGCAGCTTGCCGTGGCCGGAAAGCGGTGTGACGCCCGCCGCCTTGAAGAGCTGCAGGATGCCCTGGGTGCTCGCCCGCACGATCCCGGCCTTGCGTTTCTGCATGGCGGCAACATCGAAGCCGACGCCGGAGAGCGTAACGCCGTGCGCGGCGAACTCGTGTTGTGCGCGATGGAAGAGCTCGGACGACTCGAGCAGCGCCTTCGAAGGTATGCAGCCCGCGTTCAGGCAGGTGCCGCCGAACGCCGTGCTGCCGTCGCGGTTCTTCCACTCGTCGATACAGGCGACCGAGAGCTTGTTCTGGCCGGCACGGATGGCGGCCGGGTAGCCCGCCGGGCCGCCGCCGATGACGATGACGTCGAATGAGTCGGACATAGTTCTTCTTCCTTCAGACCTGCAGCAGCAGGCGCGCGGGATCCTCGAGGGCTTCCTTCACCGCCACCAGGAACTGCACGGCTTCGCGGCCGTCGATGATCCGGTGATCGTAGGTCAGCGCGACGTACATCATCGGCCGCACCGCCACCTGCTCGCCGACCGCGACCGGCCGCTGCTGGATCTTGTGCATGCCGAGGATCGCGCTCTGCGGCGCATTGACGATGGGCGTGGACAGCAGGGAGCCGAACACGCCACCGTTGGTGATCGAGAACGTGCCCCCGGTGAGCTCCTCGAGGGTGATGGTGCCGCTGCGCGCGCGCTCGGCGAAGCCGGCAACGGCCTTCTCGATGTCCGCAAAGCTCATGCGGTCGGCATCGCGCAGCACCGGCACGATCAGGCCGCGGTCGGTCGAGACCGCGACGCCGATGTCGTAGTACTCGTGGTAGACGATGTCGGACGCCTCGACCGAGGCGTTGATCACCGGGTAGCGGCCGAGCGCCTCGATGCAGGCCTTGACGAAGAACGACATGAACCCGAGCCGCACGCCGTGGCGCTGCTCGAACGTCTCCTTGTATTTCGCGCGCAAGGCCATCAGCGCCTGCATGTCGATTTCGTTGAAGGTGGTGAGCAGCGCCTGGTTCGCCTGTGCCTCCACCAGGCGCTCGGCGATGCGCGCGCGCAGGCGCGACATCGGCACGCGCTGGTCGACCCGGCCGGCGCCCGCGGGCACGGCGGCGAGGTGCTGCGCGACGTCGCCCTTGGTGATCAGCCCGTCGCGGCCGCTGCCGGCAATCTCCGTCGCGGCCAGCTTGTTCTCCTCGACCAGGCGGCGCGCCGCGGGCGAGAGCTTCGCGGAGGCCGGCTCCGCCTTGGTCGCGGCCGGCCTTGGCTCGGGCGCCTTTTTCGGCTCGGCCTTCGATGCCGGCGCCGGCGCCGCCTTGATCGCGGCCTTCGCAGCCCCGGCCCCGGACGCTGCCTCGATGATCGCCAGCAGCTCGCCGCTCGTGACCGTGGCGCCCGCCGCCTTGTCCTGCGACTTCAGCACGCCCGCCACCGGCGCCGGGACCTCGAGCACGACCTTGTCGGTCTCGAGGTCAGCGAGATTCTCGTCGCGCGCGACGGCGTCGCCGGGCTGCTTGTGCCAGGTCACGAGCGTCGCATCGGCGACGGATTCAGGCAGTTGCGGTACGCGGACTTCGGTGCTCATGAACCCTTCCTGCGGGAGGCGACGGTCAGGCGGTGCGTCTCGCGATGCGTCGTCTCGGTGTCGGGAGAATACAGCGCAGCCGCGACCAGGTTCTCCTGCTCGCGCTGGTGCAGCACGTGGATGCCCGTGGCGGGCGCGGCGGCGCCCTCACGGCCCGCGTACAGGAGCTCCTGGCCCGCGAGCAGCCCCGCCTGCAGCCGGTGCCGGACCTGGTACCAGGCGCCCTGGTTCTGCGGCTCCTCCTGGCACCAGACAACTTGCCGCGCATCCGGGTAGCGCGTGACCACGGCGTGGAACTCGTCCGCGGGGAACGGATAGAGCTGCTCGATGCGCGCCAGCGCCACGTCCGTCGCCTGGTCGGCGTGACGGCGGTCGAGCAGGTCGTAGTACACCTTGCCGCTGCACACGACCAGGCGGCGCACGCCTGCGGAATCGATCGCGTCCAGTTCGTCGATCACCGGATGGAAGTGCCCGCTGGCGAGGTCCGGCATGGTGGACGAGGACTGCTTGTGCCGCAGCAGGCTCTTAGGCGTCATGACCACGAGCGGCTTGCGCAGCGAGCGCAGCATCTGCCGGCGCAGCAGGTGGAACATCTGCGCCGGCGTCGAAGGCACGCAGACCTGCATGTTGAGTTCGGCGCAGAGCTGCAGGAAGCGCTCCAGGCGCGCCGAACTGTGCTCGGGCCCCTGCCCTTCGTAGCCGTGCGGCAGGAACAGCGTGATGCCGGAGAGGCGGCCCCACTTCGCCTCGCCGGAGGCGATGAACTGGTCGATGATCACCTGCGCGCCGTTCGCGAAATCGCCGAACTGGCCTTCCCAGATCACCAGCGCTTCCGGATCCGTCGTCGAGTAGCCGTACTCGAAGCCGAGCACCGCCTCCTCCGACAGCACCGAGTCGATGACGTCCAGCCGCGCCTTGCCGGCCGCGACCTGGGCGAGCGGCAGGTGCGTGCGTCCCGAGGACTGGTCGTGCCAGACCGCGTGGCGATGAAAGAAGGTGCCGCGCGCGGAGTCCTGGCCGCAGAGGCGCACGTGGACGCCGTCCGCGAGCAGCGTCGCATAGGCGAGCGTCTCGGCCGCGCCCCAGTCGAGCGGCGCCTCGTCCGCATACATGCGCCGGCGGTCCTCGACCACGCGTGCCACGCGCGGGTGCAGCATGAAGCCTGCGGGCACGGTGGTCAGCTGCGCCGCGAGCGCGCGCAGGCGCTCGGGCGCGACGCCCGTGGCGGGCGCCTCGGACCAGTCGGCCGACAGGTGCCGGGTCCAGTCCACTGTGTAACGGTTGCCGCTGGTTCCCGCGAATGCGCGTGCTTGCGGCCGGCCCTCGTCGAGGCCGCGGCGGTAGTCCTCGGCCATCTGCGCCGCCTGGCCTTCGTCCAGGAGGCCGTCCTGCTCGAGCTGGCGGCCGTAGATCTGGCGCGCGGTCGGGTGCCTGCGGATCGCCTGGTACATGAGCGGCTGGGTCGCTGCGGGCTCGTCGGCCTCGTTGTGGCCGTGCCGGCGGTAGCACACCAGGTCGATGACCACGTCCTTGTGGAACTTCGTGCGATAGTCGAGTGCGAGCCTGGCGGCGAATACCACCGCCTCGGGATCGTCCGCATTCACGTGGAAGATCGGCGCCTCGATCATCTTGGCGACGTCGCTGCAGTAGAGGGTCGAGCGCGCGTCCGCCGGCTCGCTGGTCGTGAATCCGACCTGGTTGTTGACGATCACGTGCAGCGTGCCGCCGGTCGCGAAGCCGCGCGCCTGCGAGAGCTGCAGCGTCTCCATGACGACGCCCTGTCCCGCAAAGGCCGCGTCGCCGTGGACCAGCAGCGGGACGACGCGGTCCCAGGCGGCATCGCCGCGCCGGTCCTGGCGCGCGCGCACCGAGCCCTCGACCACCGCGTTCACGACCTCGAGATGCGAGGGATTGAAGGCGAGCACGACGTGGACGTTGCCGCCCGGGGTGCGCAGGTCGGCGGAGAATCCCTTGTGGTACTTGACGTCGCCGGAGCCCTTCAGCGAGTCGAGATCCACCTGGCCTTCGAACTCCGAGAACAGCATCGACGGGGGCTTGCCCAGCACGTTGACCAGCACGTTGAGACGGCCGCGGTGCGCCATGCCGATGACGAGCTCCTCGACACCCTGGCTCCCAGCGCGCTGGATGACGTCATCGAGCAGGGGAATCAATGCATCCGCGCCCTCCAGCGAAAAGCGCTTCTGGCCGACGTACTTGGTGTGCAGGTAACGCTCCAGGCCCTCGGCGACCGACAACTGCCACAGCAGGTTGAGCCGCTCGTCGCGGCTGAATGTGTGCTGCAGTCGCCCTTCCTGGAAGCGGTCCTGCAGCCACAGGCGTTCGTCGCTGGTCGTGACGTGGGCGAACTCCGCGCCGATGCGCCCGCCGTAGACGTGCCGGAGCTGCCGCAGGATGTCGCGCAGCTTCATCTGCTTCTCGACGCCGCTGCTGCGGCTGCCGGTATGGAACTCGCTGTCCAGGTCGGCTTCGGTCAGGCGGACGTAGGCCGGATCGAGCACCTTCGGGACCGGGCGGCTCATCAGCGCGAGCGGGTCGATGTCCGCGATCAGGTGGCCGCGGTTGGCGTAGAACTGGATCAGCCGGGAAACGGCCGATTGCTTTTCGGTAGCGGCCCCCGACGCCGCTGCGACGACGGTTGTGCGGCGGATCCCGGGGTGCGCGGCCGGCGTCACCCGCGGCTGACGCGAAGATTCGGCACCGAGTTTCTCGAAAAACTGGCGCCAGGCCGGGTCCAGTGACCCCGGGGCATCGAGGTACCGGTCGTACAGGGCCTCCACGAACGGCGCTTGCGAGCTGGCGAAGGGACTGGACTCGATCAGCTCGCGCAGGGAACGGCTCATTGCCAGCCCAATTATACCGGACCAAACCGGTACGGAAAGGAAGAACGATCAGCAGCTTACGCGCGGAATCTGGCGCCCCGGGCCGGAGTTGAACCGACGACCTGCCGCTTAGGAGGCGGCCGCTCTATCCACTGAGCTACCGGGGCGGGCGCGGGCGCAATCTTACCCGGGACCGGCCCCTGCGGGCCGGCCCGGGTCATCGGTTCGCGCGAATGCCGCTCAGGCTGCCTGGGCAGCCGCAGGCGCCGGCGCCGGCTTCGGTTCGGCCAGCGAGGATTCCACCGCCGTCGTTGCCTGCTCGACCTTCTCGGCCGCCGTGCTGACGGCCTGGCTCGCCGCCTTCTCCACCGTGCGCGTCGCCTGGCGCACCGTCTGCGCCGTGGTCTTGATCGCGCCTTGCGCCCTGCGCCTGGCGGTCTTCACGGTCTTGCGCGCGGCGCGAGCGGCCTTGCGGGCCACCTTGCGCACGGTCTTCCGGGCGGATGCGCCCTTGCGTGTCACCTTGCGCTTCGTCTTGACGACGCGGCGCCTGGCGCGTTTCACGGCCTTCTTTGCCTTCTTCCTGGCTGCCATCTGGGATCACTCCGAATCGGGTTGAGGGGCGTGCGTCGCCCGCGCGACGCTCCGTGTCACGCTAGGACGCGGGACCTGCACTGTCAATCGGCGATCGGAGGGAAATTGGTGGAGCGGAAGGGGATCGAACCCTCGACCTTCGCATTGCGAACGCGACGCTCTCCCAGCTGAGCTACCGCCCCACGGACGAGGGGCGGGATTGTAAAGACCCCCCGCCGGACCAGCAAGCAAGCCCGCCGGGCGCAGACGTCCCCGGGCGCATCGTGTACCGTGGCTCCAGATGCGGATCCGCGACGCGACCCCGGCCGATTTTGAGTTCATCGTCAGGGCCAACCAGGCCATGGCGGCGGAAACCGAAGGCCTGGCCCTGGATCCGGCGCTGGTCGGCCCGGGCGTCCAGGCGGTGCTCGACGACCCCTCCCTCGGTCGCTATTACATGGCCGAGGCCGAGGGCCTGACGGTTGGCCAGCTCATGACCACCTTCGAGTGGAGTGACTGGCGCAATGGCCTGCTGCTCTGGGTCCAGTCCGTCTACGTGCGGCCGGAGTCGCGCGGCCAGGGAGCGTTCCGGGCGCTGTTCCAGCACCTGGTCGACCTGGCGCGCGCCGATACCCGCATCTGCGGCATCCGGCTCTACGTCGATCGTGACAATGCGCGCGCGCAGGCGGTCTATGGCCGCCTCGGCATGCATCTGTCCAACTATGCGGTGATGGAGGTCGTCTACCGCGGCCCGGAGTCACGCGCCTGAGGTCTCCCCATGCTCTCTCCCGGCGACATTGCCCCTGTCTTCACGCTGCCCGATCACGACGGCCGCCCGCGCAGCCTGCGGGAACTGCAGGGCGGCGGCCCGCTGATCCTCTACTTCTACCCGGCGGACTTCACGCCCGGCTGCACCAAGGAGGCCTGCGACCTGCGTGACCTGCACGCGAATATCCTGTCGGCGGGGCTGAAGGTCGTCGGCATCAGCCCGCAGTCTCCGGAGAGCCACCAGCGCTTCCGCGAACAGCATGCGCTGCCGTTCACGCTGCTCTCCGACGAGGAGAAGGAAGTGATCCGCGCCTACGACGTGGACGGGCCGCTCGGTATCGGCGTGCGCCGGGCGACTTACCTGCTGGATGCGAACGGGAAGGTCGTGGATGCCGTGCTCGCCGACCTGCGGATCGCGCGGCACCAGGAGTTCGTGCAGAAGGCGATCGCCGCTAGGGAAGGTCGAAGCGCGTGATCGCGGCGCGACTGAAGCGCGGCACGGCGACGACATAGACCACGCCGTATTCCGTCTCGCTCATCTGCGGGACCTCGCGGCCAGACAATTCCTCGACCAGTTCGGGCACCGTGTTCGAGTGCCCGACGATCAGCACCCGGCCGCCCCGGTACTCGCGGAGCGCGCGGCCCGCGGCGGTCGCGCTCTCCTTCGCCGGCACCACGATCACCGGGACGCCGAGCCGGTTGGCGAGCGGCCGTACCGTGTCCTGGGTGCGCTTGAACTCGCTGACGATGATGCAGTCGAGGCCGAGCCCTTTCGGCGCGCGGCCGAAGTGCTCGGCCAGGGCGAGTGCGCGGTTCTCGCCCACCGGTGACAGCGGCGGATCGTCGCCCGGGACGGCCGCCTTTTCCGCGTGCCGCATGACCAGGATCGTGGTGGTGGATGCCGCCGAGAGCAGCCATGCCCCTAGGGCGAGCAGCACGATCGCGGCGATGGCCGCGAGCCACACCGGGGCCAGGAATGGCCGGCGGCGCATGCTCGCGTATTCTTTGCGCATGCGCTCGATGATACTCCGGCCATGGATCGTCGTATTGGCGGCAGGCGGTTCCCGCCGCTTCGGCAGTCCCAAGTTGCTGGCCCGGATCGGCGGCGAGACCCTGCTGATTCGCGCGGTGCGGGCCGCGCTCGGCGCCCGGCCGGCGGGATGCGTCGTGGTGCTGGGGTCTCGAGCCGATGTGCTGAGGCGGCGGCTGCGCGCCTGGCCGGTGCGCGTCGTCGTCAATCGACGCTGGCGCAGCGGGCTCGCCAGTTCGTTGCGGGCCGGCATCGCCGCCCTGCCCCCCCAGGCGCCGGCGGCGCTGGTGCTGCTGGCCGACCAGGTCTCGGTGGGCCCGGCGGAACTGGAATTGCTGGTCGCTGCGTGGCGGCGCGCGCCCCGCCGCATCGTCGCCTCGCGCGCCGGCGGTTTCCTCGGGCCTCCGGCGGTGTTTCCGCGGCGGATCTTCGGCGACCTGCGCAGGCTGCGGGGCGATACGGGGGCCCGGACGCTGCTCGCGGACCCGCGACGCGCCGTGACCGGCGTGGCCTTGCCGGGTGCGGCACAAGACGTCGACCGGCCCGGCGACCTTCGGCAGTTCCTCCGTCCGCACGTGCAATCGTGAGTGCGATTCCGGCATGATCCCAGGCGCTTGATCCTGCGCAAGACCGCCATCGAGTTTCTGGGCGCCGTCGCCTGCATGGCGGTGGCCGCGGGCGTGCGCGCCGCCGAGTCAGCGGATGAGGGACCCACCTTCGAGTCCCGAGCCGCCGCGTTCGAGCGGCAGCTTGCCGAGCTTGCCGAGGTCGACCCGCTGCACCCGGAGACGCTCGAGACGCGCATCGCCTATGCGCGCCTGCTTCACGACGAAGCGAAGCCGAACTGCGCGCCGCACCTCGATGCGGCGGAGCGCCAGCTCGCGCCCATCCTGGGCGCCGGCCGCGGGCACCTGATCGCCTACGCCGACGGGATGGGCGACGCGCTGTCCCTGCTGCAGACCATCCAGAATTCGCGCGGTCAGTGCGCCGCGGACGAGGCCGCTGCGCAGGCCGCATTCCAGGCGGCGATCGCGACCGGGCGGCGCGCCGTGGAGGCGCTGCGCGAGAACTGGGACTACGAGGAAATGGCGATTGCCCTGTTCAACATCGCCTATGCGGAACGCGAGCTCGGCGATGTCGAAGGCGCGCTGCAGAGCCTGCAGCAGGTGATCGCCTGGGACCTGGAATACGGGCTGTACGGCGAGCTCGAAGGCGACTATTCCGCGTTGCTGCGCTGGCGTAGCGGCGAGGAGGCGGACCCTGAGGCCGTGCGGCGCTTCGTCGAGGCCTACAAACAGCCGCGGGCACGCTTCCACTTCGCCTGGAAGCCGCATCGTGCCATGCGCAAGACCGAGACCGAGCGCGTCATGCTGCGCCGCGGTGCGCTGCAGGAGACCGGCAGCCGCAGCGAGTTCGAATCCAGCGCGCGCCGCGACGGCGACGACTGGGTGCTCAGCGCAACCGCGCGCAATGCGCCGCGTGTGGAGTCGACCGGCACCGGGGCGGGCACTGACGACTTGCAGGAGCTGCTGGGCCGCCTCTCCACGGCCCTGCCGGACGTCGTGATCGGCGCGGACGGGAGCTTCAAGTCGCTGCGCAACCTCGACCGCTTCCGCGACTCGGCCGGGCGCGAACTGGATCGCCTGCTGGAGCGGTCGACGCCGGCGGGCAAGCCAGCGCCGGACGCGCAGGCGGTCGCGGCTGCCAAGGCGGCCCTGCTGAACCCGGACCTGCTGGAGTCCAACGTCTCCGGCCAGTGGAATCTCGAGGTCGGCGCGTGGATCGGCGGCGAGTTCGACCATGGCGACTGGTACGAGGCGACCTTCGAGGAGCCGCTGCCCGGCTTTTCGGAGAAACCGCTGTCGATGACCTGGACCTTCAAGATTGCGCGCTGGCTGCCTTGCGACGCGGGCCCGGAACCGCGCTGCGTCGAGGTGCTGCTGCACATCCGGCCCGACCCGGAGCAGATCCGGCAAGCGATCGCAGTCTTCGTGGGCCGCATGATGCCCGCCGCCGATCGGCAGCGAGTCGAGCAGGCCATGCGCGAGGTGAGCTACCGCCTGGAATGGCGCTACCGCCTGGTCACCGAGCCGGATACGCTCAGGCCCTGGTCGTTCGAGGAACGCAAGTACGTCTACGGGGCGTCGATCGAGAACGGCAAGCGCGAGGTGACGGCGCGCTTTGATCGCAGGCTGGAGACGATCCGCTACCTGGATTGAGGCTGGCGGAGAGGGTGAGATTCGAACTCACGAGGGACTTGCGCCCCTGCCGGTTTTCAAGACCGGTGCATTCAACCGCTCTGCCACCTCTCCGGCGCGGGCCCGCCGCAAGTATAATGGCCCGACGCCCGCCAGTGACCGAAGGAGACCGAAGCCATGGAACGCAGCCCGATCGCCGTGCAGACAGCCATCCGCGAATCCGCGCTCGCGACCAACAAGGTGCTGCGCAACACCTACCTGCTGCTGTCGGCGACGCTCGCCTTCAGCGCCGCCATGGCCGGCATGGCCCTCGCGCTCGGCCTGCCGCACCCGGGGCTGCTGATCACGTTGATCGGCTACTTCGGCCTGCTGTTCGCCGTGCACAAGACCGCGAACCGCGCACTCGGGCTCGTGTTCGTGTTCGCGCTGACGGGCTTCATGGGCTACACGCTCGGGCCCATCATCGGCTACTACCTAACCGCGATCCCGAACGGTCATGCGGTCGTCATGAACGCCTTCGGCATCACCGCGGTCGCGTTCCTGGGCCTGTCGGCCTATGCCATCAGGAGCGGTCGCCGCTTCTCGTTCATGGGCGGCTTCCTGCTGGTCGGCATCCTGACCGCCTTCCTGCTCGGGCTGGTCGCGATCTTCTTCTCGATGCCGGCGCTGTCGCTGGCGGTGTCGGGGATGTTCGTGCTGCTGATGGCGGGGCTGATCCTCTACCAGACCGGCGAGATCGTGCACGGCGGCGAGACCAACTACATCCTCGCGACCGTCACGCTCTACGTCAGCATCTACAACCTGTTCACCAGCCTGATGCACCTGCTGGGCGTGGCGGGCGACGACTGATCAGGCCGGCTGCAGCCGGTCCACGCCGCCCAGGTAAGGCCTGAGCACGGACGGCACGGTCACGGCGCCGTCCTCCTGCTGGTAATTCTCGAGCACGGCGACGAGCGCGCGGCCGACGGCGACGCCCGAGCCGTTCAGGGTGTGCACGGACTCGGGCTTGCCGGTTTCCGGGTTGCGCCAGCGCGCCTGCATGCGCCGCGCCTGGAACGCCTCGCAATTGCTGCACGAAGAAATCTCCCGGTAGCTGCCCTGCGCCGGCAGCCAGACCTCCAGGTCGTAGGTCCTGGCGCTGGCGAAGCCGACGTCGCCCGCGCACAGCCCGACGACGCGATACGGCAGCTCGAGCCGCTCCAGCACGCGTGCGGCGTGGCCCGTGAGTTCCTCGAGCGCCTGGTAGGAGTCCTGCGGCCTGACGATCTGCACCAGCTCCACCTTGTCGAACTGGTGCTGGCGGATCAGCCCGCGCGTGTCCTTGCCGTAGGAGCCCGCCTCGGAGCGGAAGCAGGGGGTATGGGCGACGAGCTTCATCGGCAGCGCGTCGGCCTCGAGGATCCGGTCGCCGGCCAGGTTGGTGAGCGGCACCTCGGCCGTCGGGATCAGGAACAGCTCGCTCTCGGACGCGTCGCGGTCGAGCCGGAACAGGTCCGGTTCGAACTTGGGCAGCTGTCCGGTGCCGGTCAGCGTCTGGCGCGTGACGAGGTAAGGCACCCAGGCCTCGCGGTAGCCGTGTTCCCGCGTGTGCAGGTCGAGCATGAACTGCGCGAGCGCGCGATGCAGTGCCGCGACCGGACCGGTCAATACTGCAAACCGGGCCCCCGACAGCCGGCTCGCCGCGGCGGGATCCATGCCGCCGAGGCCTTCCGCGACGGCGACGTGATCCGCAACCTGGAAGCCGAATCGGCGCGGCTCGCCGTGGCGGCGCAATTCCACGTTCGATTTCTCGTCCCGGCCGTCCGGCACGGCGTCGTGCAGCAGGTTGGGCAGGTCGAGCAGCAGGCGGTCGAGCTCGGCCTGCAGCGCGGCAAGCGTCTGCTCCAGGCCGGCCAGCCGCGCGCCCAGCGATTCGACGTCGGCCAGCAGCGGCGCGACCTCCTCCCCTTTCGCCTTGGCCTGGCCGATCGCTTTCGAGCGCGTGTTGCGCTCGTTGCGCAGGGCATCCACGGCCAGCTGCGCCTCCTTGCGCCGGCCCTCGAGCGCCGTGAACTGCTCGAGGTCCAGCCGGTAGCCCCGGCGCGCGAGATTGGCGGCGACGCCCTGCGGGTCGTTGCGCAGCTGCCGGATGTCAAGCACGGTCGTCTTCCTGTCTGGCGGGCGCGGCCGGCTGCCCGGGTTTGGCGCGGATGCGCGCGAGCATCTCGCGCATTTTCAGCTCGAGGCCGCGCGGGACCGGATCATAGTAATTGCGCGGCTCCATCGCATCCGGAAAGTGGCGCTGGCCGGGCGCGAGCGCGCCCGGCTCGTCGTGCGCATAGCGGTAGCCGCTGCCGTAGCCGAGGTCCTTCATCAGCCGGGTCGGCGCGTTGCGCAGGTGCAGCGGCACGTCCAGCGTTCCCAGGTTCCTGGCGTCGTCCATGGCCTCCCCGAACGCGCGGTACACGGCGTTGCTCTTGGGCGCGCAGGCGAGGAACACGCAGGCTTGCGCCAGCGCGAGCTCGCCCTCCGGGCTGCCCAGGCGGTCGTAGCTGTCCCAGGCGGCCAGGGCCAGCGTGAGTGCGCGCGGATCGGCATTGCCGATGTCCTCGCTCGCCATCCGCGCCATGCGCCGCGCGATGAAACCCGGGTCGCAGCCCCCGTCCAGCATCCGGCACAACCAGTAGAGCGACGCGTCGGGGTCGCTGTCGCGCACCGACTTGTGCAGTGCCGAGATCTGGTCATAGAAGAGTTCGCCGCGCTTGTCGAAGCGGCGATGCCCTCCCGCGCAGGCCTCCTGGGCCGCCGCGAGCGTGATCGCGCCTCCCCCGGCGGCGACTGCGAGGTCGGCGGCGACCTCGAGCAGGTTGAGCGCGCGCCGGGCGTCGCCGTCGGCGGCATCCGCGAGCAGCGCCAGCGCTTCGGGCATGGCAGAAATGCCGCCGGATCCGAGGCCGCGCTCGGCATCGGCGAGCGCGCGCTGGATCAGGGTGATGAGGTCGGTCGACGCGAGCGACCTGAGGACGTAGACGCGCGCCCGCGACAGCAGCGCGGAGTTCAGCTCGAACGAAGGGTTCTCGGTCGTCGCGCCGATGAAGACCAGGGTGCCGTCCTCGACGAACGGGAGGAAGGTGTCCTGCTGCGCCTTGTTGAAGCGGTGCACTTCGTCCAGGAACAGCACGGTCGCCGGTCCGCCTTGCGCGCGCGATGCGCGCGCCTCCTCCACCGCCTGGCGGATGTCCTTGACGCCCGCCACGACCGCGGACAGCGAGATGAAGCGTGCCTGGCAGGACTGGGCCGCGAGGCGTGCGAGCGTCGTCTTGCCGCTGCCGGGCGGTCCCCAGAGCACCATGGAATGCGCAATGCCGTCGGTCAGCAGGCGATGCAGCGGCTTGCCCGGCGCCAGCAGCTGCTGCTGGCCGGCGAACTCGGCGAGCGTGCGCGGGCGCATGCGATCCGCGAGCGGACGGTAGGCGCCCGCGGGCGCTGCGGAAATCGGCAGTTCAGCTTGCTGGCGCATGCGCGCCGATTCTATCCCGTCGCGGGCAGGCTCAGGACGCGCCGCGGCGCGCGATCCAGGCTTCGACGTGGCGGGCCCAGCCGGCGCGGCCACCGGCTGCGACCGCCCAGGCGGCGGCCACCCCGAGCCCGTTGGCGGCGAGGTCGGCCCAGTCCGCCGTCCGGCTGGACGTCAGCAGCCCCTGCAGCAGCTCGATCGCGGCTCCGAACGCGAAGCAGCGCGCCATCACGACCCACAGGCGTTCGCGCGTGACGATCCCGGCGCCCAGCAATGCGAGCGTGAAGTAACCGATGAAATGCTCGAGCTTGTCCACGCCTGCCGTCACCGCGAGCGAAGGCATCGGCAACAGGCTGCCGGCCGCGATCGCCAGCACCAGGGCCAGGATGAGTCCCTGCCAGGCGCGCCGGAAGGCGGGTGCGGAAAGTTTCAACCGGACGGCGCGCGGCCGACGACGTCGACGCCGGCCGGCGGGACGAAAGTGAACAGGGAGCTGTCGAGCCGCGGATTGCGCTCGACCTTCCCGAACTCCAGCCGTGTGACCTGCCCGAGCCGGTCGAGCAGCTGCATGCGGCGCAGCTCGCCCCCGGCGAAGCCGAGCCGCAGCTCGCGAAAGTCGCCGTCGGACCGGCGCGGCGTCAGCAGGCTCCAGTCGAGGCCGTCGCGTTCTCCCGCATCCGCGATCGCGAATTCGGCCGCGAGCTCGCCCCGGCCAGCCAGCAGCATGGCAGGCGTGCCCTCGAGCGTCTCGGCCGCGGCCCGGATCGTGACCTGCTCGAGCTCCACGTCGTGAAACCACAGGGTGCGCCCG
>DASTOQ010000052.1:0-23626 GCA_035720205.1 Steroidobacteraceae bacterium | reverse complement strand
GCACCCCCGACGACCGGCAGTGGATCGGGCGCTTCCTCGGCCGGATCCACATGGTCGGCGCGGCGCGGCCGTTCGAGCACCGGGCGCGCCTGTCGCCGCAGGCGATGGGCCGGGAATCGGTGCGCTACCTGCTGGAAGGCGATTTCATCCCGGACTACATCCGTCACCGCTACGAGCGGGTCGCCGGGGAGTTGCTCGATGCGGTCGAGGCGTGCTTCGAGGCGGTCGGTCCGGTGCGCTACCTACGCATCCACGGCGATTGCCACCGCAACAACGTGCTGTGGACCGGGGCCGGGCCGCATTTCGTGGACCTGGACGACTGCATGATGGGCCCCGCGGTCCAGGACCTCTGGATGCTGCTGGCCGGCAACGCCGGCGAGATGCGCGAGCAGCTCACGGACATCCTCGAGGGCTACGCGCAGTTCGCGAATTTCGATCCTGCGGAGGCGGCCCTAATCGAACCGCTGCGGGCGCTGCGCATGGTGCATTACGCCGCCTGGCTGGCCCGGCGCTGGCACGATCCGGCCTTTCCGAGGGCCTTTCCCTGGTTCGGCGAGGCCCGTTACTGGGAGCGCCATGCGGCGGAACTGGAGGAGCAACTCGGCGCGACGTAAGTGCTACAATCCGCGGCCTTTTTGGGACCCGGACCCTGTGATCCAGAACCTTCGCAACATCGCGATCATCGCGCACGTCGACCACGGCAAGACCACGCTCGTGGACAAGCTGCTGCGCCAGTCCGGGACGTTCGACGCGCGCAAGCCGGTGACCGAGCGCGTGATGGACTCGAACGCGCTCGAGCGCGAGCGCGGCATCACGATCCTTGCCAAGAACACGGCGATCCAGTGGCGCGATTACCGGATCAACATCGTGGACACGCCGGGCCATGCCGACTTCGGCGGCGAGGTCGAGCGCGTGCTGTCGATGGTGGACTGCGTGCTGCTGCTGGTGGATGCCGTGGACGGCCCCATGCCGCAGACCCGCTTCGTGACCCAGAAGGCCTTTGCCCACGGCCTCGCGCCCATCGTGGTCGTCAACAAGATCGACCGGCCGGAGGCGCGGCCGGACTGGGTCGTGAGCCAGACCTTCGACCTGTTCGACCGCCTGGGCGCCAGCGAGCGGCAGCTCGACTTTCCGGTCGTCTACACCTCGGCATTGCGCGGGGTGGCGGGCTACTCGCCGGACACGCTGGCCGCCGACATGACCCCGCTGTTCGAGACCATTGTCGCGCGTTGCCCGGCGCCGGACGTGGACGTGGACGCTCCTCTCCAGCTGCAGGTGAGCCAGCTCGACTATTCGAGCTACGTCGGCGCGATCGGCATCGGCCGCATCCGCCGCGGCACGCTCCGGCGTGGCGCGCCGGTTGCGGTGGTGGATCGCGATGGCGCGGTGCGCAGCCAGCGGATCGGGCAGGTGTTCGGCTTCCTGGGTCTCGAGCGCATCGAGGTCGAGCAGGCGCGCGCGGGCGACATCGTCGCGTTCTCGGGGCTGGAAGCGCCGAAGATCTCCGACACGATCTGCGATCCGGAATCGGTCGAGGCGCTGCCGGCGCTGGTGGTGGACGAGCCGACGATCAGCATGAGCTTCGAGACCAACACCTCGCCGCTGTTCGGGCAGGAGGGCAAGTTCGTCACCAGCCGGCAGCTGCGGGAACGGTTGCTGCGCGAGACCCTCTCGAATGTCGCGCTGCGCGTCGAGGAGACCGATGACCCGGACCGCTTCGTCGTCTACGGCCGGGGCGAGCTGCATCTCGGCATCCTGATCGAGAACATGCGCCGCGAGGGCTACGAGCTGGCGGTCTCGCGGCCACGCGTCGTGGTGAAGGAGGAGGGCGGCCGCAAGGTGGAGCCCTGGGAGCAGCTGACGGTGGATATCGACGCCACCGCCCAGGGCGCAGTGATGGAAGCGCTCGGCGCGCGCGGCGCGGAACTCGCGGACATGGTGCCGGACGGCCGCGGCCGCGTGCGGCTCGATTACCGCATCCCGTCGCGCGGCCTGATCGGTTTCCAGACCGAGTTCCGCACCATGACCAGCGGCACCGGACTGCTGTACCACGTGTTCGATCACTTCGGGCCGGTGGTCGGCAGGCAGCTCGCGGAGCGGAGCGCGGGCGTCATGATCTCGAACGCGCGCGGGTCGGTGCTGGCTTATGCGCTGTTCAACCTGCAGGAGCGCGGACGCCTGTTCGTCGGCCCCGGTGACGTCGTGTACGAGGGGCAGATCGTGGGCGAGTCGAGCCGCGAAGGCGACATGGTTGTCAATCCGCTGAAGGGCAAGAAACTCACCAACGTCCGCACCCAGAGCAAGGACGAGAACGTGCTCCTGACGCCGCCCGTGCGGATGTCGCTGGAACAGGCGATGGAATACATCGGCGACGACGAGCTCGTGGAAGTCACGCCGCAGAACATCCGGCTGCGCAAGCGCCACCTGAGCGAGGGCGAGCGCAAGCGGGCGGAGCGGATGGCGGGCTGAGGGGCGGTCATGGCTGGCCTGGCGTCCGCGCTGCGTTCACTGCTGGGCCCGGAATTCTGGCGGCAAAAGCTCGCAAACTGGCGCGCGCGCCGCTTCGACCGGCGGTACCAGATCGAGACGAGCTCGGTAGTTCCGGTGGCGGCCATGAACGACGTTGCGGAGGATCTCGCCCGGCACGCGGTGCATTACGAGCCGACGACCCTGCCGAAATTCGAGCGCGCCATGCGGGCGCTGGCGATCGACCCTTCGCGCTTTACGTTCGTGGACTACGGCTCCGGCAAGGGCCGCGTGCTGCTGCTGGCGGCACGGCATCCGTTCCGGCGCGTGGTCGGCGTCGAAATGTCGGCTGCGCTCCATGAAGTCGCGGCAGCCAACGTCGAAGCGTTCGGCCGCGGATGCAGACTGGCTGCACCGATCGAACTGCATTGCGGCGATGCGCGCGACTTTCCGGTTCCGGAGGGCAACCTGGTCGCGTACTTCTACAACCCGTTCGACGAAAGCGTCCTGGCGGAAGTCTGGGGCAAGCTTCACGAGTCCCTGAGGCAAGCGCCGCGCAGCCTGGTCGTGATTTACGTCAACCCTGCGCACCGGCAGGTATTCGACGGCGCAAGGGTCCTGGAGCGCGTATTCGATGATGGAGCGGTGACGGTTTACCGCAGCTCCTCCTGAAGCCAGCGCGCGCTGGTCTCGCAAAGATCCGCCACCCATTCCGGTGCGGACATGATGTGGTTGGCCTGCGGGATCGTGTGCAGCCGATAGCCGCGTCGTCCATCGCCGAGGCGGTCACGGTGGCGCGCCTCGAATTTTTCTTCGAACTGCGACTGCAGCCGGTCGCCGCCGCTGTAGACGAGCAGCATCGGACTTCCGCGGTCGATCATATCGAGGAACGCGGGCGCAAACAGCGGATTGGTATCGTCCATGACCGCGGTGGCTGCTGACGGCGGCGGCGATTTCCTGAGCCCGGCGATCTGCAGGAGCACTCTCCAGATGACGCGATAGTTCGACCCGCCGGAAACGAACTTCCACCATGACCGGGGGCGGAACAGTCGCTCGAAAAGTCCACGACGAGCCTGCTGCTTCTGCTGCTCGGTCAGGAAGCGGCCCCAGTTCACCTCGCCTCCATCCAGCACCACCGGCAAGCCGATGCCCAGCAGCGCCTCGATGCGCCTGTCCCGGGCGGCCGCATGCAAGGCCGTGATCGACCCGCCGCAGAGTCCGGAGCCGACGAAGCGACGTACGCCGTGCATGCCCTGCATCCAGTCCATGGCGGCGATCGCATCATCGGCGTAGCGGCCGCCCTGGATCGTGTTGTACACGTCGGCGAGTACGTCCTCGGCCAGCTCGCCTTCGGAGTCCCCGAGCCCGTAGAAATCGAAACGCAGCAGGTGGAATCCCAGGGGGACGAGCCGCTCGGCAAGCTTGAGATACAGGCGATGCGGGCCGACGCGGCCCTTGATGCCCGGCGACAGCATCAGCACGCAGATCCCGCGGGCGACTTCGGGATCCGGCACATGCAGCATGCCGTGCAACATCAGGCCCTGCCGATTGCGGAAGCTGGCGCACTCGAACGGCTTCATGCCGCGGTCCCGAGCCAGTCGAGACTCGACCTGAAGAGCCTCTGTGCGCCGCGATAGAAAGCGCGGATCTCGCGCCAGAACGGCTCTTCCGCGACCGAGTCCAGCGCCAGCCGGGGCAGCTGCGACGACAACGCCATCAATTCGTCGCGCACAGGCGCCGGCTTCTGCGAAATGGACACCAGCTGGCACGATACGCCGCTTGCCGCGAGCAGGTCGCCGAGCTTGAGGCCGGATACCTGCTCGAACAACGGCAGCCGCAGTTCGTAACCCTCGACGTTGACGCCTTCGCCCCGCTGCAGCCTGGCCACCAGCGCATCCCGATCCTCGACCACCTTCCGGTGGATCGCCATCTGCGCCATCAGGTTCATGCGCAGCACCGACTGCATGTAGTCGGCGCCGTCCACGACCGGGTCCCACAGGACCAGGCGCTCGACGTCGTCGCGCTGCGCGGCCGCCGCGGCCGCGATCATCGCGCCCAGTCGCAGACCGAGCAAGGCGACCTTTGACAATCCGGCCCTGCGCTTCAACTCATCGATCGCGGCAGCCGTATCCTCGAGCCGGGTGCCGAGGTCCGACTCCTCGAACCGCCGGTCGCTGTCGCCCTCGCCGCGGAAGTCGAAGCGCAGCACCGCCCAGCCGCGTCCGGCGAGCTCGCGGGCGAAGCTGACGAACACCCGATGCGACCAGAGCTTCTCCTCGGCCAGCGGCGCGCACAGCAGCGCGGCCGCGCGCGGCTTGCCGTCGGGAAGGTGCAGGAAAGCGAACAGGCGCTCCCCGCCGACGGGCAAGAAATAGGCGTTTTCTGTCATGGAAGGGCGGTGCGGGACGGCATGCGAGGGCGCGCCATGATATCGCGTTACGCGTCACGAAGTGGCCCCGGCCGAACCGCGAACGGGGTCACGTTCCGGCCGCGGACCTTCCCCTAGCATCCCCGTATTACGTCGCATTCCTCGGGATGCGGCGGCGTTGCGTATTGGGGGCCGGGTGTCGAAACAGCGACCGGACAATGTCGTGCGTCTGCAGCGGGCTTCGCCGTCACGGCCGGAAGCCGCGGCGACCGTGCCCGCACCGCCGGCGGCGCCGGAGCGCGGCGCGGACGAAATCCACCCGATCCTGGAGCGGCAGCTGCTGGAGGCCGCGGACACGCAGGGCAAGATGCAGCTGCGCAAGCTGATCCAGGTCGTCAGCCGCCAGTATGACGCCTTCGAGATCGACCGCAGCAGCCTCGAGGCGGTCATGCGCCTGGCCTCCGACGAGGCCTCCGCGGTCACCGAGCGCATCGAGCGGGAGGGGGCGGTCAGGCTGCAGGCCATCCTCGACCACGTCAAGGACGGCATCCTGTCGGTGGACCACGAGGGCCGCATCGAGAGCATGAACCGCACGGCCGAGCGCTTCTTCGGCGCGCGGCAGTCCGAAGTCCGGGGCGAGCGGCTCGACACGCTGCTGCCGGACCTCGCGCCGGACGGCGACATCCCGCGCGCGCTGGGGGAGCTGGCGACCGCCCAGGACAACACGCACTACGACCTGGCTGCGCGCGAGGTCGTCGCGAAGCACCGGCGCGGCGAACTGATGCCGGCGGAAGTGCTGGTCAGCCTGATGCAGCATCGGCATCAGCCGAGCTACATCGTCTGCGTGCGGGACACGGCCGAGCGTTCGAAGGCCGAGGAGGCGCTGAAGGACAGCGAGGCCCGCTACCGGGTGCTGGTCGAGAACGCTCCCGAGGCCGTCGTCGTGCTCGACGTAGGCTCAGGCCGCTTCGTGGACTGCAACGACAACGCCGCGCAGTTCTTCGGCATGACGCGCGAGGAGCTGCTGAAGATCGGCCCCGAGGGCGTCAGCCCGGCGGAACAGGCCGACGGCACGCCGTCCTTCGGCGTCACGCGCGGGCATGTGCAGCAGGCGCTCGAGGGCGGCTCGCCGGTGTTTGAATGGCTGCACAAGCACAAGGACGGCAAGGTCATCCCCTGCGAGGTGCGCTTCGTGCGGCTGCCGAGCTCGAGCGGCAGCCTGATCCGCGCCAGCATCATCGACATCACCGAGCGCAAGCAGGCGGAACTGGTGGCCGCGGGGGAGCGGCGCGCGCTGGAAAAGATCGCTTCCAGCGAGCCATTGGCGGTCGCGCTGACTTCGATCACCGAGGTCGTCGAGCGCGTATTGCCGCAGGCGCTCTGCTGCATCCGCATGTACGACCCGGTGCGGCGCACGCTGCACCACGTGGTCGGGGCGAGCCTGCCGCGCGAGTACGTCGCGCTGATGGACGAATACCCGGCGGAGATCCGCTTTGGCTCCTGTGCGGCTGCGGTCGCGCTGCAGCGCCAGATCATCGTGCCGGACATTGGCAAGGACGCGCTCTGGGAATTCCGGAAGGAGGCTGCGCTGCGCGCCGGCCTGAAGGCCTGCTGGTCCACGCCCATCACCGGCGGCGGCGGGCGCATCCTCGGCACCTTCGCCACCTACCTGAAGCGCACCGGCATGCCCTCGCGCCGCGACCTGGAGCTCGTCGGGCGCATGGCCCAGCTCGCCAAGATCGCGATCGAGCGGCGGCTCGCCGAAGACGCGCTGCGCGAGAGCGAGCGCCGGTTCCGCGGCCTGTTCGAGAACGTGGTCGAGGGCGTCTACCAGGTGACGATGGACGGCTACCTGCTGTCGGCGAACCCGGCGCTGATCGAGATGCTGGGCTACGACTCGCTGGAGGACCTGCGCAACCTCGGCTCGACCGAGCGGCTGTACGTGGAGCCCGTCAAGCGCCGCCAGCTCATCGAGCAGCTGGTGCGCGACGGCGAGCTGGTGGAGGCCGAGTACGAGCTCAGGCGCAAGGATGGCAGCGTCATCACGATCACCGAGAACGCGCGGCTGAACCGCGATGAGCACGGCGCGCCGGTCGGGTTCGAGGGCACCGTCACCGACATCACCGAGCGCAAGCGCGTCGAGCAGCGCTTCTATGCGGAGAAGGAGCGCGCGGAGGTCACGCTGCAGTCGATCGCGGATGCGGTGATCACGACCGACCGCGCCGGAACGGTGGACTACGTCAACCCGGTCGCCGAGAAGATGACGGGCTGGTCGGCGGCCGAGGCGGAGGGGCGCAACGTCACCGAGATCGTCAAGCTGGTCGCCGACGGCGGCCGGCAGCCGGTGAAGGACCCGGTGCAGGTGGCGCTCGCGAGCGGCGAGCCGCTGCACCTCGCCGACCAGACCGCGCTGGTGAGCCGCCGCGGGCTGGAGGTCCCGATCCAGGCGACGGTCGCCCCGATCCGCGACCGCGCCGGCCAGATGGCGGGCGCGGTCATCGTGTTCAGCGACGTGAGCCGCGAGCGGCGCATGAAGCGGCTGCTGTCGTACCAGGCCGCGCACGATGCCCTCACGGGGCTGATCAACCGCCGCGAATTCGAGAGCCGCCTCAACGGCGCGATCGAGTCCGCCCGCGCGGACCCCCACGTGCGCCACGCGATGGTCTACCTGGATCTCGACCAGTTCAAGGTCGTCAACGACACCTGCGGCCATCCGGCCGGCGACCAGCTGCTGCGCCAGGTCACGGGCCTGTTGCAGACCCGCGTGCGCGCGAACGACGTGCTGGCGCGCCTGGGCGGCGACGAGTTCGGCGTGCTGCTGGAGCACTGCTCGCCGGAGCAGTCGCTGCGCATTGCCGACTCGCTGCGCCAGGCGATCCACGACCTGCGCTTCCAGTGGGGCTCGAACACGATGCAGATCGGCGCCAGCATCGGCATCGTCGAGATCAACCATCACACGGAGAGTGTCGCGACGCTGCTGTCGGCGGCCGACATCGCCTGTTACTCGGCCAAGGATGGCGGCCGCAACCGGGTGCAGGTGTACGACCCGGCGAGCGCCTCCGCCCGGCACCGCGAGATGCGCTGGATGTCGCGTCTCACGAATGCGCGCGACGAGGGTCGGCTCGACATCGTGTACCAGCCCATCGTGCGCGTGTCGGGCTCGGCGAAGTCGCGGCCGCACTACGAGCTGCTGCTGCGGCTGCTCGACGAGAACGGCTCGATCGTGCTGCCGGACGAGTTCATCCCGGCCGCCGAACGCTACAACCTGATGCCATCGCTCGACCGCTGGGTGGTCGAGAAGGTGCTGCGCGACATCGTGCCCTCGACCCGCGACGGGGTCGAGGAAGCCGCATTCACGGTCGCGATCAATCTCTCCGGCACCACGCTCTCGGACCCGAGCTTCCTGGAGTTCCTGGTCGAGGTGCTCGAGGCCCACGAGCCGACGCCGGGCGCGCTGTGCTTCGAGGTCACCGAGACGGCGGCCATCACCAATCTCGGGCACGCCAGCTATCTCATGCGCGAGATGGCCTCGCGCGGCTGCCTGATCGCCCTCGACGACTTCGGCAGCGGCCTGTCGTCGTTCAACTACCTGCGCACGCTGCCGGTGCACTACCTGAAGATCGACGGCAAGTTCGTGCAGAACGTCGCCAGCGACCCGATCGACCGCAGCATGGTCGAGGCCATCGTGCAGATCGGCCGCGCGATCGGCATCGAGACCGTCGCCGAGCGGGTCGAGACGACGGAAGTGCTGGAAGTGCTCCGGCACATCGGCGTGGGCTACGCGCAGGGTTTCCTCTGCGGCCGGCCGGCCGCCATCGCGAACTTCCCGCACCGCAAGTAGCGCGGCATTCCGCCGCGTTCTGTCACATCCGCGCGCCGCGATGTGCGTTGTCGCACAGCTGCGACGACTACCTATTTGCGGCGGCCGGAGGCGCGGGGGAGACTGAGGCCACAGTGAAACTTGGCAAACCCGTCGAAAGGCGGGGACGCAAAGCTTCCGGTCTACCGGCCTTCGGGCCCACGACAGCGGGGTTGCCACTTGAGCAAGACAGCGTCGATCGTTCTGCTGGGCGTCTGCCTGGCATTTTCCTCCATCGCGGATGCGGCCCGGCCGCCGTGCAAGGGGCAGGGCAGGAAGGCCTGCCCCACGACCGGCAATACGGCGCCGACGATCGAGGGCACGCCGCCGACATCGGCGCGCGAGGGCCAGGTCTATGCGTTTGCGCCGACCGCCAGCGACGGCGACGGCGACCCGTTGACCTTCAGCATCCTGAATCGCCCGGCCTGGGCATCCTTCGATAGCGCGACCGGCGCCCTCAGCGGGACGCCCGCCACGGGCACGGTCGGCACGTACTCCGACATCACGATCCGCGTCAGCGACGGCGTGGCGACCGCTTCATTGCCCGCGTTCTCGATCAGCGTGCAGCAGGTCGCCACGGGCAGCGCGACCTTGTCCTGGCAGCCGCCGACGACGCGCACCGACGGCACGCCGCTCACCAATCTCGCCGGCTATCGCGTCCGCTATGGCACGGCGAGCGGCAGCTACCCGAACCTGATCACCATCCCGAACGGCGGGCTGACGAGCGCGATGATCGAGAACCTGCCGGCGGCGACGTACTACTTCGTGATCAGCGCCTACGACTCGCAGGGCATGGAAAGCGCCAACAGCAGCCCGGTATCGAAAGTCATCTCGTGATGACGCCGCGCCGCGCGCCGGCGCGGTGGAGCGTGCAGCCCTTGAGTCCCAGCCGCCAGGCCGACTCGAACAGGCCGGCCACGCCGGCCTGCGGAAAATCGTCCGGCAATGCCACGGTCTTGGAAATCGCGCCGTCCACGAACGGCTGGATCGCCGCCTGCATCGCGAGCTGGTCCTGCGGGGCGATGCGCTCGGCGGTGAGGAAGGCCTCGGGCAAGGGCGCGCCCGCGGCGCGGCGCGCGCGCCAGGCCGCCAGGGCGCGGTCCAGCACCGGGAACTCGCGCGGCCCGGCATCTTCGCCGAGGACGCGCCGGACGCCCTCGAGCCGGAAGATCGGCTCGATGCCGCTCGAGACGTTGCCGGCCAGCAGGCTGATGCTGCCGGCCGGCGCGATGGCGGTCAGGTGGCTGTTGCGGATCCCGTGCCGGCGGATCGCAGCGCGGATGTCCTGCGGCAGCTCGCGGATGAACGGCCGCTCGAGATAGGCGTCGGCCCGGAATGCGGGGCAGGGGCCGCGCTCCGCAGCGAGCGCGGCGGAAGTGCGGTAGGCGGCGTCGCGGATCGCCCGCATCGCTTCCGCGGCGAGGCGGTGCGCCTGCGGGGCGTCGTAGCGGATCCCGAGCATGGCGAGCGCATCGGCCAGGCCCGTCATGCCGAGCCCGATCCGGCGCGCCCGCTGCGCCTCATCGCGCTGCTGCGGCAGCGGGAAGCGGGACAGGTCGATGACATTGTCGAGGAAGCGCGTGGCGACGGCCGCCGTCGCCGCGATGCCGTCGAAGTCGAGCGTGGCCCGCGGGTCGAAGGGATCGCGGACGAAGGCGGGCAGGTTCACCGACCCGAGGTTGCAGGCGCCGTACGGCGGCAGCGGCTCCTCACCGCAAGGGTTGGTGGCGCGGATGCTCTCGCAGTAGCCGAGGTTGTTCTGCGCGTTGATGCGGTCGACGAACAGCACGCCGGGCTCGGCGCAATCCCAGGCGCTCGCGCACAGCCGTTGCCAGAGCTCGGCTGCCGCGATCGTGCGCTCGACGGCCGCCGGCGCGGGTGGCGCCGGAAACGCCAGTTTCCAGCATGCGTCCTGGCCGACCGCCTCCAGGAAGGCGTCCGTGACCAGAACCGAGAGATTGAAGTTGCGCAGCGCCGCCGGGTCGCGCTTGGCGTCGATGAACTCGAGGATGTCCGGGTGCGTCACCGCGAGCGTGCCCATCATGGCGCCGCGGCGCGCGCCGGTGGAGAGCATGGTGCTGCACATGGCGTCCCACAGCTCGAGGAAGGACACCGGACCCGAAGCGGTCATGCCGGTGGCGCGCGCGCGGCTGCCGCGCGGGCGCAGCGGCGAAAAGTCGTAGCCGATGCCGCCGCCGCGCTGCATTGTCAGCGCGCCTTCCTTGAGGGCGTCGAAGATCCCCTCGATGGAGTCCTCGACCGTGCCCATCACGAAGCAGCTGAACAGCGTGACGTGGCGTCCGGTGCCGGCGCCGGCCAGGATGCGCCCGGCGGGGAGGAAGCGGAAGTCGTCGAGGATGTCCCGGTATTCGCGCGCGCGCTGTTCCGGGTCCTGTTCCGCGGACGCGACCGCGCGCGCGACGCGGCGCCAGCTGTCCTCGATGCAGGTCTCGGGAGGTTGCGCCCCGGCATCGCGGTAGCGGGCTTCCCACACGAATCGGGAAACCGCGGGCCAGTCGGGGCCGGTCATCGCCGCCCGCTCAGGGCTGCCGGCGCGCCCGTCGAGCCGCGGTGGCCATCCGCACGCGCAACTTCGCGGTCGGCAGATTCACCCAGTCCTTGGCGTACTCCGCGACCACCTGCGCGCGCAGCGCCCCCGGCAGCGAACGTCGCAGCATGCCCAGGAACCGGGGCGCCGCCACCAGCACCAGGCGATCGAACCGGGCGCTGCGGCGGGCGGCACTGACCGCGGCGGCGACGTCGCGGGCGAAGCGGTCGGCCACCTGGCGGCGCGGCGTGCGCTCACCGCCGGTGGCGTGGTGCGTGCCGGCACCGCGACGGCCGCGGGCCGGCGGCGCGCGATCGTACACGCGGCCCGGGCGATCGGACTTCAGGTCGCGGTCGTGCAGGCGCGCTGCGGTGTTCTCGAGGCTGGCGGCGACGCGGATCGCGGCGCCCCGCAGCAGGTAGACGCGGGCTTCGGACTGGTCGGCGACCACCACGCAGACCGGCGCATCGGCTCTCACGGCCATCCCGGAAGACTAGCACCACCCTCCGGACCGGCTATGACGGAAAATGCTGAGACACGGCGACTGGCGGGCGCGCTTCAAACGTACAGCCATCCCTATCTCGCGCCTGCGGTGAACATGTCGATGTGATACCGCAGCCGGCCGTCGGCGTCCCGCCGGAGTATGGCGAGGTAATCCACAGTCATGCCCTGCGTTCCTGCCCGGGCAAGCGTCGATCGGCCCAGCACCCACGGTGCGTCGTTGCTGCCACCGACGTCGACAATCTCGAGCGTCCATTCCGCCAGCGGTGGAACCTGGGAAAAGTAGGCGCGAACCTCCCCGGTCCCGTGATAGCGGCGGCCGCCACCCAGGATCCGGGCGTCGTCGGTGTAATGGCGGGCGACGTTGGCCGGCTCCTCGCGAAACGCCGACATCATCTCGGCGTGCAGCGCCAGAACCTCGCCTCGCAGGCCCGTCGCCGGCGTCCCGCCTGTGGCAGCCGTCGTGGCCTGCTCCGCCGCCGCTGCCGATGGCGCGATTCCGGCGATGCGATTCAGAATCGCGGTCAGGAGATTCGTCGCCGAGGGCGGACTCGAATTGGACAACACGACAACGGTGTACGCGCCTGCGGGCTGGAACCTGAACTCCGCGTTGACGCCGGGCGCGCCTCCGCCGTTGCCGAGGAACCGGTGGCTCCCGGCGATCTGTTCACGCAGCGCGAATCCCCATGGCGGATCCTCGGCAAAGCTGCCGTCGAGAACGTATCGCGTCATGACCGGACCGAGCAGACGCCCGCAACGGAGCGCGCGCGCGAACCGGAACAGATCGGCCGCCGTGGAATATCCGCCGCCGGCGGGGTTTCCGGTGCGCGGTTGCGCCGCGGCGGAGCCGACGATCGGTCGGGCGAGGTTCTCGGCGCGATCGCCGTCGTGGTAAAACCCGCTCGCAACCATGCCCGCCGGCCGGTAGATGTGATCGGACAGGAATGCCGGGTAGGTCTTGCCGGAAACAACCTCGATCACGCGGCCGAGGACGACATACCCTCCGTTGCTGTACTGCTGTCGCGCGCCTGGCTCGAAGGCGAGAGGCTCTTCGCCGACGATGCGGGTCATGGCCGCGACGCTGATGTCGCCGAAGTCCGCGCGCATGAACGGCGCCACGCCGCTCCGATGTGTCAGCAGCTGGCGGATGGTGATGCGGCTGGCTGCGTCCTGGTCCGGGTAGTCGGGCAGATGCTGGATCAGCGTGTCATCCAGCCCGAGCCTGCCCTGCTCGATGAGCCGCGCAATGCCGATCGCCGTGAATGTCTTGGTGATCGATCCCAGGTTGAAGCGCGTGCCGGCCGAATTCAGCGGCGATGCCGCCGGGCCCGCCAGGCCGAACGGCATTTCGATTTCCATCGCGTCATCGCGGCCCATGAGCACCACGCCCGAGAATCCGGTGGCCTCGCCCGCGAGCCAGTCCTGCCAGTCTGCGGGATCATTGCGGGCCGCATCGGCGGGATGCAGCGCGATCAGTGACGCCATCGCCACGGCCGCCATCGCGGATGGATTCCTGATCTTCACTTCAGCCGCTTCCCCTGCCGACGGCGAACGCGAATGGCGTGCCCGGCAGGTACACTGCATCGACCGCCGGGCCGGCAGCATGCCGCGCCCATGCAACCGCCCGAGGCCTCATCGGTCGTGGGTCCGCATCCGGTCTGCATGCTATCCGTGGAGCTACTTCGAATGAAAGACGCGTTGTGGAGTAGGGCGCTGACGATCCGGGATCGGCGCGCCGCCGATGCCCTGTGCCGCCCGTTCCAGCGGCATCTGGTCCTCTCGCTGATCGGCCGCGACGCGAGCATTTCCGAGCTGGTGGCGGCAGGCGGGCTGTCGATGCGGGCCCTCCACTACCAGGTCGTCCGTCTCGCGCAACTGGGACTGCTGAAAGTCGCGTCGCGCACGAGACGCGGCGGGCGGCCGATCAAGCGCTACACGGCGGCGGCCGAGGTGTTCTTCGTGCCGGAATCGCTGATGAAGTCGCGGCCGGGCGCGGTCCTGGAGCATGAGCTGCAGGACCTGCTCGGCCGCGCCCATGCCGGCGGCATGCTCTTTTACCGCGACCGGGCCGGCGGGATGGCGATGCGGGAAGCGCGATCGGTTCCGGCGGACCGGCGGATTGCCGCCGATTGCTGGCAGATTCTGGACCTTGACGAGCGTGATGCCAGGCAACTGGCCGGGGAGATCAGCAGTCTCGTGGAACGGTTCCGGTCGAGACCTGCGCATCGGAGCCGGAAGCCATACCTGTTGCGGTACGCGCTCCTGCGGAAAGCGGTGCAATGAACGACCGGGATCATCGCATCAGCGTGGCGCCGATGATGGACTGGACCGACCGGCACTGCCGGTACTTCCTGCGCCTGTTCTCGCCGCGCGTCCGCCTCTACACCGAAATGATCGTGGCGAAGGCAATCCTGCGCGGCGACCGGCAGCGGCTGCTGGCCTTCCATCCCGCGGAGCACCCGGTGGCGCTGCAGCTCGGGGGTTCCGACCCGGAGGAACTCGCCCGGGCCGCCGCGATCGGCGAATCCTTCGGCTACGACGAGGTCAACCTCAACGTCGGCTGCCCCAGCGACCGGGTGCAGAGCGCGACTTTCGGGGCCTGCCTGATGGCGCGGCCCGGACTCGTGGCGGACTGCGTGCGCGCCATGCGCGAGGCGGTGCAGGTGCCGGTGTCCGTCAAGTGCCGCACCGGCATCGACGACCGCGACGACTGGGAGTTCCTGCGCGATTTCGTCGGCGCGGTCGAACAGGCCGGCTGTCGCACCGTCATCGTGCACGCGCGCAAGGCGATCCTGCGGGGACTCTCGCCCAGGGAAAACCGCGAAGTGCCGCCGCTCGACTATCCGCGTGCCTGGCGCGTCAAGCAGGCGTTCCCGGCGCTCACCGTGGTCGTCAATGGCGGCCTGCGCACCGTGCCGCAGGTCACCGCGCAGCTCGCACACGCGGACGGCGTCATGCTGGGCCGCGAGGCCTACCACAATCCCTATCTGCTGTCGGCGCTGCACCGTGCCGTCTTCGACCCGGCTTTCGAGATGCCCGACGCCGGCGCCATCGTGCGCGCGATGCACCAGTATGCGTCGGCGCAGGTCGCCGCCGGCACGGCGCTGCGCGCGGTGACTCGCCACATGCTCGGCTTCTTCAACGGGCGCTCCGGCGCGCGGGCGTGGCGGAGGGCGCTCAGCGAGGGCGTGGCGCGGCCCGGCGCGACGCCGGCGCTGCTGGAAGCGGCGCTGCGCGCGGCTACGGCGAGCCCATGAACCGGCGCATGCGCAGGGGGCCGGTGTCGTCGCGGGCGCCCAGCAGCCCGTAGAGCGGATCCGGATCGAGCCAGCCCGGCACCGGCCGCATGCCGAAGGTTTCGCGCGCGCTGGACCAGGGCCAGTCCGCGGGCTGACGGCAGAGTCTGGCGCGCACCGGTGCCAGCAGCGCATGCCGCGCGACTTCCAGGAGGTAGACGTCGGGCTGCACGATCGTGGAGAGCCAGTGTCCTTGCCGCAGGCGGTGGCCGATGAGTTCGTGCGTGGCGAGCGTGATCGCGCCCGGCGTGCCCGACAGCACCAGGTGCAGGCAACGGTCGGTCACGCTCCAGACCAGGCAGCGCAGGCGATGCCGCATGCAGCTGCCGGCGAGCTGGCGCGCCACGGCGGCCCGCGCGGCGGTATCGGCGTACAGTGCACTGCGGTTGCGCGACTGCGCGACCACGTGGCGCAGCATGCGGCCGGTGGCGGCGTCGATCGAAAGGGCCATTCCCGCCTCCCTGCGGACTGTGGCCCGAGCATGGCAGGGGTGCGCTTTGGCCGCGCAATGCGTTTCCTGCCTATAATTCAAATTATGTCATTCCGCACCGGGCGCCGGCCGCATGGCCGCTGAGCAGGAGCTCGCCATCCTCTTTGCCGACGTGGTCGGCAGCACGCGGCTGTTCGAGGTGCTGGGCGACGTCGCCGCGCGCGACAAGGTGCAGGCCTGCGTCGAGATCATGCGCCGCGCCACCGAGCAGCACGGCGGGTCGGTCGTCAAGACGATGGGCGACGAGATCATGGCGATCTTCGGCGACTGCGACGCGGCCGTGGATGCCGCCGTGGAGATGCAGGCGGCCATCGCCGGCCACCCGGACCTCGAGGTCGAGGGCCAACAGATCACGATCCGCATCGGCTGCCACTTCGGGCCGGTCGTGCAGGAGACGCGCGATGTCTTCGGCGCTGCGGTGCACACGGCAAACCGCATGACCAGCCAGGCGAAGGCCGGGCAGGTCATCATCACCGATTCGATCTACGGGCGGCTGTCGGAGGAGTGGCGCGCGATCGCGCGGCAGGTGGATGTCGCCGTGCCGCGCGGCCAGCACGGCGAGGTCACGATCTACGAGCTGCTGTGGCAGCACGGCGAGACCACCAGCATGCTGCCGTCGATCGCCACGATCTCCGAGGAGAAGAAGCCCTTCCGTATCCGGCTGCTATACCTCGGCACCGAGCTCGTGCTGGACAATCGCGAGCGGACCTACGCGACGCTGGGCCGCGGCCAGGACAATGACCTGGTGATCAAGGGCAACCTGGTCTCGCGACTGCACGCGCGCATCGAGGCCGGCAAGAACCGCTTCATGCTGGTGGATCAGAGCACCAATGGTTCGTTCGTCCAGGGCAAGGGCGGCGACGATGCCTTCGTGCGCCGCGACGCGATTCCGCTGAAAGGCGAGGGCGTGATCGGCCTCGGGCGCGTGCCCGAGCCGCAGTCCTACCACACCGTCGAATTCGTCTGCGAAGAAGGATAAAGGGGACGCATCCCAATTACGGGGGTAATTGGGATGCGTCCCCTTTAACCGAGGCGGGATTCGAGGCTGCGGATTTCGCGGCGCAGGCGATCCGGCAGCCGCGTTCCGAATTCCTCGAAGTACTTCTCGACCGAGTCGATTTCCTGGCGCCAGGCGGCAGCGTCGACCGCCAGCAATTCCTCCATCGTGCCCGCAGGCAGGTCCAGGCCCCGGAGGTCGATGGAATCCGCCAACGGCACGGTGCCGATCGGCGTCTCGACGCCCGCGGCGCTGCCCTTGCAGCGATCGATGATCCAGGCCAGCACCCGAAGGTTTTCGCCATAGCCGGGCCAGAGGAACTTCCCGGCGGCGTCGCGCCGGAACCAGTTGACCTGGAAGATGCCCGGCAGCCTGGGCACGCGCTCGCCCATCGTGAACCAGTGCTGCCAGTAATCGCCGAAGTTGTAGCCGGCAAAGGGCTTCATCGCCATCGGGTCGCGGCGCACCACGCCCACGTCGCCGGCGGCGGCGGCCGTCGTCTCCGAGGCCATGGCGGCGCCGACCAGCACCCCGTGGTTCCAGTCGCGGGCCTGAAACACGAGCGGCGCCAGGGCGCGCCGCCGGCCGCCGAAAACGATGGCCGTGATCGGCACGCCTTCGGGCGCGTCGGCCTGCGGCGAGTAGCTCGGGTTCTGGCGGGCAGCCACGGTGAAGCGCGAATTCGGGTGAGCCGCAGGTCCGCGCGCCGGGTCGTATGACCGTCCCTGCCAGTCGAACGCCGGCTGGCCGTCCTCCAGGCCCTCCCACCAGGGCTGCCGGTCGGCGGTCATCGCGACGTTGGTGAAGATCGTGTCGCGGCGGATCATGTCGTAGGCGTGACGGTTCGTCTTCGCATTGGTGCCGGGGACCACGCCGAAATAGCCCGCCTCGGGATTGATGGCCCACAGCCGCCCGTCCGGTCCCGGATGCAGCCAGCCGATGTCGTCGCCGACCGTCCAGATCTTCCAGCCGCGCATCGACGCCGGCGGCACCAGCATCGCGAGGTTGGTCTTGCCGCAGGCCGACGGGAACGCGCAGGCGAGGTAGTGGGTCTCGCCGGCGGGATTCTCGACGCCGACGATCATCATGTGCTCGGCCAGCCAGCCTTCCTCGCGCGCCTGCCAGCTCGCGATGCGCAGCGCATGGCACTTCTTGCCCAGTAGGGCGTTGCCGCCGTAGCCGGAACCGTAACTCTGGATCTCGAGCTGCTCCGGGAAGTGCATGATGAACCGGCGTTCCGGGTCGAGCTCGCCGATCGAGTGCAGGCCGCGCACGAAGGTCCCTTCGCCGGCGATGCGCGCGAGGGCCGCATCGCCCATGCGGGTCATGAGGCGCATGTTGGCGGCGACGTAAGCGCTGTCGGTGATCTCGACGCCGCAGCGCGAGTAGGGCGAGTCGATGGGTCCCATGCAGTAGGGCACCACGTACAGCGTGCGCCCGCGCATGCAGCCCTCGAACAGCGCGTCCATCTTCCGGCGCGCCTCCGCCGGGGCCATCCAGTGGTTGTTCGGGCCGGCGTCGTCGCGCTCTTCCGTGCAGACGAAGGTCAGGTGCTCGACGCGCGCGACGTCCGAGGGATGGGAGCGATGCAGGTAACAGCCGGGAAACCCGCCCGGATCCAGCTCGTGCAGGTCGCCCGCCGCCAGCATGTGCCGGACCAGGTCCCGGTACTCGGCGTCCGAGCCGTCGCACCAGTGCACGCGCTCGGGCCGGGTGCGCGCGGCGACCTGCTCCACCCAGCGGCGCAGATCGGCGGGGGCCTGTGCGGGGGCCGTCATTCGGTCAGCTGCTGTCGCCATCCCAGTCTCTCGTCGGGGAGCGCGGAGTTTAACAGCCCGCTGGCGGTGGCCGCTGAAACTGCATGAGCGCGCGTGCGAAAGCCGTTGATCTCGCACAGGAATGCCGGGAGACTGCCCGGATGGGAGAGGCCGGCGCATACGCAAGGCTGCTGGGACCGCAGGGTCCGCTGGCGCGCGTCATCGAGGGCTTCGAGTCGCGCCGCGAACAGCAACGCATGGCGGACTGGGTCGGGGAGACGCTGGCATCCCGGGGAATGCTCGCGATCGAGGCGGGCACGGGCACCGGCAAGACCTTCGCCTACCTGGTGCCGGCGCTGCTGTCGGGGCGGCAGGTGATCATCTCGACCGGCACGCGCACGCTGCAGGACCAGTTGTTCCACCGCGACCTGCCGACCGTCTCGAAGGCGCTCGGACGCCCGGTGCGGGTCGCGCTGCTGAAGGGCCGCGCCAACTATCTCTGCCGTCACCGCCTCGACCTGGCGGAATCCATGCCGGCGCTGCCGGGCATGGAATCGCCGAACGCGCGCACCCTGTCCCGCATCCGGCGCTGGGCGCGCCACACCAGCTCGGGCGACCTGTCCGAGATCGAGAGCCTGCGCGACACCGATCCGGCCTGGACCGCGGTCACCTCCACGCGCGAAAACTGCCTGGGCGCGGAATGCCCGGAGTTCAGCCGCTGTCATGTGGTCGCCGCGCGCCGCGAGGCGCAGGCGGCGGACATCGTGGTCGTGAACCATCACCTGCTGCTCGCGGATCTCGCGCTCAAGGACGAGGGCTTCGGCGAGCTCCTGCCCGGCACCGAGGCCGTGATCCTCGACGAGGCGCACCAGGTGCCGGAGATCGCGGCGCAGTTCTTCGGCCGCACCGTGAGCTCGCGCCAGGTGGCGGCTTTTGCGCGCGACGCACTGGCGGAGCTGTCGCGCGCCGGTCATGCCCGGGAATCGGCCCGCCAGCCGATGGCCGCGCTGGAATCCGCACTGGCGGGGGCCCAGGCAGCGCTCGCCGGGCAGGGCGAGCGCATCGAATGGGACGCGTTGCCGCAGGGATTCGTCGCCGCGCTCGAGGCGATGCGCGAGGCGCTGGAACAGGCCGCGGCGGAATTCGCTGCGCTGGACGGGGATGACGCGGGTCTGCGCCAGTGCGCGCGCCGCGCCGGGTCGTTGCTCGCGACGCTGCAGGCGCTGCTCGATGAAGACGGCGAGGGCGGCCTGCGCTGGGCGGAGGCGGCGGGCCGCGGATTCTCGATCTCGTTCACGCCGTTCGAGGTCGCGACGCGCCTCGGCGAACTCATGCGCGCGCAGGGCGGGGCCTGGATCTTCACCTCGGCAACGCTGGCCGTGGGCGACGACTTCTCGCATTTCCTCGGCCGCATCGGGGCCAATGGCGCGCAGTCGGTGCGCATCGACAGTCCTTTCGACTTCGAGCGCCAGGCGCTGCTGTACCTGCCGCCCGGGATGCCGGACCCGGCGAGCCGCGAGTTCACGGCGCGCGTGGTCGAGACCGCGATGCCGCTGGTCGAGGCCGCCGGCGGCCGCAGCTTTCTGCTGTTCACCAGCCACCGGGCACTGCGCGAGGCGGCCCGCATCCTCGAGGCCATGCCGGGATTCACACGCCGCTATCCGCTGCTGGTGCAGGGAGAGGCGCCGCGCGAATCGCTGCTGAAGCGTTTCCGCGAACTCGGCAACGCCGTGCTGCTCGGCACGGCGAGCTTCTGGGAGGGCGTGGACGTGCGCGGGCATGCGCTGGCACTGGTGGTGATCGACAAGCTGCCGTTCGCGGCGCCGGAGGATCCGCTGCTGAAGGCACGTCTCGAGGGCATCCGGCGCCGGGGCGGCAACCCGTTCCGGGAATTCCAGTTGCCGCAGGCGGTGCTCGCCCTCAAGCAGGGATTCGGCCGTCTGATCCGCGACCGCGAGGACTTCGGCGTGGTGGCGATCTGCGACCCGAGGCTGCGCACGCGCGGCTACGGCGCGATGTTCCTCGCTTCGTTGCCACCCGCGCGCGTGGTGACGGATGCCGCCGACGCGGCGGACTTCCTGCGGCGCCGCCTCGCCGAGGCGGGACTGGCGGCCGCCGAGGCGCGCGAAGCATGAAGCTGCTCGCGCTCGACACGGCGACCGAGGCCTGCTCCGCCGCGCTGCTGCTGCAGGAGACGATCAGCGAGCGCTACGAGGTCATCGGCCGCGGCCACGCCGAGCGACTGCTGCCGATGGCGGACGGCTTGCTGCGCGAGGCCGGCATCGAAATACAGGGACTCGACGCCATTGCATTCGGACGCGGTCCCGGCGGCTTCACCGGGCTGCGCATCGCGGCGGCCACCGCGCAGGGCCTGGCGGCCGGCGCAGGACTGCCCGTGCTGCCCGTGAGCGACCTCGCGGCGCTCGCGGTGGCCGGCGCACGGGCTTCCGGATCGAGCCGGGTGCTGGCCTGCATGGACGCCCGGATGGGGCAGGTCTACTGGGCCGCCTACGAAGTCACCGGCGACGAAGCAGCGGCCAGGAGCCCGGAATCCCTGTCCGCGCCCGCGTCCCTGGCGCTGCCCGCGGGAGGGCCCTGGTTCGGTGCCGGGCATGGCTTCGCCGCCTGGCCGGAGCTGGCCCCGAGGCTTGGCGGGGCGCTGGCCGGCGTGGATGCGACCTTGCTGCCCCGTGCCGGGGACATCGCCAGGCTGGCGGCGCGCGGCCTGAGATCGGGACAGGCCTTGCCTGCCTCGCGCGCGCAACCCCTGTACCTGCGCGACGAGGTGGTGCACAAGCGCTGAAGTCGCGGGTGTCATAATTCCTCAACAATGGCCCGGCACGCTGCGCGTCTGCGAATGGCCGAAACCCGGATCCTGGTCGTGGAAGACGAGCAGCCGATCCGCGACCTGATAGCGTTCGGGTTGCGGCGCGCGGGGCTGCAGGTCGCATTGGCCGAAAACAGCCAGGCCGCCCGCGCCAGCATCGGCGATCGCCGGCCGGACCTGGTCCTGCTCGACTGGATGCTCCCGGACACCAGCGGGCTCGAACTGGCGCGGCAGCTGCGCCGCGACGAGAACACGCGCGACATCCCGATCATCATGCTGACCGCGCGTGCCGACGAGGCCGACAAGATTGCGGGGCTCGAAGGCGGCGCGGACGACTACGTCACCAAGCCGTTTTCGGCCCGCGAACTGCTGGCCCGCATCCAGGCGGTGCTGCGGCGCAGCGCGGCGGGGGGCGCGCAGGAACGGGTCGCCTTCGACGGCCTCACGCTGGACCAGGCCGGGCATCGGGTGCTGGCGGAGGGCCGCTCGATCAGCCTCGGGCCGACCGAGTACCGGTTGCTGGCGTTCCTGATGACGCATCCGGAACGCGTGTACTCGCGCGGCCAGCTGCTGGACCGCGTCTGGGGCGGCAACGTGTACGTCGAGGAACGCACCGTGGACGTCCACATCCGCCGGCTGCGCAAGGCGCTCGAGTCTTCCGGCTTCGACCGCTTCGTGCAGACGGTGCGAGGGGCGGGCTACCGCTTCTCGGCGCAGGCAGACTGAGCGTGCTCCCGGCCTGGGCCTTCGCGCTGGTCCGCATCGCCGGCCTGCTGGCGGTCGCCGTCGTCCTCGGACTGCTGTTCGACAGCATCGCCCTGTGGGTCGCGCTCGTGCTCGGCGGCATGCTGGCCGCGCAATACGTCAACCTGTTCCGGCTCCAGCGCTGGATACGGCATCGCGCGGACGAGGAGCCGCCCGAGCTGCGCGGCGTCTGGGGCGACCTCGTCGGCCTCATCAGCCGCATCCATCGGCACAAGAACCTGCACAAGCGCCGCGTGACGCAACTGCTGCGCGAGTTCCGGAGGCTGTCGGCGGCCATGCCCGACGGCGTGGTGGTGCTGTCGGCGGCACACGAGATCGTCTGGTTCAACCGCATGGCGGCAAGCCTGCTGGGCCTGCGCCGCAAGCTCGACGTCGGACTGCCAATCACGAATCTCGTGCGGCAGCCCGGGTTCGTCGATTACCTGCGGCGCTCGGCTGCGGGCCAGGGCGTCGTGGTCCGCGCGCGCGGCGACGTGTTCCTGCTGCTGGTCGTCATTCCGGCCGGCGCGCAGTACCTGATGCTGGTGCGCGACGTCACGCGCGAGGCCCGGCTGGAGGAGATGCGCAAGGACTTCGTGGCCAACGCCTCGCACGAGCTGCGCTCGCCGCTCACGGTCATCGCCGGTTACCTGGACCAGCTTGCGGACGACCCGGAGCTCGGCGCGGACTGGCGGGAGCCGGTCGCCGACATGGGCCGCCAGGCGGCCCGCATGCGCGAGATCGTGGACGACCTGCTGGAGCTGTCGCGCCTCGAAGCCGCAGCGGAGGAAGCCCCGTTCAGGCCGGTGGACATGGCGGGCCTGCTGGAGCGCCTGGTGCGGGAGGCGGCCGCCGCCACGGATGCCGCGCCGCGCTTCGTGCTCGACCTCGACCCTGCGCTGCTGCTGCAGGGCAACGAGAGCGAGCTGCATTCGGTGGCCTGGAACCTGGTCTGGAACGCCGTGAAGTACACCCCGGCCAGCGGGACCATCACGATTCGCTGGAGACGCGGCGCCGGCGGCGGCCAGCTGGTGGTGCAGGACACCGGCATCGGTATCGCGCCGGAGCACCTGCCGCGCCTGACCGAGCGCTTCTACCGCGTGGACCGGGCGCGGACCCGGTCGAAGGGCGGCTCGGGACTGGGCCTGGCCATCGTCAAACACGGATTGCAGCGGCACGGCGGGCGGCTCGAAATCGCGAGCGAGGAAGGCCGCGGATCCACGTTCACTGCGCACTTCCCGGCGCGGCGCCTGCTGGCGCGGGTCCCGGCCGTCACACGAGTGTCATAAACGATCCCGATAATGCGGCGCCCGTCGAGATGACGGTTTCGTGACATTGCCGGGAGATCGTTCATGAGCAAGATAGCGGTGATCGGCAGCCTCGCCTGCCTGCTGGCGGGCGCGGCGCAGGCCCAGCAGCCGGCGACGCTCGACCGGGTCCTCGAGGAACTGGCCGCGCTGTCCGCCCGGGTCGGCAAGCTCGAGCAGGACAACGCCGGGTTGCGGGCCGAGAACGAGGCGCTCAAGGCCAGCAACGACCGCATCGAGGCGACCAGCGAATACCTGCGCGACAACGCGTCGGCGACGCGCAAGACGCTCGCCGAGGATGCGCCGAAGATTGCCGAGGCCGAGCGCATCGCGAAGGCAGCTGAGTGGGCGTCACGCCTGAGCTGGAAAGCCGATTTCCGCTATCGCCACGAGAACATCCACCCGGAAGAGGCCGTAACGGATCAGGACCGGCAGCGCATCCGGGCACGCGTCGGCTTGACTGGAA
>DASTOQ010000051.1:0-32103 GCA_035720205.1 Steroidobacteraceae bacterium | reverse complement strand
ACTCCGCTGGGTTTCCGGGATTATAGGTGTCCCGTTGCGCGCACAGTGGATCGTCGTCGCGATCGCCGCCTGCATGCTGGCGGCCTGCAGCCGGCAGGAAACGGGCTGGCGCGAGGCCGAGCGCGCGGACAGCATCGCCGCCTACGAGGCCTACCTGGCGCGGTATCCCGCGGGCGCGCATGGCGCCGAGGCGCGAGCCCGCATCCTCCGGCTGCGCGAGGAGCAGGACTGGGCGAGGGCGGGGAGGCTGCGGACACCCGAGTCCTGGCAGCGCTACCTCGCGGACTGGCCGGACGGCAACCATGCCGCCGAGGCGCGCAGCGAGCTGGCCCGCTACGTGCCGGCGCCAACTGCAGCGGACGGCGACTGGTCGGTACAGCTCGGCGCCTTCTCGAGCGAATCCGCCGCGCGCACCGCCCGCGAGCGGCTCGCCCGCGAACATGCCGGGGAACTCGCGGGTTTGCCGCTCATGGTGCTGGCACCGCGCAGTGACCCCTCTGACGTCTGGCGCCTGCGCACCGGAGCGCTCCCCGAAGGCGGGGCTCGCGACCTCTGCGCCCGCCTCAGGCGGCGGGGCGTCGATTGCGTGCCGCTGGTCGAGTGATCAGCCCGTGACCTTGCGCCACAGCGCGCGCCCGACGAGCCGCGCCTGGTCGGCGATGCCGAAGCGTTTGAGGTTGGTGCGGATCACGCCGTCCGTGAACCGCGTGCGCTTCGAGTAGTCGATGCGCACGTCCACGAGCACCGGATCGCCGGCCGCCGCGGCCGCGAGCGCATCGCCGATGACGCGCTCCACGTCGCCATCGTCGCGCATGAGCCGGTATCCCACGCGGTTGGCGCGCGCGAGCCCCTCGAAGTCGAGCTCCGGCAGCACGGTGCAGGTCTTGCGGTTGTAGGGCGTCTGCTGCGCCTGCGCGATCTGCGCCAGCTCGCCGTCGTTGAACACGAACCAGACGACGCCCGTCCCCTGCGCGACCGCGGTCGCCATCTCGAGGCCGGTCATGCGCACCGCGCCGTCACCGACGATGCCGACCACGGTGCGCTCCGGCCGCGCGAGCTTGGCGCCGATCACCGCCGGGATGCAGTAACCCATCGAGTTGAAGTCCGACGGCGAGAAGAAGCAGCGCGGCGCGTGGACCGGCATCAGTTCCGCCACGAGGAAGGTGTGGTTGCCGTCGTCGGCGACGACGATGCCGTCGTCGGGCAGGCGCGCGCGCAGCGCGTCGAAGAAGCGCACCGGATTGACGCGTCCCTTCGGGTCGTGGGCGCGCCATTCCTCGCGGTAGCGGAGCTTGTCGGCGGCGATGCGCGCGGCCACGTCCGCCGCGCGCCCCGCGCCGCCGGGCACCGTGCCGAGCGCGGCGCGCAACGAGGCCAGCACGGTGCGCGCGTCGCCCTCGAGCGCGGCTGCCGCGGGGTAGTTCGCGCCGAAGACCTTCGGGTTGATGTCGACGTGAACGAGCTTCGCGGGCGGGTCCCAGCCATAGCTGCCGGTCGGGATCTCGGCGAAACGCGTGCCGACGGCGAGCAGGCAGTCGCAGTCGCGGAATGCGTTCTCGACCGCAGGCACTGCCGCGGGCCCGAGCGCGAAGCCGGCGTGCAACGGATGGCGGGCCGGGAACGAGGACAGGCCTTGCAGCGTGGTGGAAACGGGCGCGCCCAGGGCCTCGGCGATCGCCGCGAGCTCGGCGCTCGCGTCCACGGCGCCCCAGCCGCAGAAGACGGCGGGGTGCCTCGCCTCGCGCAGCAGCGCCGCCGCGCGCGCGATGTCGCCCGCCGTCGCGCGCGGCGCGGCGACCGGCGCGGGCGTGAAGTCCGCAACCTCGACCGCGGGGCCGGCCTCGAGTTGCAGGTTGACCGGGATTTCCACGAACACGGGCCCTGGCTCGCCGGCCGTCGCGAGCCGGTACGCTTCGTGGATCACCGGCACGACGTCCTCATAGCGCTCGACGCGCCAGCGGCCCTTGGTGACGGGAGCGAGCAACGCGTGCTGGTCCATGTCGTGCAACTGGTAGGCGCGGCCGGTGTCGCGGCGGACGCCGCCGGCCAGGATGAGCATGGGGATGCCGTCCAGGAACGCCTCGCCGATGCCGCTCGCGGCATGCGTGACGCCGGCCGCGGGCACGATCAGCAGCGCGCCGATGCCGGAGCCGGTGCGGCTGACGGCGTCCGCCATGAAGGCGCCGCCGCACTCGTGTGCGACCAGCACCGGCGTGATGCTCGCGGATGCGGCGAGTTCGTCGTAGAGCTCGGTGTTGTGCACGCCCGGGATGCCGAACGTGTGGCGCACGCCCAGCTGTTCCAGCGCCTGGCGCGCGAGCGAGGCCGCGGTCCTCTGCATACGGCTCCTCCAGGCGTGACAGCCTAGCGGTTTGCGTCCAGTTGATCGAGGACTTCGGCGTCGGAGAGCTGCGGGAACTCGTCGTAGAACTGGCCCACGGCCATGAAACCCGCGGGCTGCTGCGGACACACGACGCGATCGGCGAGGCCGCCCATCCTGCGGATGGCCTCGGCCGGTGCGACCGGCACCGCGACGACGACTTCCCGGGCGCCCATCGCGCGCGCCGCCATCACCGCGGCCTCCATGGTCGCGCCGGTCGCGATGCCGTCGTCCACGAGAATCACGCTCCGGTCCTGCAGGTCGAGGGCCGGCCGCCGCCGCCGGTAGATGCTTTCCCGGCGCGCCAGCTCCCGCCGTTCGTGCTGGATGACCGGCTGCAGGAGCGTCTCGAGCGCGGCGGCCCCGGCGCGCGCGGCGGGGTTCAGGACGAGCACGCCGCCCGTGGCAATCGCGCCCGCCGCGAATTCGGGCTGCCAGGGCACGCCGAGCTTGCGCACGATCAGCACGTCGAGCGGAGCGTCGATCGCGCGCGCGATCTCCGCCGCCACCGGCACGCCGCCGCGCGGCAGCGCCAGCACCAGCGTATCCTCGCGCCCGGCGTAGTCGCCGAGCATCTCGGCGAGGCTGCGGCCGGCGGCCCTGCGGTTCGGGTAAATCAGGACCTGATCATGCGCCAATCACCATCGCCGAAGCGACAGGCGCTGCCGTACTTCCTGATGGTCCTGCCCCTGTATTCGCGCAGCAGCTGGAAGTGCCGGCAAGTGCGGCCGTCCCGCTTGAAGCGCCGGTCCGGAGTCAGCACGTAGTACATGCCGCTGCGGGCGCCGTCCCAGCGCACGTGCCGCCCGTCCTCCAGCAGTTCGAGCGAATGCCCGAAACAGGCGTGGTCGTTGCGGTCCATGTCCTCGCCGATCTCGCGGCCGATGATCGCGCCGATGGTGGCGCCGGCCAGGATCGCAATCAGCCGGTCTCCGCGGTCGGCGACCGCCGAGCCGATCGCGCCGCCGACGACGGCGCCCAGCACCGTGCCCACGCGCTCGCGGTCGCAACGGCCGCCGCGAATGCCGTAGTCGTCGTGCCAGCGATACCCGGTGTAGCCGACGTAATAAGGATCGTGCTTCTTGCGCCAGCCGTGCGCCGGCGCATGCGGCGGCGGGTCGGCGAGGGCGGCGGGGGCCGCCAGCGCAGCCGTGGCCAGCGCCAGAATCGCCGTCGCGATGACTCGATGCGTGTGGAGCATGGGGAACCTCCATAATCCGCCTGCGATCCGTGGCAGGCTCGCCCGTAGTGTAAGCTCCGCGCGGCTGAACGGCCGCTGAAAGCGCTCCAGCCCCCCGGAATCGTGACGCGCCGCACGGGCGGGCGGATCAAAAAGCGTTGATGCCCGTCAGCTGCCGGCCGATCGTCAGCTGGTGGATGGTTTCCGTGCCTTCATAGGTGATCACGCTCTCGAGATTGAGCGCGTGCCGGATCGGCACGTACTCCGCGCTGATGCCGGACCCGCCCAGCATGTCGCGGGCGTCGCGCGCAACGTCGAGCGCCATGCGGCAGTTGTTCCACTTGGCGAGCGACACCTGGGCGGGATGCATGCGCCCGGAGTCCTTCAGCCGGCCGAGCTGCAGCGACAGCAGCTGCGCCGCCGTGATGCCGCGCGCCATGTTCGCCAGGCGGATCTGAATCGCCTGGTTCGCGGCCAGCGGCCGGCCGAACAGCACGCGCGTCTGCGTGTAGTCGAGCAGCTGCGCGAGGCAGGCCTGCGCGGCGCCGATGACGCCCCAGGTGATCCCGTACCGCGCCTGCGTCAGGCAGGACAGCGGCGCCTTGAGGCCGGTCGTGCTGCCCGGCAGCACGTTTTCCTCCGGCACGACCACGTCCTCGAGGAACAGCGCGCCGGTCGAGGAGGCGCGCAGCGAGAACTTGCGCTCGATCTCGGGTGCCGCGAACCCGCGCGCGCCCTTGTCGACGATGAAGCCGCGGATGCCCTCGTCGGTCTTCGCCCAGACCACCGCGAGGTCGGCGATGGGGGCGTTGGTGATCCACATCTTCGAGCCGTTGAGCACCCAGTCGCGGCCGCGGCGTCTAGCATGCGTCTTCATGTTGGCCGGGTCGGAACCGCCATGCGGCTCGGTCAGGCCGAAACAGCCGATCAGCTCGCCCGTCGCCATGCGCGGCAGGTACTTTTCTTTCTGCGCATCGCTGCCATAGGCATGGATCGGATACATGCACAGGCTCGACTGCACCGAGACGAAGCTGCGGATGCCCGAATCGCCGCGCTCGAGTTCCTGGCAGATCAGGCCGTAGGACACGGCATTCATGCCGGCACAGCCGTAGCCCTCGAGCGAACTGCCGAGCAGACCGAGCGCCGCGAGCTCCGGCACCAGCTCGCGCGGGAAAGTGTGCTCCTCGAAGTGCTTCTGGATCACCGGCAGCACGCGGTCGTCCACCAGCCGCGCCACCGAGTCCTGCACCATGCGCTCCTCGTCGGTGAGGGCGCCGCGCACGTCGTAAAGATCGAGCGCTGCCGGGCCTTCGCGCACTCCGGATGTCCTCAACCGGCCTGCATGCCGAGGCGGGTGACGAGGTCCTGCGCCATGCCCTCGGCGTCGCGGGCATGGCCGACCGCGCCCTCGAGATCGCCGGCATTGAACGCCATGCCGGCCTCTTCCCAGGCGGATGTCGCGCTGGCGTAGGCGGCATTCGCCTCGTCGAGCAGCTGACGGTCCATGCCCTGCGGCAAGCGGCGCATCCTGTCGAGTTCCGCGAGTTTCTCGCCGATGCCGGACATCAGGCCTGGCAGGCTGCCCGACAGCCGCACCCAGTCCGCGTTCAGCTCCGCCAGCTTCTTCTGCTTGGCCGCGACGACGTCCCGGGCGAGCGCCTCCGCGCGCGCGGGCACGTCCCTGACCGCCGCGATTGCGTCCGTGTAGCGCTCCTCATTGAACGCGGCGCGCGCCTTCTCGAGGTCTCCCTTCACTGCCGCGTAGCGTTCCGGCAGGTACTTCTGTGCGTCCTCGTAGATCGCGGCCAGCGCGTTTTCCGCGGCCGTGATGGCCTCCTGCGCGGGATCCCTCTGCGAGCAGCCGGCGGCGACGACGAGCAGCGCCGCGATCGCGGCAGTCCGTGTCAGCGTGTTCATGTATCCCTCCTCAGGAGGCCTTGACGCCCAGCGTGTCCATCATGGCGGCGATCTTCGCCTTGGCGTCGCGGGCGGCGAGTACGCTGTCCTCGAAATTCGCCGTCGAGATCTCCGCGGCGGCCTCGCCCCAGGCGTCCCGGGCCTCGTCGTAGGAATCGATCATGGCCTTCCAGCCGGCCTGGTCCATGCCCGCCGGTGGACGGCCGCCCTGGACCGCGATCTTCCGGTCCATCGCCTTGATCATCCCGGGCATCGTCTTGACGAGCTCGGCCCATTCCGCCTCCATCTCGACACGCAGCTGCGCGCGGCGGATCGCGCTGTCCGCGACTGCCTTGCGCAGCAGGTCGGCGACCCCCGGCGCATCGGCGACCACGTCGCCATAGTTTTCCTGCGTCAGCGCGTCGCGCAGCGCCTGCACCTTGGCCTCGATCTCCTGGTGGCGCTCGGGGAGGTACTTCTGCAGCTGTGCGCCGGAACCTTCCAGCGTCTTCTCGATCGCGGCCAGGGCCTGTTCCGCCGGTTCCTTCTGGCTGGCGCAGCCCGCCAGGCCGACCGCGGCCGCGGCGATCAGCGCCAGGGCGCTCCGTTTCGTGACCATCGTGATTCCCCCAGGATATTGCCGCTAGCGGGGCCGGCGTACGCGCCGGCCAGACGGTAAGATTATCACCGATCCGGCCGTGGCCGGCCCACCGCGACCGGGCACTGCAGATGAAGATTCCGGAAATCCTCGTGATCGAGACGGTGCACCAGCCCGGCAGCCTCGCCCGGGTGCTGCAGGTCATCGCCGAGGCGGGACTCACGATCGACCACCTGCAGGCGCTGCACCGCGAGCAGGGCCGGACGCTGTGGGAAATCACGCTGGAGATGGACGAGGAGACGGACCGCAGCCTCTACGCGCGCATCGATGCGCTGCCCGTCGCGCGGTTCGTCGGCAAGTCGGACCGGGTCTTCGACCGGCACCGGGGCGGCAAGATCCGCACCGTGCCGGCGCTGCCGATCAACACGCAGCAGATCCTGCGGGACGTCTACACACCGGGCGTCGCGCGCGTCTGCCTCGCGATCCGCAAGGACCCGGCGGAAGCCTGGCAGTACACGAGCATCGGCAATACCGTCGCGATCGTGACCAATGGAACGGCGGTGCTGGGTCTCGGCAACATCGGCCCGCTCGCGGGCCTGCCGGTCATGGAGGGGAAGGCGGCGCTGTTCTCGTCGCTCGCGGGCATCAATGCGGTCCCGATCCTGCTGACGGAAACCGACCCGGCACGCTGCATCGAGCACGTCGCGGCGATCGCCGCCGGCTTCGGCGCGATCCAGCTGGAGGATTTCGCCGCGCCCGAATGCTTCGAGATCGAGGAAGGGCTGCGCCGCCGGCTCGCCTGCCCCGTGCTGCACGACGACCAGCACGGCACCGCGGTCGTGGTGCTGGCCGCCGCGCTCAACGCGGCGCGGCAGGCGGGGCGCGACCTGCACGCCTGCGTGATCGGCCAGGTCGGCCTCGGCGCAGCCGGTATCGGCATCGTGCGGCTGCTCATGTACCAGGGCGTCAGGCGCGTGCTGGGCGCGGACCTCAACGAGGGGGCGCGCCGGCGCTTCGAGGCGATGGGCGGCCAGGCGGCCTCGCTCGAGGAGATCATGCAGGGCTGCGACGTCGTGATCGCGACCACCGGCGTGCGCGGCCTGATCCGCCCGGAGCTGGTGCGCCAGGGGCAGATCATCTTTGCGCTGTCGAATCCGGACCCCGAAATCGAGCCGCACGTCGCGCTACAGCAGGGCGCCGCCATCGCCGCGGACGGCAAGGGCATCAACAACATCCTGGGCTTCCCGGGGCTGTTCAAGGGCGCGCTCGCCGCGCGCGCCAAACGTTTCACGGACCCGATGCTGGTAGCCGCGGCGGAGCGCATCGCGGCGCTCGCCCCAGGAACCGACCTGGTGCCCGATCCGCTGGACCGGGCGGTGCACGAGTCCGTCGCCTCCGCGGTAGAAGCCGCCGCCTGAAAAATAAAAGGGGACGCATCCCGTTTACCGAGCGTAAACGGGATGCGTCCCCTTTTATTTTTCAGGCGAGGGCGGTACGGAGTTTCGCGAGCGCGGCCGACTCGATCTGGCGGATGCGCTCCGCGGATACGCCGTACTGGTCGGCGAGATCCTGCAAGGTGCGCTTGTCCTCGGCCAGCCACCGCGCGCGGATGACCTCGCGGCTGCGGGCGTCGAGCTGCTCGATGGCTGCGGACAGCGAGCCGGAAACGGCTCCTTCCCACTGCTCCTGCTCGATCGCGGCGGCGGGATCGGCTTCCGGGCTCGGCAGGTAGAGGGATGGCGAGGCCGTGGTTTCCTCCTCATCGGAGTCCGGCGCAGGATCGAAGGACAGGTCGCGCGCGGACAGGCGCTGCTCCATGTCGCGGACTTCCTGCGGCGCGACGCCGAGTTCCCCGGCGACCGCGCGGGTCTCCTCGTCCGTGAGCCAGGCGAGGTTCTTCTTCATGCGGCGCAGGTTGAAGAAAAGCTTGCGCTGCGCCTTGGTGGTGGCAATGCGCACCAGCCGCCAGTTGCGGATCACGTACTCGTGGATTTCCGCGCGGATCCAGTGCACGGCGAAACTCACGAGCCGCACGCCCATGTCCGGGTCGAAGCGCTTCACGGCCTTCATGAGGCCGACGTTGCCTTCCTGGATCAGGTCGCCGACCGGCAGGCCATAGCCGAGGTAACCGCGTGCGATGTGCACGACGAAGCGCAGGTGCGAGAGGACGAGGTCGCGCGCCGCGTCGAGGTCCTGGTGCTCGCGGAAGCGCCGGGCCAGTTCCAGTTCCTGTTCACGGGTCAGCATCGGGATGCCGGAAACACGCTCGACGTACGCCTCGAGGCTGCCGACCGGACCGGTCAGCACCAGCGCAGGGTTTGCGAGCGTAAGCGCGGTGCCTGTCATCGCAGTGGGTTCCTCCTTGAATAAACAGTTTAGCAGTCGCGCATATAGAGTGCTAAGACCCCCGGAAAGTTCACCGGGACTCTCCAGACTAAGCAAGTAAAAACAGATACTTAGGCGCGAGGTTCGATGCGTCGCAGGTGATAGCTGGCCGCCAGCCCGGCGCCGAACAGGCCGAGTGCCGCGCCACCGCCGATGACGGCCAGCAGTTCCCGCGGCGCCAGCCCGATGAGGGCGAAGGAGCTACCGTAGGCCGCCGCGAGCCGGGCGATGGGAGCCTCCAGCACGGTGAGGGCCACCAGGATCAGGCCGACCGCCAGCAGCCCGCCGGCGAGGCCGTGCCAGAAACCCGAGTACAGGAAGGGCCTGCGCACGAAGGCGTTGCTGCCGCCGACCAGCTTCGTGACCTCGATCTCCGCGCGCCGGCCGTCGATCTCGAGCCGGATGGTATTGCCGATGATCGCGAGCACGCCGGCGCCGAGCGCGACGGCGACCAGCAGCACGAGATTGCGCAAGGCGTCGAGGATCGCGTGCAGCCGCCGCACCCAGGCGGCGTCGGCCTCGACCAGTTCCACCAGGTCCATGCCGCGCAGCGCCGCCGCGAGATCCTCGACCGCGGTCGCGGTGTCGTACGGCGGCGCCGGGCGCACTTTCACGACCCAGGGCAGCGGGTTGTCCGGCAGCGCGGACAGCGCGTCGCCGAGGCCGGACAGCGCGCGGAATTCCGCGAGACCTTCCTCCGGGCTCACCAGCTCGGCGCGCGCGACCTCGACGCGCGCCTGGATCGCCGCGGCGGTCTTCTGCGCCTGTTCCGCCGTGGTCGGCAGCCGCAGGTAGGCCGAGAGCTGCACCGTCTCGGCAAGGTCCGCGGTTGCGGCGCGCGTATTGGCGACGACCAGCCAGAGCGCGGCGGGCAGCGCGAGCGCGATGGCGATGACGATGACGGTGAGCGCGGTCGCGAACGGCTGCCGTGCCAGCCGGCCGAGCGAGCCGACCAGTGATTGCGCATGGCGCTCGAGCCAGGTCGCGAGCGCGCCGCCCAGGCTGCGCGGGCCCGCCGGCCGCGATCCGCGCAGTTCGTCAGGCAGCGACATGGGGATTGGCGGCGAGCCGCCCCTGCTCGATGTGGATGCGCCGCACGCGGAAACGGTCGAGCAGGTGCACGTCGTGCGTCGCCACCATCACGGTGACGCCGACCGCATTGAAGCGGTGGAACAGGTTCATGACCTCGAGCGCCAGGTCGGGGTCGAGGTTGCCGGTCGGCTCGTCGGCGATCAGCACCGGCGGCTTGGTGATCACCGCGCGCGCGATGCCGACGCGTTGCTGCTCGCCGGCGGAAAGCTCGAGCGGGAACACGCGTTCCTTGCCGAGCAGCCCGACCTGGTCGAGGGCGGCGCGCACGCGCCTGTCCATCTCCCGGCGCGGCACGCCCGCGATCGCGAGCGGCAGCGCGACGTTGTCGTAGACCGGGCGGTCGTCGAGCAGGCGGTGGTCCTGGAACACGACGCCGACCTGGCGGCGGAACGCGGGGATCGCGCCCCGGCGCAGCGTCCCGGTGTTGCGCCCGTTGACGACGACCTGTCCGCGGGTCGGGCGCTCGAGCAGCGCGATCAGGCGCAGCACGGTGCTCTTGCCCGCGCCGGAATGGCCGGTGAGGAACGCCATTTCCCCGGCCTCGAGCTCGAACGACACTTCCGAGAGCGCCTCACGCCCGTTCGGGTAGCGCTTGAACACGCGGTCGAAGCGGATCACGCCGCGGTCTCCGGTTGCGCGCGCAGCAGCCCGTCGACAAAGGCGGCGGCGTCGAACACGCCGAAATCCTCCGCCTGCTCGCCGACGCCCACGAAGCGGATCGGCAGCCCGAAGCGGCGCGCCAGCGCCACCACGACGCCGCCTTTCGCGGTGCCGTCGAGCTTGGTCACGGCGATGCCGGTCACGCCGGCGGCGCGCCGGAACTGTTCGGCCTGCCGCAGGGCGTTCTGGCCGAGGCCGGCGTCCAGCACCAGCAGCACCTCGTGCGGGGCCTCGGGGTCCTGGCGCTTCAGCACCCGCGCCACCTTGGCGAGCTCGTCCATCAGGTGCGATTGTGTATGAAGGCGGCCGGCCGTGTCTGCGATCAGCACGTCGATGCCGCGGGCGCGCGCCGCCTGCATCGCGTCGAAGACGACCGCGGCCGGATCGGCGCCGGGGGGCTGCGACACGATCGGTACGGCGTTGCGTTCGGCCCAGACCGCGAGCTGCTCGACGGCGGCGGCGCGGAACGTGTCTCCGGCCGCGAGCATGACCGACAGGCCCTCGCCGCGCAGGCGGTGCGCGAGCTTGCCGATGCTCGTCGTCTTGCCGCTGCCATTGACGCCGACCACCAGGATCACGAAGGGCTTGCGCACGCGGTCCACCACGAGCGGCCGCTCGCAGGGGCGCAGCATCGCGAGCAGGTCGGCGCGCAGCGCTGCGACCAGCGCATCCGCGTCCCCGAGTTCACGCCGTGCCACCCGGCGGTGCAGGTCCGACAGCAGCTCCTGCGTGGCCTCGACGCCGACGTCGGCCGCGAGCAGGCGCGTCTCGAGCTCTTCGAGGAGCGCGTCGTCGATCCTGCGGCCCGGCAGGAGATCGGCGACCCAGGACGCGCCGCGATTGACGCGCGCGCGCAGGCGCGCGAGGAACCCGGCCCCGGCGCCGGAAGTCTGCGAGGCCGTCATGCGCGAGCAGGCCGCGCGGGGCGCCCTCAGGGATCCAGCAGGGCCGGGTTTGCGATCAGGAATGCGGCGCCGCCGCTGGCGACAAACGAGGCGGCGTGCGTCTGCATCTCGGTGGTCACGGCGAGGCTCGCCGTGGGATCCAGCAGCGAGCCATGCGAACCTGCGTTGAACTGCACCCAGCGCCCGCTGCCGGCCGCGACGCCATTGGGTCCTGCGGCGTTCGCCTTGACCCAGGGCGCGGCATTGACGAGGCGCTGCGTCGCCAGGTTCGGGACGACCGTGTCATTGTTGACCTGCGTCAGCAACGATGGCCGCGCCGCAAACGTGGTCGCCACCCAGTTGAGCGGGTCGCCCGAGTCGATGGCCGTCTGCGAATTGCGGAAGAAGTTCTCGTACAGCGTCAGTCCCGGCACGAGGCCGTTGGCCGCAAGGCCTGCATTCACCGACGGCGACAGCGCCGCCGATTCGCGCAGCAGGTTGGCGATGCCGCCGCCCGGCACGTTCAGGTAGGCGGACTGCAGCGCGCTCGGCAGCGCGTTCGCGGCGGTGCCGACGATTCCGCCCAGCGAGATGCCGGCGAAATGCAGCCGTGTCCCGTCGACGTCCGTGGTTCCGGCATTGCCGTCGAGATCGAGTCCCGGCAGCGAGCGGGCGAGCTGCACGATGTCGATCTCGGCCTGCCGGAGGTTGTCGCGGCTCGTCAGCAGGCTGGTCAGGTTGATGATGTGCGTGCCGGAGCCGTCGATCACGCCGTCCGCCGGCGGCGCACCGGTCGCGTTGTTGACGAGGTCGAGGTTGAACGTGCGCTCGTTCGGTCCCTGGTAGAGAGGGCTGGCGGTGTCCGTGATGCCGTGCAACGGAATGTCGATGGCGGCGACCGCGAATCCCTGCACCGCATAGGTCGCGGCGATCGCCGCCGACTGCGTACGGTTGCCGCGCAGGCCGTGCTGGAAGATCACGACCGGCCAGCCGGCCGCCGGCTTGCCCAGGGGATAGCCCGCCGCATTCGGCACCGTCACGAACAGCGGGATCGTCAGCGTCGCCTGCACCACCGGCACCGGGTTGAATCGCGACAGGTGCGTGGTCGTCGCCGCGCCGGCGACGAGCGTGAACGGCGCGCCGCGCCAGGATCCGGTCAGCGGCGCCGCCGGATCGTGGTAGTAGGGGATCGTCAGCGTGCCGACGTAGACATCGGCGACCGGCGGCAGCGCCGGGTTCAGCGCGGACAGGTTGAGGCCGGTCGCCTGGACCACGATCGGCGTGGGCTGCGCGAGCGCGGACGCGATGTTCAGCGTGTCCTGGGTCGCCTGGGTCGAGAACGAGAATGTCAGCACCACGCTGGCCGCCGGCACGCCCACGGCGCCCGCGATCTGCAGGTGGGCGCCGGTCAGTTGGCAGATCAGGTTGAGGGTGCCCGTGAGCGCTGCGCAGGTCGGCAACGCCGCCTTGATCGCGAGGTAATCGGCATCCGGCGTGGCGGCGCCGCCTCCCGCGCCGGTCAAACCGTTGGTGAGTACGACCAGGTAACCGACGTTGGTCGCGCCGCTGGACGGCGTGAGTGGCCGCAGTGGAATGATCTCGAGCGTCGCGCCGCCCGAATCCACGGTCGGCTGCACGCGTGCGGTGTAGTCCGTGCCGTAGACGAGCACGCGCCGGACGCCGACCGTCGCCTTGGTGGCATTGTCGACGTTGACCTCGATCATGCGCACGGTGGCGCCCGAGATGGAGGCCGGGTTCACCGCCGCCGAGAAGCGGGCGGTCGCCGGTGCCACCGTCGAATAGCCGTCCAGCGCGTTCAGCGCGGCGAAGTGCGGCGTCACCGCTGCGATCGAAGCGGGCAGGTTCAGCGTGCCGTCGGTCGAGCCGCTGAAGTACAGGTCGGTCGGGAATGGCAGCACGCCCGAGGACGGCCGGAACAGCGCCACGAAAGCACCGGCTCCAGCCGGCGCCGACGCCGGCGCATTGTTGCCGGACTGGGGGTTCGTCGGCCCAATGCCGTCCTGCGTAGTTCCGCCGCAGCCCACGAGGATCAGGCCCGTGAACACGGCAGCGGCGACGATGCGAATCCTCATGGCGGACGCTCCGGCAAGTGTTGAAACCGGTCAGGGCGCGTATCATCGCGCTCGTTTGTTTCGGGCCAGACTACGCTTCGCCCGAATCGTCCCGCAAGTCTAAGGGATTGGCGTCGGATGGTGCGTCGTAATCGCGTCCGCGGACGCCACAATGCGCTGCAAAAAACCCCCGGCCACGTGCGCATCATCGGCGGGCGCTGGCGCGGCCGTCGCATCGCCGTGCCGGAGCTGCCGGGACTGCGCCCGACGCCCGATCGCGTGCGGGAGACCCTGTTCAACTGGCTGGCACCCGTGATCGCCGGTAGCCGCTGCCTGGACCTGTTCGCCGGCACCGGAGCGCTGGGCCTGGAGGCCGCCTCGCGTGGGGCCCGGCAGGTCGTTCTCGTGGAGAATGACCGTGAAGCCGTACGGCGCCTGCGCGAGGCCGTGGACACGCTCGCGCCGGAGGCCTGCGAGGTCGTGCAGGCCGATGCGCTCGGCTGGCTCAGGACGGCTCCGCGACCCTTCGACATCGTCTTCCTGGATCCGCCGTTCGAGGCGGGGCTGCTGGAGGCGGCCGTGCGGGCGCTGGATTCCGGCGGATGGCTGGCGCCGGGCGCATTCGTCTACCTGGAGGCGCCGGCAAGACGTGGCGCGCCGCAGCTGACCCCGGGCTGGGTCATACACCGGTCGGGGCGCGCGGGCGCGGTCGGTTATCATCTCGCGCTGCGGCCGCCGGCGGCCGGCGAGGGCCAGCGATGAACCTGAAGCGCAGCGCGGTCTATCCCGGCACCTTCGACCCGATCACCAACGGCCACCAGGACCTCGTGCGCCGCGCGTCCGGCATCTTCGACCGCGTGGTCATCGGCATCGCCGCCAACCCGGGCAAAGCCCCGGTATTCGCTCTCGAGGACCGCGTGGACCTCGCGCGCCGCGTGGTGGAGGACCTGCCGAACGTCAGCGTCATGGGTTACAAGGGGCTGACGGTGGACTTCGCCCGCGAGCAGGCCTGCGGCGTCGTCATCCGCGGCCTGCGCGCCGTGTCCGACTTCGAGTTCGAGTTCCAGCTCGCCAACATGAGCCGCCACCTCGCGCCCGACGTGGACTACGTGTTCCTGACGCCGAAGGAGCAGTTCACGTTCATCTCCTCGACGCTGGTGCGCGAGATCGCGAGTTTCGGCGGCGACGTGTCGAAATTCGTGCCCCCGGTGGTTGCCGAGGCCCTGGCGAAGCGCCGCGCCGCCCGCGGCTGACCTGAGGACTCCGTCAGTGCTGGCAGCGCGGGCACCAGTAGGTGCTGCGCTGCCCCTGCGTGAACTGCCGGATCGTCGCGCCGCAGCGCCGGCAGGGCCTCCCCGCACGCTCGTAAACGAAGAGCCGCAGCGCGAAGTAGCCGGGCATGCCCGCCGGATCCACGTAGTCGCGCAACGTCGTGCCACCGACCGTGATGGCCTCGCCGAGCACCTCGCGGATGGCCGCGACCAGCGCGGCCATCCGCGCGCGGCTGACGCGGCCTGCCGCGAGGCCGGGGCGGATGCCCGCCCGGAACAGCGCCTCGCTGGCATAGATGTTGCCGACACCGACCACCACGCGCGAGTCCATGACGAACGCCTTGATCGAAGCCCGCCGGCCGCGCGCCCTGCGCCAGAGCGCGTCCGCCTCGAATTCCGGCGACAGCGGCTCGGCCGCCAGTGCGGCAAGCAGGCGGTGGCGGGCGGGATCCGCGGACGTGAACAGCAGGCAGCCGAAGCGGCGCGGGTCGTTGAAACGCAGGCACCGTCCGGAATCGAGCACCAGGTCGACGTGATCGTGCGCCAGCGGCGGGCTGTCCGCATCCAGGATCCGCAGGCTGCCCGACATGCCGAGATGCCAGATCAGGGTGCCGGCCTCGGTGCCGATCAGCAGGTACTTGGCGCGGCGGCTGACGGAACGGACGGTCGCGCCCCGCACGCGCGCGGGGAGCGTGCGCGGGACGCGCCAGCGCAGGCGCCACTCGCGCACCACGACCCGCTCGATCCGCCGGCCGACGAGCCAGGGCTCGATGCCCCGGCGCGTCGTTTCTACCTCGGGTAGCTCCGGCATCCTGCTCCGTGCGGCCTCAGAACCTCGTCGAGAACTCCAGGCCCCAGCGACGCGGTTCGTTGATGAAGCCGGTCAGGTTGTTGAAGTCGATGCCGCCGACCGCCTCGATCTCGTCGGTGATGTTGCGGCCGTACACGGCGACCTGCTGGCGTCCGTCGTTCCAGTTGTAGCCGACCCGCAGGCCGCCTTCGAGCAGGGACGGGCCCTCGAACTCGGCCGACTCGTACAGGAAGAAGTTCACGTCGCTGCGGTACGCCCAGTCCGTGAACACGAACAACTCGCCGTCGCCGAGCGGAATGCCCCAGCGCGCGGTGAAGTTCGCGATCCACTCGGGCGACTGCGGCAGCCGGTTGCCGTCGATGCTGACGGTCGCCGGCACGAACGGCGGGATCGCGGGCGAGATGACCGGATCGAGGAAGGTGCAGCCGCCGCCGCAGACCTGGACGCCCAGCGCCGGGTCGTCGATCTCGGTGTCGTTGTAGCTGGCGCCGAACGTGATCAGCAGGTTGTCGGTCAGGTAAGCCTCGAGGTCCAGCTCGAAGCCCTGCCCGTCCACCTGGTTGGCGTTGATCAGCGTGTTGAAATTGGTGGCGCCGCCCACGGCCGTCAGCTGCTGGTCGTCCATCGTGTACAGGTAGGCGGTGAATCCGAGCCGGGCGCGGCCGCCGAGCAGGCTGGTCTTCACGCCCGCCTCCCACGACAGGATCGTTTCCGAGTCCGCCACCGAGACCGTGTCGCCGAACAGCAGTCGGCCCTGGATCGAGGGTGCGCGGTAACCGCGCGCGACGCGGCCGAACACGTTGGTGTCGTCGCTGAGCGCCCAGGTCAGGCTGACGTCGCCGGTGATTTCCTCGTCCGACGGCGAGGCCGTCAGCGGGCCGATCGGCCCTGCGCCGATCGGGGACTGGAAGCGCTGCGCCACGAAGTCCTTCTCGTCGTCCGTGTAACGCAGGCCGCCGCGCAGCGTCAGCGCATCGGAAATCTCGTACTCGACCGAGCCGAACACCGCCCAGGACTGGTTCTCCTGCATCTGGACCACGCTGCCGTTCTGGATGCCGTTGGACAGCGTGTCGTAGTTGAAGCTGTCGATCGTCAGGTCCTCGTCGAAGTAGTAGATGCCGGCCTGCCAGTCGAAAGCGCCCCACTCGCGCGACTCCCAACGGAACTCCTGCGAAATCTGGCTGTGGTTGCGCAGCCCGTCGGCCGACTCGGCCGGGAACGGGATGAAGCCCGGGCCGGATGCGGGCGGCGGGCCGATGAAGGCCGCGCCGTAGCCGCCGTCGATGTCGCCGCGCGACAGCACGTCCACCGACTCGTAGCCGGTGATGGAATGCAGCGTCACGCGGCCCATGTCCCAGCGCAGGCGCAGGCTCGCGCCGGTGCTGTCGAGGTCCTGGAAGTTGCGGCCGTCGAAGTAGACGGTCTCCGGGTCGAAGCCGCTGACCAGGTGGTTGGTGCCGGGCTGGAAGATGTTGGCGCGGAACATGCGCGCGGTGCCGTCGAGGCTGCGCGCGTGGACGTTGACCAGTGCGCTGAAGCTGTCGCTCGCCTCGTAGAGGAACTGCAGGCGGCCGGCCAGCTCGTCATAGCCCTCGAAGGCGTCCTGCCGGATGACGTTGGTGCCGCCGCCCGCGGTCAGGCGGGCATTGTCCACCCAGTCGCCGCGGTGCTGGTACAGGCCCGAGAACCGGACTGCCCAGTTTTCGCCGACCGGGCCGCCGACGGCGCCCTCGAAATTCGCCGTTTCGTCGTCGCCGTAGCTGGCCTGGAAATAGCCGCCCGCCTCGCGCGACGGGCGCACCGAGTTGAACTTCACCACGCCCGCCGGCGTGTTGCGGCCGAACAGCGTGCCCTGCGGCCCGCGGAAGACCTCGACCATCTCGAGGTCGAACACCGGAAAGCCCTTCAGGATCGGGTTCTCCTGCACCACGTCGTCATAGACGAGCGACACCGGCTGGGAGGCATTCAGGTCAAAGTCCGTGTTGCCGAGTCCGCGGATGTAGAAGCGCGGGAAGGCGCGGCCGAAAGAGGACTCGATGAGCAGGCTCGGCACGCGACCCGACAGGAAGCGCACGTCGTCGCCGCCCGAGGCCAGGATGTCGAGCTTCTCGTCCCCGAGCGTCGACACGGACACCGGGACGTTCTGCACGTTCTCCACCCGGCGCTGGGCCGTGACCATCACCGGATCGAGCGTGGTGCCCTGTGCGAAGGCCGCGGGCAGCGGCAGCGCCAAGGCGATTGCGGCGGCGAGGCGACGCCGCGCCGGCGCGGACCGTCCGCCCAACTGTGCGTGAAGCATGGTGAGACTCCCCTGTGTGCCTGCGCGGACCGGGCGATCCGGGCGCGCGTTTTGCGGGGAGTGTAGCCGAGCCGGGGGCCGGGAGCCTACTTGATCTTGGCTTCCTTGAAGGTCACGTGCTTGCGGGCGACCGGGTCGTACTTGCTGACTTCCATTTTTTCGGGATGCAGGCGCTTGTTCTTGGTCGTCGTGTAGAAGTAGCCGGTGCCGGCGGTCGAGACGAGCTTGATCTTGTCGCGCATGACGGAATCCTCAGAGATGCGTGCCAGAGGCGCGGAGCTCTGCGACCACGGCCTCGAGGCCGCGCTTCTCGACCGTGCGCAGGCCGCGCGTCGAGAGCCTGAGCGTCACCCAGCGGCCCTCGCTCTCCAGCCAGAAGCGCTGCGTGTGCAGGTTCGGCAGGAAGCGGCGGCGCTTCTTGATGTTGGAGTGGGAAACCTTGTTGCCGGCGCGCGGGCGCTTTCCGGTGACCTGGCAGACTCTCGACATGGTGCTGGCTCCAAACGGGCCGCGTATTAGACCAGCCCGGCGAAGTCCAGTCAAATCAGGCTGTTGCGCGCCAAGTGCCTGTCAAATCAAGCCTTTTTCGGCCAGCGAGATGCAGCTGCCGTCGCCGACGATGAGGTGGTCCAGCAGGCGGATCTCGACCAGCGCCAGTGCGTCCCGCAGCCGGGTCGTGATGATCTCGTCGGCCTGCGACGGCTCGGCCACGCCGGAGGGGTGGTTGTGGGCCAGGATCACCGCGGTGGCATTGCGGGCGAGCGCCTGCTTGACCACCTCCCGGGGATGGACGCTGGCCCCGTCCACGGTGCCGCGGAACAGTTCCTCGCAGCGTGTGAGCCGGTGGCGGCTGTCGAGGAACAGGCAGCAGAAGACCTCGTGCTCAAGGTCCCGCAGCCGGGCGAGCAGGTAGTCGCGCGCCGCGCGCGGACTGCCGAGGACCGGCCCGGCCTGCAGGCGCTCGAGGTGATGGCGGCGCACGAGCTCGAGCGCCGCCTGCAGTTCCGCCCAGCGCGCCGGCCCCACGCCGCGCTCGCCGCAGAGTTCCTGGCGCCCGGCGGCGAGTACGTTGCGCAGCGAGCCGAAGCGGGCCAGCAGCCCGCGCGCGACGTCCACGGCGCTCGCGCCGCGCGTGCCGTGGCGCAGCCAGATCGCGAGCAGCTCGGCTTCGGACAGCGAGCCCGGCCCCAGGTCGAGCAGCTTTTCGCGCGGCCGCTCAGCGGCGGGCCAGTCCCGGATCTGCATGCGGTGCCTCCGTCCGCGAGTCTGCGGGCAGCGCCCGGGCCGCGCCGCGTGAAAAACAAGCCGATTGAGGCACTAACGTGCGACGCGGATAATCCGGCCATGGAGAAACTGCAGGTCCGCATCCTCGATCCGCGCTTAGGGCGGGAAATCGAGCTGCCCCGGCGCGCCACCTCGGGGTCGGCGGGCCTCGACCTGCGCGCCTGCCTGGATGCGCCGCTGGTGCTCGAGCCTGGCCAGACCCATCTCGTGCCGACCGGCATCGCCATCCATCTCGACGATCCCGGCCTCGCGGCAGTGCTGCTGCCGCGCTCGGGCCTGGGCCACAAGCACGGCATCGTGCTCGGCAATCTCGTGGGACTCATCGATTCCGACTACCAGGGCCAGGTCATGGTGTCGGTGTGGAACCGCGGCGATCATCCGTACACGGTCCGGCCCGGCGAGCGGATCGCCCAGATGGTGGTCGTGCCGGTGGTGCAGGTCGAGCTGGAAGTCGTCGAGGAGTTCGAGGCGAGTGCCCGCGGCGCGGGCGGTTTCGGCAGTTCGGGCCGGGGCTGATCCGCGCGGCTAGCGCGGTGCCATGGCGCGCAGTTCCCGGTAGCGCTTGATGTCGGCCTCGAAGGTCAGGCGGATGTTCTCGCGTTCCTCGCGGCGCTTGAGGAGGTTCGCCTCCTGGGTCGCGATGTCGCTGGTCGCGCGCGTGAGATCGGCCGCAATCTCCTCCGGCAGCGGCTGGGCCTTCGGATCCTTGTTGGCGGGCGCGTAGCGCGCGGCGTGCTTCTCGAGCTTCGCGCGCTGTGCGCGCAGGTTCGCGAGCGACTGCTCCTGGATCGTGAGCTGCGCGTCCACGAGCTCGAGCCTGTTGTCGCGCAGCACCTCGATTTCGCGCACGGACTGGTAAGCCTGCAGCAGCACGCGGTCACGCAGTTTGCGCTTCTGCTCGTCGCGCGCGGCCCGGTCGGCGGCGGCCTGCAGGGCGGCTTCCTCGGCCGTGATCAGGCCCTGTTCGCGGGCGATCGGCACGCCCTGCCGGTTCAGGATGTCGCGGTCCTGCTCGGCGTATTCCGGGGGCACGCTGTCGCCGTAGTGGACCTGGCCATGCTTGTCCACCCAGCGGTAGAGCTTGCGGTCCTTGCCGGCCTGGGCGTGCGCCAGGCCCGCGCAGAACGCGACGAGCAACAGCGGCACGAACAGCCTTGGCAGCCAGCCAGTCATCGGGGACTCCTGATCAGGGGGCATTCTCCGCCTGCCGGAGACGGCACAAACCGTAACTGGTTCACGCTTCGCTGTCGACACCATGGATGGCCCGGTGGTTCCGCAACGCGGCCAGCTCGTCCGACGGGCCGGCCGATGCCAGGTGCCCGATCAGGTCGTCCAGCGTGATGATCCTGATGACCGGGACGCCGAAAGCCGCCTGGACCTCCTGGACGGCCGAAAGCGGGCCCTCGCCGCGCTCCTGGCGGTCGAGTGCGAGCACGACCCCGGCGGGGGCGGCGCCCGCGCCGCGGATGATGCCGATGGATTCGCGCACGGCGGTGCCGGCGGTGATCACGTCGTCCACGATCAGCACGCCGCCGGCGAGCGGGGCGCCGATCAGCCGGCCGCCCTCGCCGTGGTCCTTGGCCTCCTTGCGGTTGAAGGCGAAGGGCACGCTGCGGCCATGGCGCGTGGCCAGCGCGATCGCGGTCGCGCTCACGAGCGGGATGCCCTTGTACGCAGGCCCGAACAGCATGTCGAAGGCCAGGCCCGAGGCGGCGATCGCATCCGCATAGCAGGCGCCGAGGCGCGCGAGCGCGTCGCCGTCGCTGATCAGGCCGGCATCGAAGAAATACGGGCTCTTGCGGCCCGACTTCAGCGTGAAATCGCCGAACCGCAGCACCCGCCGCGACAGGACCAGCTCGATGAAGGCTTTCTGGTGGGGACGCATGCACCATGACCGTGGCCCTGCGTATCATGGCGCAACCGGCGCGGGACAGGAATGCGCATTCTCACGCTCAACTGCAATGGCATCCGCTCCGCCGCCGCGAAGGGCCTGTTCGACTGGCTGCCGTCGCAGGATGCGGACGTCGTGTGCCTGCAGGAGACCAAGGCGCAGGAACACCAGCTCGGGGACGGCGCATTCCGGCCGCGCGGGATGCACTGCTGGTACTTCGATGCCGAGCGCAAGGGCTACAGCGGCGTCGCCGTGTTCTCGAAGGCGAAGCCGCAACGCGCGGTCCGCGGCTTCGGCGTGACGGAGTTCGACCGCGAGGGCCGCTACCTCGAGCTGCAGTTTCCGGGGCTCTCCGTGGCCTCGGTGTACTTCCCGTCGGGTTCCGCCGGGCCCGAGCGGCAGGCGTCCAAGTTCCGGTTCCTGGACGCGTTCCTGCCGTTCCTGCGCAGGCTCGCGCGCCGGTCGCGCAACACCATCCTGTGCGGCGATTTCAACATCGCGCACCGCGAGATCGACCTGAAGAACTGGCGCGGGAACCGCAAGAACTCGGGCTTCCTGCCCGAGGAGCGCGCCTGGCTCGACCGCGTGTTCGGCGAGCTCGGCTGGGTGGACGCCTTCCGCGAGGTGGACCCGCGGCCCGAGCAGTACACCTGGTGGTCGAACCGCGGCCAGGCCTGGGCGAAGAACGTCGGCTGGCGCATCGATTACCAGGTCGGGAGCCCGCGGCTGAAGGGCAGGGCCCGCTCCGCGTACATTTTCAAGGAGCGGCGCTTTTCCGATCATGCGCCGCTCGTGATGGACTACGAGCTGTGAAGGCGCTGCGTCCCTACTTCGAGAAGGAATCGCTGGCCGCTTTCTTCGTTGGCGTCTCCTCGGGCTTCCCCTACGCGATGATCGGCGCGACGCTCACCACGCGCCTCGCGCAGGACGGCATCGACAAGAAGACCGTCACGGCGTTCACGCTCGCGTTCCTGGTCTACAACCTCAAGGTGTTCTGGGCCTGGATCGTGGACGGCGTGCGCATCCCGCTGCTCGGCAGGCTCGGCCAGCGGGTGTCCTGGCTGCTGCTGGCCGGTGCCGGCGTGATCGCGGCGGTCGTCAACCTCGCGCTGGTGGACCCGTCCGCGGACATCCGGGCCACGGTCATCGCGGCGGTGCTGGTCGGCATCGCCGGCGCCACCTACGACATCGTCATCGACGCGTACCGCATCGAGACGCTGAAGCCGTACCAGCTCGGCGTCGGCTCGGGCATGTCGCAGTACGGCTGGCGCATCGGCTCGGCGGCCGCCGGCGCGCTCGCGCTGGTGGTCGCGGATCGCATGGGCTGGGCGGCGGCCTACATCGCGTGCGCGGCGTTCGCGCTGCCGGCGATGCTGACGGGGCTCATCATCGGCGAGCCAGCGCGGCACGTGGTCGCGACCGGGCGGCAGGGGCTCGCCGCGGTGTGGAACTCCATCGCCGGCCCGTTCGTGGAGTTCCTGCGCCGCAGCGGCGCCTGGCTGGTGCTGCTGTTCGTGCTGGTGCACAAGATCGGCGACACGCTCGCGAACCTTACGCTGCGGCTGCTGTTCAACGACCTCGGGTACAGCAACGACGAGATCGCGGTGTACGACGTGGGCTTCGGGTTCTGGGCGTTTCTCGTCGGCATTTTCGTCGGTGGCGTGCTGTACACGAAGCTCGGCCTGAAGCGCTCGGTGCTGCTGGCGCTGGTGCTGATGTGCGTCTCGAACCTGAGCTTTGCGCTGCTGGCGGTCGCCGGCCACAGCAACCTGGGGCTCGCGGTCGCCATTGGCTTCGAGAACTTTGCGAGCGGCTTTGGCGGCGTCGTCGTGGTCGCGTACTTCTCGGCGCTGTGCAACCTGCAGTTCACGGCGGCGCAGTACGCGCTCATCTCGGCCGCGGCCTCGGTGCTCGGGCGCCTGCTGACCGGGACGACCGCCGGCGCGCTGATCGAGGCCATGGGCTTCGCCAACTACTACCTGCTCACGACGGTGGTGGCGCTGCCCGGGATCCTGCTGTTCTGGTACATGATGAGGACAGGCATGGTCGACCGGGCACTGGGAACGGCGGCGCGCGAATGACCGACGAGCTCCTGAAGTTCTTCGTGCTGTTCTTCGTGGTGGTCGAGCCGATCTCGCTGGTGCCGCTGTTCGCGGCGCTGACCGAGGGAGCCGACGACGCGTTCCGCCGGCGCATGGCGCTGCGTTCGGTGATCCTGGCGGGCGCGGTGCTCGCGCTGTTCGCCTTCGGCGGCGCCTGGTTCCTGCAGACCATGGGCATCTCGATTGCGGCTTTCCGCATCGCGGGCGGCGTGATGCTGTTCCTGATCGCGCTCGAGATGGTGTTCGCGCGCGAGTCCGGCACGCGCACGACATCCGAGGAGAAGGACGAGAGCCGGAAGCGCGCCGACATCTCGGTGTTTCCGCTCGCATTCCCGTTCATCGCGGGGCCCGGCGCGCTCGCCATCGTGCTGCTGACCTTCGGCGCCTCGCGCGGCGAGTGGGCGCTGTCGGCGGGGCTGTTCGGCGTGGTGATCGCGGTGCTCGCGATCACCTACGCGCTGATGCGCCTGACACCACTCGTCATGCGCGTCATGGGCGTCACCGGCGCGAACGTGGTCAACCGCCTCTCCGGCGTCGTGCTCGCCGCGCTCGCCGTGCAGTTCATCGTCGACGGCGCCACCGCCGCCTTCAGATAAACGGCAGATAAACGGGACGCATCCCATTTACCGAAAATAAATGGGATGCGTCCCCTTTACATGCGGCGGTAGGAGAGGTCGGTGACGCGGTGGCCGAGGCGACGGCCGCGGGATTCAAAGCGGGTCTCGGAGCGGCCGGTGGCATCCACGACGGCGCGCTCCAGGCGTGGTTCTGAGTCCAGCACTTCCCGCATCCATTCGGCGTAGGGCTCCCAATCGGTCGCGAGCCGGAAGCAACCGCCGGGCTTCAGGCGCCCGGCCACGAGCGCGACGAATGCGGGCTGCACGATGCGCCGCTTGTGGTGGCGCTTCTTGGGCCAGGGGTCCGGGAAATACAGCAGCACTTCGTCGAGCGAGGCGGGCGCGACCTGCGTGGCGAGCACCTCGACCGCATCGTGCATGATCACGCGAACGTTCGTGAGCCCGCGCGCCTCGATGCCCAGCAGGCAGCGCCCGACGCCGGGCGGATGCACTTCCACGCCGATGAAGTCCGATTCAGCCGCGCCGGCCGCGAGCTCCAGCAGCTGGGCACCTTCGCCGAAACCGATCTCCATCACGCGCCGCGCGCGCCGGCCGAAGATCGCGTCGAAATCCGGCAGCGCCGGCGAGAACGGGATGCCCCAGCGCGGCAGCAGTTCCCCGAGGGCGCGGCGCTGCGCAGGCGTGGTGCGCCCGGCGCGCAGGACGAAGCTGCGGATGGCCCGCCGTCCGCTGCCGGCGTCGTGCGCGGCGCTCACGGGCCGGCCGGGGCAATCAGGTCCGGCGTGAGCCCCGCGACGTCTCGGCAGCCGGTCAGCGCGAGCGTGCGGTCGAACTCGTCGGCGAGGATCGCGAGTGCGCGCGCGACGCCGGCCTGGCCGCCTGCGGCAAGTCCGTAGACCGGCGCCCGGCCCAGCAGCACGCCTTCGGCGCCCAGCGCCAGCGCCTTGGCAATGTCGCCGCCGCGGCGCACGCCGCCGTCCACGAGTACGGACGCGCGCCCACCGACGGCGCGCACGACCTCCGGCAGCGCCTCGGGGCCCGCGATCGCAGCATCGAGCTGCCGGCCGCCGTGGTTGGAGAGCACGATGCCGTCCAGGCCCACCGCGACGGCGCGCTCGGCGTCATCGGCGCGCAGCACGCCCTTCAGCAGCAGCTTGCGCGGCCACAGGTCCCGGAAGCGGCGCATGTCGTCCCAGCGGAACGACGGATCGAACATGTTGTGGCCGACGAAGGCGTTGACGTCCCGGCCTGGGCCGAGCTCGCGCTCCACGTTGACGAAGCGCGGCCGGCGCGTCGCGACCGTCGCGAGCCAGCGCGGGTGCCGCAGCATGTCCAGCTTCGTCGCGAGCGTGAAGCGCTGCGCCGGCAGCAGGCCGCTGCGCCAGTCGCGCTCGCGCTTGCCGGCGACCGGGAAGTCGCTGGTCAGCACGACGCACTCGAAGTCCGCCTCGCGGGCGCGGCGGATGAGCGCCTCGGTGATCGCGCGCTCCGAGAACACGTAGGCCTGCAGCCAGTGGCGGCCGGGCGCCTCGCGCGCGACGTCCTCGAGGTAGCTCATCGAGACCGTGGACATCGCGAACGGCACCCCGGCTGCCGCGGCTGCGCGCGCCAGCGCCATGTCGCCGTCGCGCCAGAAGAGGCCGTTGAGGCCGGTCGGCCCGACCACGACCGGCAGCGCCGACCTGGCACCCAGGAGCGGGGCCGACAGGTCGCGCGCGGACACGTCCACGAGCGCACGCGGCCGGAAGCGCAGGCGCGCGAACGCTGCGCGGTTGCCGGCGAGCGTCAGCTCGTCCTCCGCTCCGCCGTCCACGTAGTCGAAAACGAAGCGCGGCAGACGGCGGCGCGCGATCACGCGCAGCTCGTCGATGTTGATCGCGTCGCGATAGTCCATGCTTTGCCTATGCGTTGCGGCCGGCGAACCGGCCGGTGAGCAGGCAACCGCCGAGGAAGGTCCCCTCGAGCCCGCGCATGCCGTTCATGCCGCCGCCGCCGAAGCCTGCGGCCTCGCCCGCGGCGTACAGGCCCTCGATCGGCTCGCCGGCGCCGTCCAGCACACGGCAAGCCAGGTCCGTCAGGATGCCGCCCAGGCTCTTGCGGCTGATGATGAATTCCCGGATCGCCAGCAGCGGTCCCGCCGCCGGGTCGAGGATGCGCTGGAACCGGCAGGTGCGCAGGCGGTCGGCGGGCCAGCGGCGGGCGAAGGCGATGCGCCGCAGCTGCTCGTCGTTGTGGAAGCGCTCGCCGCGCGCGATGGCGCCGTCGTAGCGCGCGACCGCCGCCTCGACCGACGCCAGCTCCACCGCGCCGTCGCCATTCAGCGCGTTCATGCGATCCACCAGTTCCGGCAGCGTGTCGCCGACCACGAAGTCCTCGCTGTTGCGCAGCAGCTCGCCGTAGAGCCAGCGGTTGCCGAACAGCAGGTCGAGCACGAAGCGCAGGCGCCGGCGGTCACGGATGGCCGGGTTGAATTCCGCGCCGGACACCGCGAGCTCCTTCAGCGCGATGCGCCGGTTGAGCAGCTGCCAGCTGTAGCCGCCGGGCTCGGCGCAGATCCTCGCGACCAGGTCGTGCGTGTCGTATCCGGCGACCAGCGGCATCGGCCCGATGCGCTCGCCGCGCGCGTTGAGCCAGAGCGCCGACTTCGGCGGAATCAGCGACAGGCCGTGCCCGGGCTTGCGCGGCCGCCAGTGGCGGATGCCCGCCGCGTAATTCCACTGCCAGTCGAGGTGCGTCAGCTGCGCGCCCGCAACCGCGGCGGCATCGTGCAGCCTGCCGTCGGCGAAGCGGTGCGAGCCGTTCAGGATCACGGCCGGCGGCGCGCCCCAGTCCCCGTGCCAGTGGCGGCGCACGCGCTCGACGTCGCCGTTGATGCCGCCCGCCGCGATCACGACGGATTCGGCTGCGACCTCGAACGCGCGTCCGTCCGGTTCGGTGGCGCCCGCCAGGCCGGCGATGCGCCCGGCCTGGCGGACGAGCGAGTCCACGCGGTGCCCGAAGCGCAGCTCGAGCCGGTCACGATGCGGGTGGTTCTTCAGGCGGTCGACCAGGGTGTCGGCGAGCGCCCGGCCGGTGCCCCAGACGACGTGGAAGCGCGGCACCGAGTTGCCCCGGCCGTGCAGGCCGCGTTCGACCCACATCGGCATCGGCAGGAACTCGATGCCCAGGCCGCGCAGCCACTCGAAGACCTCGGGGACGCAGCGCTCGACGTAAGCGCGCGCCCAGGCGCGAGGCCAGCGGTCTGCCGGGCCGAGCTCGCCGAAGGCGAGCCAGTCGGCGTAGCCCAGCTCCGAGGAGTCCCGCACGCGGTAGCGCGCCTGCAGGGGGGTGCCGGCAAACCACAGGCCGCCCATGGACTCGCGCGCAAGTCCGCCGAGGCTCTCCATTTCGTCCCGGTCGAGCAGCAACACGCGGCGTCCGCGCGCCAGCGCCTCGATCGCCGCGGCGATGCCGGCGATGCCGGCACCGGCGATCGCCACGTCCGCCGAATACCGGCCGGCCTCCATGCTGCCGAATGTACACGCGCCGGATCGCCGGAGTATATTGGCGGCGCATTCCGCGCCACGGCCGGCCCCCAGGCTCCCGCAAGAGAGCGCCCCGGCGCGATGCCTGATTCCAGTGTCGATCCGACTTTCGGAGGGGATATGAATTTGCATTCGAACGCGCTGCGCGTCCTGGCCACGGTGTTGGCCGGCATCGTGGTCGCCGCCGGCGCCCAGGCCCAGATCCTGGGGACCAAGAAGGGCAAGGGTGGCTCGGAAGTGCAGGGCGCGGCCGGCACGCAGGGTGCGGAGGGCGCCGCGGCGGACCTTCAGCGCTGCGACAAGCCGATGGGCGCGGTCGCGGTCGTCGAGCCCCAGGACTACGTGATGCAGGCGCTCGCGCGCTACAACCTGCAGTCGCCGGTCAGCCTGATCCGCATGATGATCCAGCAGTCGAACTGCTTCATCGTGGTCGAGCGCGGCCAGGGCATGCAGAACATGATGCAGGAGCGCGCGCTCGCCGGCGGCGGCGAACTGCGCGGCGGCTCGAACATCGGCGGCGGCCAGATGGTCGCGGCCGACTTCATCCTGACGCCCGCGGTCGTGTTCTCCGAGAGCAACGCAGGCGGCGTCGGCGGCGCGCTCGGCGGACTGCTGGGCGGGCGCGGCTCCGCGATCGGCGCGGTCATTGGCGGCCTGAAGTTCAAGGAAGCGCAGACCAGCATGCTGGTCGCGGACGCGCGCTCCGGCGTGCAGGTCGCGGCGGCGGAGGGCAGCTCGAAGAAGGCAGACCTGCGCCTGGGCGCGGCCATCTTCGGCGGCGGCGCCGGCGGCGGCATCGGCGGTTACGGCAACACCAACGAGGGCAAGATCATCGCGGCCTCATTCGCCGACAACTACAACAACATCGTGCAGGTGATCCGCAACGACCCCAACCTGCAGCGCGATGTCGGCACGCTGGCCCAGGAAGCGGCGGCCGGCGGCTCGACCAAGGCCGGCGCGGTCTACAACGAGGGCGACGTGCTGTTCCCGAAAATCGCCGGCGTGAAGCTGATGGGCGCGGCGGGAGACGCCGGCAAGGTGATCGCGACGCTCGCCAAGACGGACGAGATGATCTACATGGGCGAGGAGCAGAACGGCTACCTCAAGGTCGAGTCCGGCAGCGGCAGCGGCTGGGTCAAGAAGATCCTGGTGGCGAAGTAAGCCGGCGCAACCGGCGCAGTCCGCGGGTGTAGTTCAATGGCAGAACTGCAGCTTCCCAAGCTGCTAACGTGGGTTCGATTCCCATCACCCGCTCCATTTCCGCTGCGTGCGGGCGGCGCGGGTCCGGCCGCCTGATCCGTCGCGGCCCGCTCAGTCCTCGAGCAGGCTGCGCAGCATCCAGGCGGTCTTTTCGTGGACTTCCAGCCGCTGGGTCAGCAGGTCGGCCGTCGGCTGGTCGTTGGCGGCCTCCGCCAGCGGAAACACCCTGCGCGCCGTGCGCGCCGTGGCTTCCTGCGCGGCGACCAGGTGGCGGACCATGTCGGTCGCCTTCGGCACGCCTTCGACCTCGGCGATCGACGCCAGGGCGACGAATTCCCGGTAGGTCCCCGGCGCCGGGTGGCCCAGCGCGCGGATGCGCTCGGCGATCAGGTCGAGCGCGTTCCACTGCTCGGTGTACTGCTCCATGAACATCAGGTGCAGGCTGTTGAACTGGGGACCGGTGACGTTCCAGTGGAAATTGTGCGTCATGAGGTAGAGCGTGTAGCTGTCCGCCAGAAGCTCCGACAGGCCGCGGACGATCTTCCTGCGGTCGCTGTCGCCGATGCCGATGTCGATTGCCGGGGCGCCGGTCTTTCGGGTTGCCATGGTCGATTCTCCGTTGCGGTCTGCATTCAGCCGCGGGAAGCGCATCGCTTCCAGTGATAATGGTAATAGACGACCGGGATGACCAGCAGCGTCAGCACGGTCGAGACGAACAGGCCGAAGATCAGCGACACGGCCAGCCCGCCGAAGATCGGGTCGTCGAGGATGAAGAACCCGCCCAGCATCGCGGCGATGGCCGTGAGCGCGATGGGCCGGGCGCGGACGGCCGCGGCCGAGATCGTCGCCTCCTGCAGCGGCTTGCCGGCGGCGACTTCCTGCTGGATGAAGTCGACGAGCAGGATCGAGTTGCGCACGATGATGCCGGCGAGCGCGATCATGCCGATCATCGAGGGCGCGGTGAACTGCTGCCCGAGCAGCGCGTGGCCCGGCAGGATGCCGATAATCGTCAGCGGGATCGGCGCCATGATGATGAGCGGCACGCCGTACGAGCGGAACTGGGCCACGACCAGCAGGTAGATCAGCACCAGGCCGACCGCGTAGGCCGCGCCCATGTCGCGGAAGGTCTCGAACGTCACCTGCCACTCGCCGTCCCACTTCAGGCTCCATTCATAGGGATCGTCCGGCTGCCGGGTCAGGTACTGGCGGATGGGCTCGCCGTCGACCGGCGCGTCCCGCAGCCGGGAGGCGATCGCGCGCATGCCGTACAGCGGGCTGTCGGTCCTGCCTGCGACGTCGCCGGTGACATAGACCACGGGCAGCAGGTCCTTGTGGTAGATAGTCTGATCGCGCGTGCTGGCGCGCAGCTGCGCGATCTCGGACAGCGGCACGAGCGCGCCTCCCTCCGCGCGCAGGCGCAGCGACCGCAGCGCGTCCATCGAGGCCTTGTCGCCGGCGGACAGCTCGACCCGCACCGGGACCGGCCGCTTCGCATGCTCGTCGTGCAGGTACGACATGTCCTCGCCGCCGAGGGCCGCCGCCACGGCGGATGCGACGGATTGCTGCGAAACGCCGAGTCGCGCGGCGCGGGCGCGGTCCACGGCGACGACCAGCTTCTCCTGCGGCGCCTCGATCGTGTCGTCCACGTCGACCACGTCCGGCGTCTGCTCGAAGACGTCCCGTACCCTGCGAGCGACGCCCTGCTGGCGCGCGTAGTCGAGCCCGTAGACCTCGGCCACCAGCGGCGACAGCACCGGCGGGCCGGGGGGAACCTCGACGATCTTGACGTTGGCGCCGAGTCGCCTGCCGATCTGCTGCAGCGGCTCGCGCACGCTCGCCGCAATCTCATGCGACTTGCGGTCGCGCAGGTCCTTGTCCAGCAGGTTGACCTGCAGGTCGCCCTGGTGCGGGGCGCGCCGCAGGTAGTACTGGCGAACCAGGCCGTTGAAGTTGATCGGCGCGGAGGCGCCGGCGTAGATCTGGTAGTCGGTGACTTCCGGCACCTGCTCGAGGGCATCGGCCAGCGCCTGCAGTACGCGATGGGTCTCCTCCACCGGCGTGCCTTCCGGCATGTCGACCATCACCTGGAACTCGCTCTTGTTGTCGAATGGCAGCATCTTCATGACCACGGCGCCGAGCGCGACCAGCGCGAGCGACAGCGCGATCAGGCCGAGCAGCAGCTGCAGCAGCCGCCAGCGGTTGCGGCGGCCGCCGTCCCCGCCCAGGAAAGGCGTCATGACCCTGGTGAAAAAACGCTGCATCGCCCGGTCTCCGGGGCCTGCGGTCGCATGCGCCGCCGCGCCCTGCAGGAACATGCGACGGTACAGCCAGGGCGTGAACACGAAGGCGACGGCCAGCGAGATCAGCATGCCGGTGGAGGCGTTGATCGGGATCGGGCGCATGTACGGGCCCATCAGTCCGGTCACGAACGCCATGGGCAGCAGCGCCGCGATCACCGTGAAGGTCGCAAGGATGGTCGGGCCGCCGACCTCGTCGACCGCGGCCGGGATCGCCTCGCCGAGCGTGCGCCCGCCGTGCTGCATGTGGCGGTGGATGTTCTCGACCACGACGATCGCGTCGTCCACCAGGATGCCGATCGAGAAGATCAACGCGAACAGCGTGACGCGGTTCAGGGTGTAGCCGAGGAAACGGTAGAGGAAGAGGGTGAGCGCAAGCGTGACCGGAATGGCGATCGCCACCACCAGGGCCTCGCGCCGGCCCAGGGCGAGCGCGATCAGCACGATCACCGAGAGGGTGGCGAGCAGCAGGTGGAACATCAGGTCGTCGGACTTGTGCTTGGCGGTCTCGCCGTAGTCGCGGGTGGTCGTGAGCGCGACCCCGGCGAGCAGCACGGGCCGCAGCTCGTCCACCCGCTGGTGGAGGAAGTGCACCAGCTCGGTGGCGTTGACGCCCGGCCGCTTGGACACCTCGACCGTCACCGCGGGCCGCATCGGCTCGCCGCGGCGGCCGAGGAACACGTAGCTGGTCGGCTCGCCCGGTCCGTCCTCGACCGCGGCGATCTCCGACAGCCGCACCGGCCGCCCCGAGCCCGAGGGGATCAGCAGGGCCCGCAGGTCGGCGGCGTGCTCGAACGGCGACTCCGCCCGCAGCTCCCGGCGCACCCCCGCCCCCACCAGGTCGCCGGCCGGGAGCGAGAGGCCCGCGCCCTCGAGCGAGCGGGCCAGGCGATCGAGCGTGACGCCGGCCGCGGCCATGCGCGCGGGATCGGGGGAGACCCGCACGCTGCGCGGCTCGCCGCCGAGCAGGCGCACGCGCGCCACCCCCGGAGCCTTGCGCAGCTCGGCCGCCAGCTCGGCGGCCACTCGCCGGAGGTCGCCCTGGTCGAAGTCGTCGCGATCGGCCGCGAGCGTCAGCGCCAGCACCGGCACGTCGTCGATCGAGCGCGGCGATACGGTCCACACCCGCGCCCCGGCGGGAAGCATGGCCGCGCTCTCGTCGAGGCGGGTGCGCACCCGGGTCAGCGCCTCCTCGGGGCTCGAGCCCACCTCGAAGCGCGCGATCAGCATCGCACCGTCCTGGCGGGAGATGGAGTAGAGGTACTCGAGCCGGGGGATCTGCCACAGCGCCCGCTCCATCGGCGAGGTGAGCTGGCTCTCGACCTGCTCCGCGGGCATCCCGGGCCAGGCGAGGGCCACGTCCACCATCGGCACCTGGATCTGCGGCTCCTCCTCGCGCGGAAGAGTCGCCAGCGCCAGCAGGCCGAGCAGGACCGACGCCACCACGGTGAGCGGCGTGAGCCGCGAGTGCAGGAAGGCGCTCGCCATGCGGCCGGCGAGCCCCACGGTGCGGAGTCCGTGCGTCACGGCGCCACCTTGACGCGCCGGCCGTCCGTGAGGCCCGCGGGGTCGGCCACCACCGCATCCCCGGGCTCGAGCCCGGCGAGCACCTCGGTCTGCTCCCCGGACTCGCGGCCCACGCGCAGCCAACGCAGGTGCGCGATCTCGTCCTCGACCACGAACACGCCGGAGAGCGCGC
>DASTOQ010000050.1:0-3809 GCA_035720205.1 Steroidobacteraceae bacterium | reverse complement strand
CCTGAGGTACTCCCGGCGCACCGTCCACTGCTCGAGCACGCGGGTCCTGAAGCGGCAGCGGATGACGACGGCCGAATCCGCGAAATTCTCCACCCCGGCGATTTCGAGCGGCTCCAGGATGCGCGCGGCGAACGCCGGGTCTTCCTGCATCGCGGCGGCGGTCTCCCGCATCACCGCGAACACCTCGTCCAGGTCCTCGCGGTAGGCGACGCCGACGTCCATCAGCGCGTAGGCGAAGTCGCGGCTCATGTTGGTGACGGTCGTGACGAGGCCGTTGGGCACGTAATGCACGTTGCCCGCGAAATCGCGCAGCCGGATGTAGCGCAGCGTGATGTCCTCGACCAGGCCGCTGCAGTCCGCCACGCGCACCACGTCGCCGCGCGCGATCTGGTTCTCCAGCAGCAGGAAGAAACCCGTGAAGTAGTCCTTCACCAGGCTCTGCGCCCCGAAGCCCAGTGCGATGCCGACGATGCCCGCTGCGCCCAGGATCGGCGCAATCGACACGCCGAGCTCGGACAGCACCAGCAGCCCGGCAATGAGGACGACGATCGCGGTCAGGAAGTACCGCAGCACGCGGAACACGGTCTCCACGCGCCGCACGTGCGCGGCGTCCTCGGTGCCCGCCGTCATGCGTTCGCGCAGCAGCCGCAGCAGGCGGCGGGCGCCGCGCTGGGCAAGCAACGCGAGCAGGAGGATCACGGCCACGCGGCCAGCCGCCATCAGCGGCGCCTGCCAGGCCGAGCCGAACCAGGCCTCGAGGGTGTCGGTGAGCGCTGTCATGGTGCTGGAGCAACATGATACCCGCGTCACGCGCCATTGCGGGGTGAATGGCCGCGCCCTAGTAAGACGCGGCGAGCTGCAGCCAGAATTTCGCGGTATCCGTGAACAGCCCGTCGGCCGAGTAGTCCGCATACTTCAGGAGCAGTTCGTAACGATCCGCGAACCTGCGCGATACCGAGAGATCGAGCTCGCTGCCGTAATCGGCGCCAGTCGCCTCGGCCGAGAAGTCGTGCCACACGGCCTGTCCCGTCCAGCCGCGGAACTTCACGCTGGCGCCGAAGTAGAGATCCTCGATGCCGGCGGAAGGCGTCGTCAGGAACTTGTCCGCCCAGCCCTGCCATTTGTGCAGCGTCGCGAGCGGCGTCTGGAACGCCGGATTCGTGGCCGCCGTGAACGTACCCCGCTCCCCGGAAAGGACCTCGCGGCCGGCGGTGAAGCCGGCCGACGAGGTTTTAAGCGCGAACTCAAGGAGGTTGTAGTACGCATCGATCCGGGCCGCGTTCGACCCGGCATCTTCCTGGCGGGCGTAGTCCAGCGCCCACGCGAAGATCCAGTCTCCGGCCAGCTTGTGGCTGCCGTCGTAGCGTGCGCCCCAGGTCGCGGAGGACGACTGCGGCGCATTGTCGAAATCGAGATGCAGGCCGTAGAACGAGAGCGCGCCGACCGGCAATGACGTGAGCCTGGCCGTCAGCACGTGGCTCGAGCCCGCGAAGTGCGCGAGCGGCAGGCCCGCGTCCGGCCCGAAAACGCGCCGCACGCGGTCGATGTACGCGTAGTTGAGCGTGGCGCCGGGAATCGCCCGGGTCTCGATCCGGAACGCATCGAATGTCTGCTCGTTCTGGCGCCAGCCGACCGCGCCGACGAAGCGCTCGTTGTCGAGCGAGATGCGCTGGCGGCCAAGCCGCAGGGTCGAATGGCCGGGACCCGCGTATTGCAGGTACGCCTGGTTCAGGTCCGTGCCCTCGGGATCGGCGACGACCGGGTAACTGACCAGGCCGTTGCGCGTGTCGTCGTGATGCTCGCCGCCGATGGCCTGCAGGTGGTCGAACTCGGCGAATGCGGAGAAACCATTGACGCTGCCGGAGGCCAGGTTGAGCCGCAGGCGCAGCGTGTGGGCTCCGGCCGTCAGCGGCCTGTCGTCCTGCTCGACGCTCTCGTACCGGTAGCGCAGCTCGAGGCCCGCCTTGCCGTCCTCGACCAGCGTCCCGAGGCCTTCACCGGCCGCGACCGGCGGCAGCAGGATCAGCAGTGGCAGCAGACGCTTCATCTTGATCGCCCCGTCTTGCAGCCGGATGATCCCGTCCCGCGGCGCGGGCCGCCTTGATCTGCGTCAATCCGCTCCCCGCTCGCTAGAATGAGCCTGGTGACTGGCAGGCAGGTGGGGGCGGAATGATCGTCCACAAGCACCCGGTTCCGGCGGCATTCGCGGCGCAGGCGAACGTCCGGCTGGCCGACTACGAATCCCTGTACCGCGAATCGGTGCAGGACCCGGCGGGGTTCTGGGCACGGATGGCGAAGCGCATCGACTGGACGCGCTTCCCGACCCGGATCAAGGACACCTCCTTCGACCCGGACGACTTCCGCATCCGCTGGTTCGAGGACGGCGAGCTCAATGTCTCCGTCAACTGCCTCGACCGCCAGCTCGAGAAGCGCGGCGACAAGGTGGCGCTCCTGTTCGAGGGCGACGATCCGGCCGTTTCGCGCACGGTGACTTACCGCGAGCTGTACCAGCAGGTGTGCCGCCTCGGCAACGCGCTGCGCGCGGCCGGCGTGAAGAAGGGCGACCGCGTCACGATCTACATGCCGATGATCCCGGAAGCGGCGGTCGCCATGCTCGCCTGCGCCCGTGTCGGCGCGATCCATTCCGTCGTGTTCGGCGGCTTCTCGCCCGAGTCCCTCGCCGGGCGCATCCACGACTGCGAGTCGGCCTTCGTGATCACGGCAGACGAAGGCGTGCGCGGCGGGAAGAAGATTCCTCTTAAGGCGAACGTGGACGAGGCCATCGCCTCGCACCGGCTCGCCGTGAAGCACGTGATCGTGGTGCGCCGCACCGGCGCGGATGTGAACCGGGTCGCGGGGCGCGACCTCCGTTACGAGGAAATCACGGCGGCGCAGCCTGCGGTCTGCGAGCCCGAGCGCATGAACGCGGAGGACCCGCTCTTCATCCTCTACACCTCCGGCTCCACCGGCAAGCCGAAGGGCGTTCTGCACACGGGCGGCGGCTACCTCGTGTACGTGAACTTCACGTTCTCCTGCGTCTTCGACTACAAGGAGGACGACGTTTACTGGTGCACCGCGGACGTCGGCTGGGTCACCGGCCACAGCTATATCGTCTACGGGCCGCTGTCGAATGGCGCGACCTCGCTCATGTTCGAAGGAGTGCCGAACCATCCCGACACCTCGCGCTTCTGGCGGGTCGTCGACAAGCACAAGGTCACCATCTTCTACACGGCGCCGACCGCGATCCGGGCGCTGATGCGCGATGGCGACGCTCCGGTCAAGGCGACGTCGCGCGCCACGCTGCGCCTGCTCGGCACCGTCGGCGAGCCGATCAACCCGGAAGCCTGGGAGTGGTATTACCGCGTCGTAGGCGACAGCCGCTGCCCGATCGTGGACACCTGGTGGCAGACCGAGACCGGCGGCATCCTGATCTCGCCGCTGCCCGGCGCGATGGGTCTGAAGGCCGGCTCCGCGACACTGCCGCTGCCGGGCGTGACGCCCGCGCTGGTCGACGGCGAAGGGCGGATCCTGGAGGGCGCCGCGGACGGCAACCTCGTGCTGCTCGACAGCTGGCCCGGCCAGATGCGCACTGTCTACGGCGACCACCAGCGCTACATCGACACCTATTTCAAGGCCTACCGCGGCAAGTACTTCACCGGCGACGGCGCGCGACGCGACGAGGACGGCTACTGGTGGATCACCGGCCGCGTGGACGACGTCATCAACGTCTCGGGCCACCGCATCGGCACCGCGGAGGTCGAGAGCGCGCTGGTCGCGCACGCGAAGGTCGCCGAGGCCGCGGTGGTCGG
>DASTOQ010000049.1:0-15687 GCA_035720205.1 Steroidobacteraceae bacterium | reverse complement strand
CCCCGCCTCGACCACCTCGCCGAAGGGCGCAAAGGCAGTCGCCGTCAAAGGTTCGACGGCGAGCTGGGGCGCGTCGGTCACGGACGCGCGATCGTCCCGAACAGGCGCAGCCGCGAGACGCCGCCGTCCGGGTGGATGGTCATGCGCACGTGCGAGACCGGCCCGAGCGGCGCGACCTCCTGAGCGAAGCGGTGCAACGAGTCCGCTCGCAGCTTCTGTTCGGGCAAAAGCACCGGCCATTGTTCGCTTTGGGTCGGCAGCGCGTCCGCCGCCGCGTCGGCGATGAGCGCCGCCTGCAGCGACACGCGGTCCGGGAAATTGCCGCGGAAGTGCGCCGTATCCACCTCCACCTCGCGGATCGTGCCCGGGTGGCCCAGCTTCACGATCACCCAGTCGGCGCCCGGCTCGCGCCGCCGCCGCGTCTCCCAACCGTCGCCCATGTTGACGCCGCGGCCGGGGCGGTTGAGGTTGCGGATGCTGCCGTAATGCTGGTCGCTGGCGAGAAGCGCGGCGCCGCCGCGCTCGATCGCAAACAGGTCCACGACCTCGTCGTCCTTCACCGCCGACCAGTCGGCCTGCACCACGCCCCAGGCGCGCAGCCGCGCGATGCCGCCGTCCGGATAGATGTTGAGCCTGAGGGCGCGCCAGGGACGAGGATCGGACACCGTGAAGCGGTTGCGACGGTCGCCGCCGAGTGCGCTCTGCGCCATGATCGTCGTCCAGCGCGCATGCTTCTCAAGCGGGTCGGTGTCGTCGGTCGCATCGACCGAAGCCTGCGGCGGAAAGTTGCCGGTGAAGAAATGCGTGTCGAGGTCGAGCACGCGGATGGCGCCGCGCAGCGCCAGCTTCACGATGCAGGCGTCGTTGCCGGGATCGCGCCGCCGGCGCGTCTCCCAGCCATCCATCCACTGCCCGTGCGCGTCGTAGCTGCCCGGCTTCGCGACCGGCGGCGCGGGATTGAGCATGCGCTCTTTCGCCGCGAAGAATTCGTCGTTGGCCCAGAGCGCGGTGGCGCCGAGCGAGGAGTCCGCGAGGTTGATCAGGCCAGCCGGCATGTCCTGTTCCATCGAATGAATATAAACTGCCGTGATCCGCCTGACTAATCGGCTCTCCCGTCCATGACATCCGGCTATCCGCGCGACATGAAGGGCTACGGCGCGAACCCGCCCGACGCGCGCTGGCCGGGCGGCGCGCGCATCGCCCTGCAGTTCGTGCTGAATTACGAGGAAGGCGGCGAGAACTGCATCCTGCACGGCGATGCCGCCTCCGAGACCTTCCTCTCCGACATCCCCGGTGCCCGCGCCTGCGAGGGTACGCGGCACATGAGCATGGAGTCGCTGTACGAGTACGGCAGCCGCGCCGGGGTCTGGCGGCTGCTGCGGACCTTCGAGCGGCGCGGGCTTCCGCTCACCGTATTCGCGGTGGGCATGGCGCTCGAGCGCAACCCGGATGCCGCGGCCGCGTTCCGGGCGGCCGGGCATGAGATCGCCGCGCACGGCTGGCGCTGGATCGACTACCAGTTCGTGGACGAGGCGATAGAGCGTGAGCACCTGGCGCGCGCGGTCGCGACGATCGAGAAACTCACGGGCGAGCGGCCGCTCGGCTGGTACACGGGACGCGACAGCCCGAACACGCGCCGGCTCGTGCTCGAGCATGGCGGCTTCCTTTACGACGCCGATTCCTACGCCGACGACCTGCCTTACTGGGTCACGGTTTCCGGCCGGGACCACCTGGTCGTGCCTTACACGCTCGATTGCAACGACATGCGCTTCGCTACGCCCGCGGGCTTCGCGAGCGGCGAGGATTTCTTCGCGCATTTGCGCGATGCCTTCGACCAGCTCTACCGCGAGGGCGAGCGCGCGCCGAAGATGATGTCCGTGGGCCTGCACTGCCGCCTCGCCGGGAAGCCCGCGCGCGCGGCGGCGCTCGAGCGCTTCCTCGATCACGTGCAGCGACATGATCGCGTCTGGGTCTGCCGGCGCGTGGACATCGCGCGCCACTGGATCGCCGAGCATCCTGCGCGCGGCGCGCGATGACGGCCGCGCGGCCCTGCTTCGACGAGGTCAACGCGCTCGGTCGCGACGCCTTCGTGGAGCGCTTCGGGGCGGTTTACGAACACTCGCCCTGGGTGGCCGGGTGTGCCTGGGACTCGCGCCCGTTCGCGGATCGCGAGGCGCTGGCCGCCGCCATGCAGAATGTCGTGCTTCGCGCCGGGCACGAGCGCCAGCTCGCTCTCCTGCGCGCGCATCCGAGGCTCGGCACGCGCCTGGCCCTGTCGGGATACTCGCGCGCCGAGCAGTCGGGCGCCGGTATCGAGGCTGCAACGGATGCGGATCGCGCCGAATTGCAGGCACTGAATGCGCGGTACGAGCAGCGCTTCGGTTTCCCGTTCATCCTCGCCGTGAAGAACGCGGCCCTGCCCGAAATCCTCGCCAGCTGCCGGCGCCGGGTCGATGCGGACCCGGCCGCGGAATTCGAGGAAGCGCTGCGGCAGGTGTTCCGGATCGCGGGCTTCCGGCTCGCGGATCTCTGTTGATGCAGGCCGTGGCCGCCGCGCGCCTGGCCCTGCCTGCCCTGCTCGTCCTGTGGGCGCCGGCTGCATTGTCCACCGGACTCGGCGAGGTCGTGGTCACGGCGACACGCACCCGCGTCGCCCTGCTCGACCACCCGGGCAGCGCGACCCGCGTCGATTCGTCAGATCTGCTGTTGACGGGCGCCACGCATTCGTCGGAGGCCGTCAACCGAGTGCCGGGCGCGATGATCCAGCGCGGCAGCGGGCAGGAGTCGCTCACGGCCCTGCGCTCGCCGGTACTGACGGGCGCCGGCGCCTGCGGCGCCGTGCTCGTGCTCGAGGACAGCATACCGATCCGGCCGGTCGGCAGCTGCAATGTGAACGAGTTGTTCGAGGTCAACGTCGAGCAGGCGGCGGCGCTCGAGGTGCTGCGCGGTCCGGGCAGCGCGCTCTACGGCTCGAGTGCGGTGCACGGGATATTGAACGTGATCCCGCCGCTGCCCGCGGAGCTGCCGGCCATCGGGGTCGGCCTCGAGGGCGGCAGCGACGATTACTACCGGCTGCGCCTGGCGGCGGCGACGCAGACGGTGACGGGCGGCCTCGGCGTCGCGCTGCACGCCACCGATGACGCCGGCTGGCGCGACGACTCCGGATTCTCGGAGCAGAAGCTTTCCGGCGTCTGGGCTGGCGCGGCCGCGGACGGGCAACTGACGCTGCGCCTCTCGGCGACCCATCTCGACCAGGAGACGGCGGGGTTCATCGTCGGCACGGACAGCTATCGCGACCGCGCCATCGCGCGCTCGAACCAGAACCCGGAGGCCTATCGTGCCGCGCACAGCCTGCGCCTCACCGGGCATTTCGCGCACGACGGCATCGACTGGCGCGGCTACCTGCGCAGCTCGCGCATGGATTTCCTGCAGCATTTCCTGCTCGGCCAGCCGGTCGAGGAGAACGGCCAGGACAGCGCCGGTGTCCTGTTCTCGCTCGCGCGCGAGGGCGTGCTGGGCGGCACGCTCGTGCTGGGTGTGGATGCGGAACTCGCATCCAGCTCGCTGCTGCAGTTCCAGGACGGGCCGACGACCAGCGGCTCGCCCGCGGCCAATGCGATCCGGCCCGCCGGCCGTCATTACGATTACGACGTGGACTCACGCCTGGGCGCGGCGTACGTGGAGTGGCACCGAGCGCTTGCGGACCGCTGGACGCTCGAGGCCGGACTGCGCGTCGAGCATGTGCGCTATGAGTACGACAACCGCATGATCGACGGCAACACGGCCGAAAACGGCGTTCCCTGCCCCGGCGGCTGCCTGTACTCGCGCCCCGCGGACCGCAGCGACGACTTCACCAACCTGGCGCCGCGGGCCTCGGTGGTGTGGCGGCCGGGCGATGCGAGTGCGGTGTATCTCTCGCTCGCGCGCGGCTTTCGCGCGCCCGAGGTGACGGAGCTGTACCGGCTCCAGCGCCAGCAGGCGGTCGCGGACCTCGACTCCGAGGGTATCGATGCGGCGGAGCTCGGCTGGCGCTGGCGCGGCGAAGCGGCGTCTTTCGACCTCGCAGCCTTCGCCATGGACAAGCGCGACGTGATCCTGCGCGATTCGGCCGGCTTCAATGTCGGCGGCGGCCGCACCCGGCACCGCGGCCTCGAGTACGAATTCGACTGGGACATCGCCAGGCGCTGGACGCTGGCCGGCAGCGGGACTTTCGCGCGCCATGAGTACCGCTTCACGGCTGCCGTCGAGCAGGGCGAACAGATCACCACTGGCAACGACGTGGACACCGCGCCGCGTGAATTGCATGCCTTGCGCCTCCAATATGCGTCCGCCGGCATGGGCGCGGAACTCGAGTGGCTGTGGGTGGGTGACTACTGGACCAATGCCGCGAACACCGCGCGCTATCCGGGACACGACATCGGCAACCTGCGCCTGTCGTGGCGGCCCGCGCAGTCCTGGACGCTCGCCGCGCGCGTCACCAACCTGCTCGACGCGAAGTACGCGGACCGCGCCGACTTCGCCTTCGGCAGCGATCGCTACTTCCCCGGCCGCCCCCGCGCCTTCTTCCTCGAACTCGCCTGGTCAAGATAAAGGGGACGCATCCCAATTAAATTAATTGGGATGCGTCCCCTTTATTTCGGGACTTGCTGCGTGATGCAGTGGATGTTGCCGCCGCCGAGCAGGATCTCGCGCGAGGGCAGGCCGATGACCTTGCGGCCCGGGAACAGGCGCCCGAGGGCGGCCTTCGCGCGGCCATCGTGCCGCTCATCGAGCAGCGGCATCACGATCGCGCGATTTGCGATATAAAAATTGACGTAGGACGCCGCCAGCCGTTCGCCGGCGCGGCGCGGTTTGCAGCCCGGCGCCGCTTCGATGCCCGCGGCTTCCCCCGCCGTCATGTACAACGGCCCGGGCTGATGTAGTTTGTGTATTTTCAATGGCTTACCGCGTACATCTCGGGCGAGTCGCAATACCTCGTAAGCCTCGTGCGAAATGTCGTACTGCGGATCGCTGCGGTCCTCGCACCAGGTCAGCGCGACCTCGCCGGGACGCACGAAGCAGCACAGGTTGTCCACGTGCCCATCGGTCTCGTCGTTGTACACGCCGCGCCCCAACCAGATGATCTTGCGCACCCCGAGGAAGTCCTCGAGCAGCGACTCGATCTGCCCGCGGCGCAGATCCGGGTTGCGGTTCGGGTTCAGCAGGCACTCCTCGGTCGTGAGCAGCGTGCCCTTGCCGTCCACGTGGATCGCGCCGCCCTCCAACACGAAGGGCGCGCGGTAGCGCTGGCAGCGCTCGATCTCGAGCACTTTCGCCGCCACCTGGTCGTCGAGGTCCCAGGGCGAGTAGATGCCGCCCTGCAGTCCGCCCCAGGCGTTGAAGATCCAGTCCACGCCGCGCTTGCGGCCGCGGGCGTTGACGACGAAGGTCGGTCCGACGTCGCGCATCCAGGCGTCGTTCGACGACATCTCGACCACCCGCACCGCCGGCGGCAGCGCGCGCCGCGCCGCCTCGAACTGCTGCGCCGAGACCGCCATCGATACCGGCTCGCCCTGCGCGATCGCGGAAGCGACGGCGGCGAACGCGCGCTGCGCCGGCAGCGCGCTGTCGCGCCAGTTGTCGTGGCGCTCGGGCCAGAGCATCCAGGTGCCGGCATGCCGCTCCCACTCCGCGGGCATGCGAAATCCGTCGCGCGCCGGTGTTTTCATGGCGGCGATTCTACGCGATGTCGCGGCGCTTCCAGAGCAGGAACAGCGACGGGATCACCACCAGCGTCAGGATCGTCGCGCTCGCCATGCCGCCGACCATGGGCGCCGCGATCCGGCGCATGACCTCCGAGCCCGCGCCCGAACCCCACATGATCGGCAGCAGGCCGGCGACGATCGTGAGCACCGTCATCAGCTTCGGCCGCAGGCGCAGCAGCGCGCCTTCCATGATCGCCTCGCGCACGTCGGTCTCCACCAGCGCGCGGCCCTCGGCAGCCGCGGCGGCTGACCGCCGCGCCCAGGCCTGGTTCAGGTACAGCAGCATGACCACGCCGGTCTCGGCGGCGACGCCCGCGAGCGCGATGAAGCCGACCACCACCGCGATGCTCACGTTGTAGCCGAGCGCGAACAGCAGCCACACGCCGCCGATGAGCGCAAACGGCAGGCTGCCGAGGATGAGCGCCACGTCGCCGAAGCGGCGGAAATTCAAGTACAGCAGCAGCACGATCACGGCGAAGGTCGCCGGCACGATGACCTTCAGCTTCTCGAGTGCGCGCTCCCAGTACTCGAACTGCCCCGACCAGTGCAGCCGGTAGCCGGCCGGCAGCGTCACCGCATCCGCGACCCGCTCGCGGGCCTCGGCGACGTAGCTGCCGAGGTCGCGGCCCGCGATGTCCACGTACACCCAGCCGGAAGGCCGGGCGTTCTCGCTCCTGATCATCGCCGGGCCGTCCGTGATCGAGACATCCGCAACGTCCGCGAGCGTGACCTGCGCGCCGCCCGCCGCGACGATCGGCAGGTTGCGCAGCCGCTCCGGCGAATCGCGCCAGTCCTGCGGGTAGCGCAGGTTGATCGGGTAGCGCTCCAGTCCCTCGACCGTCCAGCCGACGTTCATGCCGCCCACGGCGAGCGCCACGATTTCCTGCACGTCCGCGATGTTGAGGCCATAGCGCGCGGCATCCGCGCGACGGATCTCCACGTCCAGGTAGCGGCCGGTCGCGGCGCGCTCGGCATAGACCGATGCCGTGCCGCCCACCTCGCGCAGCGCCGCCTCGACCTGCCCGCCGATGCGCTCGATCACCGCGAGATCCGGTCCGCTGACCTTGATGCCGACCGGGGTCTTGATGCCGGTCGCCAGCATGTCGATGCGGGTCTTGATCGGGGGCACCCAGACGTTGGCGATGCCCGGCAACTGCACGGCGGCGTCCAGCTCCGCGCGCAGCTTCTCCACCGTCATGCCGGGCCGCCACTCCTCACGCGGCTTGAGCCGGATCGTGGTCTCGAACATCTCGAAGGGCGCAGGATCGGTCGCGGTCTCCGCCCGGCCCGCCTTGCCGAACACGCGCTCCACCTCGGGCACGGTCTTGATGAGCCGATCGGTGCGCTGCAGCAGCGCGCGCGCGGCGTCGGCGGAGATCCCGGGCATGGCCGTCGGCATGTACATCAGGTCGCCCTCGAACATCTCCGGCATGAACTCGCGCCCGAGCCGGCTCGCGGGCCACAGCGTCAGGAGCAGCAACAGCCCCGTGACTGCGACCACCGCGCGCGGATGCGACAGCGCGAGCGCCAGCGCCGGCCGGTAGGCCGCCATCGCCGCGCGGTTCACCGGGTTCGCGGCCTCCGGGCGGATGCGCCCGCGCACCAGCAGCGTGATCAGCACCGGCACCAGCGTGACCGACAGCACCGCCGCCGCCAGCATCGCGTAGGTCTTGGTGTAGGCGAGCGGCGCGAACAGCCGCCCCTCCTGTGCGCCGAGCGCGAACACCGGCAGGAACGACAGCGCCACGATCATCAGCGAGAAGAAGAGCGCCGGGCCGACTTCGCCGCAGGCCTCGCGCACCAGCGCGATCCGGTCCGCGACCGCCTCCCCGGCCGCTTCCAGCTTGCGGTGCACGTTTTCGATCATCACGATGCCGGCGTCGACCATCGCCCCGATCGCGATGGCGATGCCGCCCAACGACATGATGTTCGCGTTGATGCCCTGCCACTGCATGATCACGAAGGCCGCCAGGATGCCGAGCGGCAGCGAGACGATCACGATCAGGCTCGAGCGGAAGTGGAACAGAAACACGGCGCAGACCAGGATCACCACGATCAGTTCTTCCGCGAGTTTCTGCCGCAGGTTGTCCACGGCGCGCCCGATGAGGTCCGAGCGGTCGTAGGTCTCGATGATCTCCACGCCCTCCGGCAGGCTTGCACGAAGCTCGTCGAGCCGCTCGCGCACGGCCTCGATCGTCGCACTCGCGTTCTCGCCGCTCCTCATGACCACGATGCCGCCCGCGACCTCGCCCTCGCCGTCGAGCTCGGCGATGCCGCGGCGCATCTCGGGCCCGAGTCGCACCTGGGCCACATCCCCGAGCGTGACCGCCACCGTGCCGAGGGCGCGGAGCGGTATCGCCCTGAGATCGGCGACACTCTGGATGTAGCCGCTGGCACGCACCATGAACTCGGTCTCGGCCAGCTCGACGACCGAACCGCCCGATTCCTGGTTGCCGCGCTCGATGGCCCCGCGCAGCTCGTCGAGCGTCAGCCCGTAGGCGCGCAGGCGCGCCGGATCCGCGACCACCTGGTATTGGCGCACCATGCCGCCCACGCTCGCGACCTCGGAAACGCCCTCCACCGACTGCAGCTCCGGCTTCAGGAACCAGTCCTGGATCGAGCGCAGCTGCGACAGGTCGTGGCGCCCGCTCCTGTCCGCGAGCGCGTACTGGTAGATCCAGCCGACGCCGGTTGCATCCGGCCCCAGCGCGGGCCGCACTCCGGCGGGCAGCCGGGGCGCGACCTGCGACAGATACTCGAGCACGCGCGAGCGCGCCCAGTAGAGGTCGGTGCCGTCCTCGAACAGCACGTACACGAAAGAGTCGCCGAAGAAGGAATAGCCGCGCACGGTCTCGGCGCCCGGCACGGACAGGAAGGCCGTCGCGAGCGGATAGGTCACCTGGTCCTCGACGATGCGCGGCGACTGGCCGGGCCAGGGCGTACGCACGATCACCTGCACGTCCGAGAGGTCCGGGATCGCGTCCACCGGCATGCGGGCGAGCGCCCAGAAGCCTGCCGCCGTCAGCAGGCCTGCGAGCATCAGCACCAGCGCGCGGTTCGCGAGCGAGGCTCGGATCAGGGCTTCGATCATGGCGCGTGCCCCGAGTGGTCGTGCTCCGCCGGCGGCGCTTCCGGCTCCTCGAAGCGGCCGAGTCCCGAACGCAGCCGCGACTCGGAATCGATCAGGAACTGGCCGGAGACCACCACGCGCTCGCCCGCCTCCAGCCCCTCCCGGATCTCGACCTCGTCGCCGCTCTCCGCGCCCGCGACGACCGTGCGCACGTCGAAGCGGCGCTCATCGAGCGCCACCACGATGCGGTCGCCGTCGCCCGAGCGGATCAGCGACTCCACCGGCACCAGCAGCACCTCAGCGCCATCGCCCGTTGCGATGGCGATGTCCGCCACCATGCCGGCCGCGAGCAGTCCGTCCGGATTGCCGAGCTCGATGCGCGCCTGGCGGGTGCGGGTCGAAGGATCGAGGGCGGGCAGCAGTTCCAGCAGCTTCGCCTCGAACCGGCGCCCCGGCAGCGCCGCGAAGGTCACCTCGGCCGCCATGCCGGGCCGCAACCGTGCCGAGACGCGCTCCGGAACCTCCGCCACCACCCACAGCGGGTCGAGCGGAGCGAGCGTCATGGCGCTCATGCCGGGCGCGGCCATGCCGCCCTCGCGCACGCCGAGTTCGACGACGACCCCGGCAGCAGGCGCGAAATAGCGCACGCGCACGCCCGGCTCGCCGCCCTGGCGCAGGCGCTCGATCGAGCCAGTGTCCATGCCGAGCGCGCGCAGGCGCGCGGCGGCGGCGTGCGCGAGTGCTTCATCGCCCATCTTCAGCGCGGCCGCGAACTCGCGTTCCGCCGCCGCGAGCTTCGGCGAGAACAGCTCGAACAGCAGCTGGCCACGGCGCACGCCCTCGCCCGGCGCGCGCACGGCGAGCCGCTCCACGTAGCCTTCGCTCCTCACCCGCACTTCCACGCGCCCGCGTTCGTCGAAGGCGGTGACACCGGCGGTGCGGATTTCGCCGCCCGCGGCACCGAGACGCACGGGCGCGGTGCGCACGCCGAGGTTCGCCGCCATCGCGGACGACAGCTCGATCGGCGCGCCTGCATCCGCCGCGGGCTCGTCCTCCGCGTAGATCGGGATGTAGTCCATGCCCATGTGGTCCTTGCGCGGGACCGGCGAGGTGATCGTCGGGTCCATCGGGTTGCGGTAATAGAGCGGCTTGCGCTCCGCCTGCTGTTCCGGCTCGCCGGAGGGAGGCGCCGCGTCGCAGGCTGCCACCACGACCGCGATGAGCGATGGCACGAGGAACCTGGCAAGCGTCTTCATGGCAGTTCTCCGGTCAAGGATTCGAGCTCGGCGATGGCCGAGGCGAAGTCCGCGCCCAGGCGCAGCTCCCGGTCGCGCATCTCGAGCAGGCGGCGTTGCGCCTCCACGACCCCCGCAAGCGTGCCTTCTCCCGAGCGATAGCCGGCGAGCGCGGCTTCCACCGCCGCGCTGCCGACCGGCAGCATCTCCCGGCGATAGAGCTCGCGCGCATCGCGCAGCCCCACGGCCCGCGCGTGCACGGATTGCAGCAAGGCCTCGAGTTCCCGCGCGGCATCCTCGCGGCGGGCCTCGGCACCGCGCTGCATCGAGCGCGCGGCCGCGAGTTCGCGGTCCTGCCGGTCCCGCCTGAACAGCGGCAGGTCGAAGGTCAGCATCGCCGTCAGCATCCCCGGGCGGCTCTCGCCCAGCATGTCGCGGCCCTGGCGGAAGCCGTAGCCCAGGTCCACGCCGAAGGATGGCTTGTAGCGCTCGCGCGCGAGCGAAGCCTCGAGCTCCGCGGCGCCGGCCTGGTGCTCGAGGCCGCGCAGCATCGGATGCGACGCCAGCCGCCCGCGCAGGGCGGGCAGCATTGCGGGCCCGACGGGCTCCGGCGCCGGCACCCGCGCGCCGGCCAGCGGCCCGGTCCAGCGTTCGAGCTCGGCCTGCGCCGTCCTGCGCATGCGGCTGCGGTCAATCAGCATCTCCTCCACCCGGAGCAGCTCCAGGCGCGCCGCCAGCAGGTCCGCCTGCCGGCCCTCGCCGCTCGCGTAGGCCGCGGCCTCGCCCTCGATCATCAGCCTCGCGCGATCGCGCGATTCGGCGACCAGCGCCTCGGTCGTTTCGAGATAGTCGAGTTCGCGCCAGAGCTGCGCGACATTGGCCCGCACCACCCGCGCCCGCGCCGCGGCCTCGGCGTCGAAATGCAGCGCGTGGCGTTCGAGCTGTTCGCGCGCGAGGCTGCGGCTCTTGCCGGGCGGGAAGCGTTGCATCACGCCCACCTCGATCATGGTCATGTCCTCGCGATCGAACTCGAGCGAGTCCGCGGGCAGGTTGACCGCGCCGAGGCGCGCTTCCGGATCGGGTAGCTCGCCCGCGGCGATGGCGCGCTCGCGCACCGCTTGCGCTTCCGCGGCGAAGGCGGCGCCGCCCGCGTCGCGCGCGACCGCGAGCGCCTGGGCTTCCGCGAGTGAAACGGGCTCTGCCGTCGCGGCCGCCGAAGCGAATGCGAGACCGAGAATTGTCAGGGCCTTGAGACCGGCCCTCGGGTCGAAATCAATGAGCATGCCTCCTCCTGCGCAAGGCGCCGAACACGGGCGGACCTGGCAGGAGCGGCTATTTCAGATAGGAGCAGTAACGCTGCTGGAGCGAGGCGTGCGGCAGCGGCGCCGCGTGCGTGCGCGGGGCAGCCGGTGGCCGCGCCGCGGGCGCCGGCACGGCGCAGGTATCCATGATGGCCGGCAGGACTGCGACCGGCTTCGGCGGCCCGGCCTGCCGCAGCTCGATCGCCGGCTGCGCCGCGGCGAAGCAATCCACGGGCTCGGCATCGGCGCAGTCTGGCGCCGTGTCGGTTGCGGGCGGGCAGTGCCCGCAGTCGTCCATCGGTATCGTGCCGTGGTGCGGGGCCTCGTCGGGCATGGGGTTCATCGCCTGGCACGGTGCCACCGCGAACCCCAGCCAGCCGACCGCGAATACGGCCGCAGCCATACGCGCGGCCCGGGACTGGCAGTGACGCAATGCGGCGAGCAGGCTCATGACGGCGCACAGTACCCCCGGCCGGGCCCCGGGGTCAATGCGGGCCTATGCTAATATTTGCTTATTAATCGAGGACTTCCCACCGTATGAACGCCGTCACAATCACGCCGCCCAAGTTCGGCGAGAAGATCCGCGTCTCCGCCGGCAGGCTCGCCGTCCCCGATCAGCCGATCATCCCCTTCATCGAAGGCGACGGCACCGGGCCCGACATCTGGCGCGCCAGCGTGCGGGTGCTGGATGCCGCCGTGCAGAAGGCCTACGGCGGCAAGCGCAGGATCTCCTGGATGGAGGTCTACGCCGGCGAGAAAGCCAACAAGCTGCTGAACACCTGGCTGCCGGACGAGACCGTCGCCGCCTGCCGCGAGTACCTGGTCTCGATCAAGGGCCCGCTGACGACGCCGATCGGCGGCGGCATTCGCTCGCTGAATGTCGCGCTGCGCCAGATGCTCGACCTGTACGTCTGCCTGCGCCCGGTGCGCTGGTTCAAGGGCGTGCCCTCCCCGGTGCGCGCGCCGGAGAAGGTGGACATGGTGATCTTCCGCGAGAACACCGAGGACATCTACGCCGGCATCGAGTTCGAGCAGGGCACGGCCGAGAACGCGAAATTCCTGGCGCTCATGAAGGAGCACTTCCCGAAGCTCCACGGCAAGATCCGCTTCCCGGATTCCTCGGGCATTGGCATCAAGCCGGTGTCGCGCGAGGGCACCGAGCGCCTGGTGCGCTCGGCGATCGAGTATGCGATCGCCAACAGGCGCAAGAGCCTGACCTTCGTGCACAAAGGCAACATCATGAAGTTCACGGAGGGCGCGTTCCGCAACTGGGGCTATGCGCTCGCCGAGCGCGAGTTCCCGGCGAAGACCTATACCTGGGACCAGTGGGAGCGCACGCGCGCGGCGAAGGGCGAGGCCACGGCCAACGACGAACAGAAGCAGGCGCTGGCCTCCGGTCGCATCCTCGTCAAGGACGCGATCGCCGACATCACGCTGCAGCAGGTGCTGACCCGTCCCGAGGACTTCGACGTCATCGCCACCATGAACCTGAACGGCGATTACCTGTCGGACGCGCTGGCCGCGCAGGTGGGCGGCATCGGCATCGCGCCGGGCGGCAACGTCAACTACCTGACCGGACACGCGGTGTTCGAAGCCACCCACGGCACGGCGCCGAAGTACGCCAACCTCGACAAGGTGAACCCGAGCTCGGTGATCCTGTCGGGCGAGATGATGCTGCGCTACCTGGGCTGGACCGAGGCCGCCGACCTCGTGCTCTCCTCGATGGACCGCACCATCAGCGAGAAGACCGTGACCTACGATTTTGCCCGGCTGATGCAGGGCGCGACCGAGGTCAGGTGCAGCGCGTTCGGCGACGCCCTGATCCGCAACATGCGTTGAGCGACGCCGCCGCCCGCGATGCCGCGGCCGCGATCGTCGCGGCCTTTGCCAGCTACAACGCGCAGTATCGCGCGATCACGCGCCGCGCCCCCGAGCGCTTCGAGAACCGCGACTGGGCCGGCAGCCAGGCGGACGTGGTCGAACGCCTCGACCTCTATGCCCGCATGGTGTCCGACACGGTCGCGGACATGCGTGGGCGGCTGGGGCCGAAGGCGCAGGATGTCGCGCTCTGGCAGGCGATCAAGGACGACTACGCCAGGCGCATTGCCGGGCTCGCCGATCCCGAGTTCCTCAAGACCTTCTTCAGCTCCATCACTCGCCAATTGTTCGGCACGGTGGGCGTGCATGCCGCCATCGAGTTCTTCGCACTCGACCTCGATCCCCTGCGCGGCGCCGGCACCGAGAACGTCGCCCGCCGCTATGCGAACCGCGGCTCGCTCGAGCTGCTGTTCGAGGAGATCCTCTCCGACTACCGCTTCCGCACGCCCTGGCGCGACTTCGAGGGCAGCGTCGGCCACGTGACGACCGACGTCGAACTGGAGCTCGGCCGCCTCGGCGAGAAACGGCGCCTGCTGGACGTCGAGATCATCCGACCCGTCTTCTACCAGATGAGCCGCGCCTACCTCGTCGGGCGGATCAACGGCGAAGGCTGGCGCCTGCCGCTCGCGATCGCGATCCGGAATGGCCCCAGGGGCGTGCTGGTGGACGCCGTGATGCTGCGCGAAAGCGACGTCTCGATCCTGTTCTCGTTCACGCGCTCCTACTTCCACGTGGACCTCGAGCGCGTGGCGGATGCGGTGCTGTTCCTGCATTCGATCCTGCCGGCGAAGCCCGTCTCCGAGCTGTTCACCGTGCTCGGGCGCGCCAAGCAGGGCAAGACCGAACGCTTCCGCGAGATCTTCCGCCACCTGCAGGACACGCAGGACCGCTTCGTGCGCGCGCCCGGCGAGCGCGGGCTCGTCATGGCCTGCTTCACGCTCGAGAACCACGACGTGGTCTTCAAGGTGATCCGCGACCGCTTCCCGGCCATCAAGAACATCCGCCGCGAGGAAGTCATGGCCAAGTACGACCTGGTGTTCAAGCACGACCGTGCCGGGCGACTGGTGGACGCGCAGGAGTTCAAGCGCATCCGCCTGCCGCGCGCGCGCTTCGCGCCGGACATGCTGGAGGAGCTGGTCACCGACTGCGCGCTCAACGTACAGCCGGACGGCGACGACCTCGTCATCGGTCACGCCTACATCGAGCGGCGCATGGTTCCCCTCAACCTCTACCTGCGCAACGCGACCCTGGAACAGGCAGAGCTCGCCGTCATCGATTATGGCCAGTCGATCCGCGACCTGGCCTACACCAACATCTTCGCCGGCGACCTGCTGCTCAAGAACTTCGGCGTCACGCGCCACAGCCGCGTGATCTTCTACGACTACGACGAGCTGTGCCGCGTCACCGACTGCCGTTTCCGCGACCTGCCGCAGGCGCAGTCGGTCGAGGACGAGATGCGCGACGAGCCCTGGTTCCACGTCGCCGACAACGACGTGTTCCCCGAGACATTCCTGCGCTTCCTGGGATTCGAGGGCCGCCTGCGCGAGGTGTTCCTCGAGAAGCACGGCGAGTTGCTCGAGGCGGCCTGGTGGCGGGCGCTGCAGGAGCGGCTCGTGGCCGGGGATGTCGTCGAGGTGCTGCCCTACCACCCGCATCGCGTGCGGGTGGCGAGCAGCGTCTAGCAACAGGGCGGGCGGCGGCCACCATTCGGCGACCGGTCCCGGCGGTCTGCCGCAAATGCGATCCGGCCGAGATTGCCCGCGACTAGACTGCCACCGCAGGCACACACATGAAGCTCCCCTGGCTGGCAGTGCTGATGCTGAATCTTTCGGTTCACCCGATGGCGGCGCTGCGGGCCGAGCCGTCTCCTGCTTTTGCCACGCTTGTCCCACTGATCGGCCAATGGAACGTGGGACCGGAAGGCGGCGCGACCGCATTCATCCAGCGCTTCGTCTGGGGCCCGAAGGAAGCCTACGTCTGGGTGCAGGTGGTGCTCGTCCTGGCATCCGGTGACGAGCGCCTGCACTTCGAAGGGCCGATCCTGTGGAATGGCGCCACGAAGCGCTACGACTACCTGTTTGCGGTCGAGCCGGGCTCCCTGGCGCAGGAACGCGGTGAGATGTACGCGACCGAGGGTGGCGAGATCGTCCGCGACGTGGTCCTGACCGCGGCGGACGGGACCACGAGCCGCTTCCGCCAGACCTTCCACCCGATGGACGACGGCCGCTTCGTCACGACGCTGATGCGTCAGACCGCCGACGGCTGGGTCCCGACATTCCCTGGCAGCGAGCGGCTGATCATGATGCGCCGCCCATCCTGATCCGCCCGTTCAGTCCCCGGCTTTCGCGAGCGCTTCCCCGAGGTCCCCGATCAGCTCCTCCGTGTCCTCGATTCCGATCGAGAGCCTGATCGTCCCCTCACCGATCCCGGATATGGCGCGCTGTTCGGCCGACAGTCCG
>DASTOQ010000048.1:0-20093 GCA_035720205.1 Steroidobacteraceae bacterium | reverse complement strand
CGCCAAGATCAACGTCGCCAACACCGCGAATTCGCGACTCGACATCCAGCCGTATGTGAACGACAACGGCGACGTCGTGTGGCTGTGCGGCAACGCGGATGCGCCGTTGAACGCGCTGGCCGATCCGGGCGACGGCACGCCCTCCGAGCCGGTTGCGACAACGGTGGCAGACAAATACATGCCGGCTTCCTGCCGTACCGACTTCGGCGGTAACTGATCGTCTGCATGGATGGACCGGCAATCGGGCCGGACCGGCAAGGCCCCTGTTCGCAGGGGCCTTGCTTTTTCAGCCGCCGGCGACCCTGATATGCGAACGATGGACAATGCGACGCAACGGCGAGCTGGACCGCGTGACGGGCTGTTCCTGGCGCTGGGCCTCTCCCTGGTCTTCATGGGCGCCTGCCTCTGGTGGGTGCTGCGCAAGCTCGAGTCCTTGCTCTCGACTCACCGCGTCACGGCCTCGCTCAGCATCGAGAGCGCGCTGGGCTCGACGCTTCCATGGCAGCTCGCGGCCTTCGCCGCTTCCCTGGTATTCATTCACGTCCTGTTCGGGCTGCTCGCCTTCATGCTGGCGCGCCTTACCGAGACCGCCTTCCCGGGTGGGACTATCGCGCGGCGCGGCTGGCTGATTGCCGGCTGGATCGCGCTGCTCTCGGGCCTCGTCCTGGCGGCGAATACCACCTGGCATCCGGCCTCGACATTCGCGGGCGCGGAATCCTGGTGGCGCAGCGAATATCTGGGCGTCAGGCCCATCGCCTGGGCGCTCGCGACGGTCGTGCTGGCGCTGGCCTGGCTCGGATGGCGCGCGGCGCCGCGTCGGATGCCGCGCGTGCCGAGGCACGCCCTGATGATCGCGGCGGCGGGGTTCGTGGCGCTGGCAGGTATCTGGCTGCTGGCGCACGCAGATCGCTCATCCGCCGCCGCCGCGGCCACCGGCCGGCCGCACGTCGTACTCCTTGGCATCGACTCCTTGCGCGCCGACCTCATGATTCCCCGGCACGGCGAGGCATCGGCGCCACACATCGAGGCCTTCCTGGCGCAGTCGCATCGCTTTCGCGATGCCACGACGCCGCTCGCGCGCACCTACCCGTCCTGGATGTCCCTGCTGACCGGACGCCACCCGGTGACCACCAATGCGCGCTTCAATCTCATGCCACGCGGTCTCGTGCGCGAGGGCGACACGCTCGCCGATGCCTTGCGCGCGCAGGGCTACCGGACGATCTACGCGACCGACGAGGTGCGCTTCGCCAATTTCGACGAGACTTTCGGCTTCGACCGGTTGATCACGCCGCCGGTCGGGGCGGTGGATTTCGTGCTGGGATTCGGCGGCGACATGCCGCTCGTGAATCTGGTCGCGTCGACGGCCGCGGGCCGATGGCTGTTCCCCTGGAATCACGCGAACCGCGCCGCCTACGTCACCTACCGTCCGCAGCAGTTCCTGGACCGGCTCGAGAACGAGCTCGCGATCGAGGGCCCGTCATTCCTCGCGATCCATCTGACGCTCGCGCACTGGCCCTACGCCTGGTCGGGCATGAAGCTACCCCATGGACCACCCGAGTACCGCGTCGCCTACGGCAAGGCGGTCGCGGCCGTGGATCGCCAGTTCCGCTCGGTCCTGGACCTGCTCGAGGCGCGCGGCGTGCTCGACAACGCCATCGTGGTACTGCTCTCCGACCATGGTGAGGCGCTTGGCGCCGATAACGACTCGATGATGCGCAGGACGGGTTCCGGCATGGAGATCTGGGATTCGCTCTGGGGCCACGGCACCAGCGTGCTCTCGCCAAACCAGTACGCGGTGCTGCTCGCCATGCGTGCCTACGGTCGCGCGCGGCTGCCCGGGACGCCGGGCGACTATGGCTGGCCGGTGTCGCTCGAAGACCTGCGGCCGACGCTGGAGGAGTTCGTGACGGGCCGCGCGTCACCCGAGGTGGACGGAGAGTCGCTTCTGTCCGCGCTGGCGGATCCCGCAGAGGCTTCGCGCCTCGCCGCGCGCTTCCGGTTCACGGAGACCGACTTCAACACGCCCTCGACGCTCGCGGGCCGGTACGAAGCTTCGGGCATCATGGAGGAGGCCGCCGTGTATTACGAGCTGGACCCGCAATCCGGCTGGGTCCAGTTCCGCGAAGAATGGCTGCCGCATCTGATCGGTCGCAAGCAGCGCGCTGCGATCTCGCAGGCTTCGCTGCTCGCCTTCGTGCCCAACCTGCGTGACGGCGGCTGGCGCTACGTCTACACGGATCGCCAAGATCCGCTGCCCCGGACGCTGGAATCGCGCCCGGACCACGCGGCCGACCCCGAGGCGGCCCGGCTCTGGGAGGCACTCCAGGCGCGATTCCCGGGCGAACTGCCGGCCCTGCCCGGGCCTCCCTGATTGTGACCGCCGTCACCGGCGCGATCGGGCCGCTATGGGACGATTCCGCGGGATTTAACAATTGCGGCCGAGGTGGGTTACGCTTCACCATTCAGGTTCCTCCCTGAGGTTGCAGGTCGTCCCATGACCATGCGCGGAGTCCATTCGTGAACGACAGCGCGGGCGCCGCCACCGGCTCGCTGCGCGCGGTGCTGTCGGGGCTGCCGCAGCGTCTGGTGCAGGACGGCCTCGTCGATCAGTCCACCATGCTCGACGCGCTCGCGAGCGCGCACGAGCGCAAGGCCCATCTCGTGAGCTGGCTGGTGTCGCACGACATCGCGCCGGCCCGCGAGATCGCGATTGCGGCGTCCCAGGAGTACGGCGTCCCGCTGCTCGACCTCGATGCGGTCAACGTCGACCTCGACACGGTGCGCCTGGTCAGCGACAAGCTGCTGTCCAAGCACCGCATCCTGCCGATCGTCAAGCGCGGCAAGCGGCTGCACGTCGCGGTCTCGGACCCGACCAACCTGCACGCGGTGGACGAGATCAAGTTCCAGACCGGCCTCGCCATCGAGGCGGTCGTGGTCGAGGACGACAAGCTGCAGCGTGCCGTGCAGAAGGCGATCGAGCAGGTCGACACCCAGATGCCGGACCTCGGCGGCGGCGACGACTTCGATCTCGAGAACCTGCAGGTCACCGGCGGCGACGACGAGATCGACGCGGAGGCGGCCGGCCGCGACGACGTCGAAGACGCGCCGATCGTGCGTTTCGTCAACAAGATCATGCTGGACGCGATCCGCAAGAGCGCCTCCGACATCCACTTCGAGCCTTACGAGAAGTACTACCGCATCCGGCTTCGCATCGACGGCGTGCTGCGCGAGATCGCCCAGCCGCCGGTGCAGCTCTCGACCAAGCTGGCGGCGCGCCTGAAGGTCATGTCGCGGCTCGACATCGCCGAGCGGCGCGTGCCGCAGGACGGCCGCATCAAGATGCGGCTGTCGAAGACCCGCTCGATCGACTTCCGCGTCAGCAGCTGCCCGACGCTGTTCGGCGAGAAAATCGTGCTGCGCATCCTCGACGCCAGCACGGCGATGATGGGCATCGACGCGCTCGGCTACGAGCCGTTCCAGAAGGACCTGTATCTGAAGACGCTGGGGCGGCCGCAGGGCATGATCCTCGTGACCGGGCCCACCGGCAGCGGCAAGACCGTGTCGCTCTACACCGGCCTCTCGATCCTGAATGGCGAGGATACCAACATCTCGACGGCGGAAGATCCGGCGGAAATCGTGCTGCCGGGGGTCAACCAGGTGAATGTCAACCCGAAAGTGGGCCTCACCTTCGCCTCGGCGCTGCGCGCCTTCCTGCGCCAGGACCCGGACGTCATCATGGTGGGCGAGATCCGCGACCTCGAGACCGCGGAGATCGCCATCAAGGCGGCGCAGACCGGCCACCTCGTGCTGTCGACGCTGCACACCAACGACGCGCCGCAGACGCTGACCCGCATGGTGGACATGGGCGTGAAGCCCTACGCGATCGCGACCTCGGTGAGCCTCATCATCGCGCAGCGGCTCGGCCGGCGGCTCTGCACGCAATGCAAGGCGCCGCTCGAGCTGCCGCACGAGGCGCTCGTGAAGGAAGGCTTCACCGAGCCGCAGATCCGGTCGCCGGAGTTCAAGATTTACAAGCCGGTCGGCTGCAGCCAGTGCACCGACGGGTACAAGGGCCGCGTGGGCATCTACGAGGTGTTGCCGGTCAACGAAGCCGTCGGCCGCATCATCCTGGAGGGCGGCAGCGCACCCCACATCCGCGACCAGGCCCGCAAGGACGGAGTCTGGGACCTGAGGAGTTCGGGCCTGAAAAAGGTCATGGACGGGCTCACCAGCCTCGAAGAAGTCAACCGCGTCACAGTCGAGTGATCCGGCCGGGCGTTAACATCCACGAGTCCGGGTAGAGGACGACCGACACCATGCCGCCGACCGCCATCGCCGCCAAGGACACGCCCTTCAACTGGGAGGGCAAGGACCGAAAGGGCAACAAGGTCCGCGGCCGCACGCTGGCCGTCAACGAGACCGCGGTCCGCGCGGAGCTCCGCCGCCAGGCAATCGTCCCGACCAGGATCCGCAAGCAGACCCGGCTGTTCCGTACGGGCGGCAAGATCACGCCCGAGGACATCGCCATTTTCAGCCGCCAGCTGGCGACCATGCTCGCGGCGGGCATTCCGCTGGTGCAGGCCTTCGAGATCGTGGGCGTCGGCCACGAAAAGCCGGCCATGCAGAAGCTGATCCTCGACATCAAGGTCAATATCGAGGGCGGCAGCTCGCTGCACGAGTCGCTGGCCAAGCACCCGCTCTATTTCGACGACCTCTACGTCAATCTGGTCGAGGCCGGCGAGCAGGCGGGCGCGCTCGAGTCATTGCTCGACAAGGTCGCGACCTACAAGGAGAAGACCGAGGCCCTCAAGAAAAAAATCAAGAAGGCCCTGTTCTACCCAGCCGCCGTGCTCGCGGTCGCCCTGATCGTGACGCTGATCCTGCTGCTGTTCGTGATCCCGCAGTTCGAAGCGCTGTTCAAGGGCTTCGGGGCCGACCTGCCGGCGTTCACGCGCATGGTCATCGAGCTGTCGCGCTTCGTGCAGGACCAGGGCTGGTGGATGGGCCTGTTGACCGGTGCGGGCATTTTCGTGTTCTTCTACTTCAAGAAGCGTTCACGCGCGCTGCGTCATTTCCTGGACCGCGCGTCGCTCAGGATCCCGATCATCGGGCCGATCCTGGTGAAGGCCGCAATCGCGCGCTACGCGCGCACGCTGTCGACCATGTTCTCGGCTGGCGTGCCGCTGGTCGAGGCCATGGATTCCGTCGCCGGCGCGACCGGCAACATCGTCTACGAGGTGGCGGTGCTGCGCATGCGCGACGAGGTCGCCACCGGCCAGCGTCTGCAGCGGGCGATGGAGAACACGGGCCTGTTCCCCAACATGGTGGTGCAGATGATCGCGGTCGGTGAGGAATCGGGCTCGCTCGACTCCATGGCCGCCAAGGTCGCGGACTTCTACGAGCTCGAGGTGGACACGGCGGTGGACGGCCTGTCCTCGCTGCTCGAGCCGCTCATCATGGCGATCCTCGGCGTACTGGTCGGCGGCCTGGTCATCGCCATGTACCTGCCGATCTTCAAGCTGGGCGCCGTGATCTGATCGAGCCCTCGCCCGTGTCGCTGCTGGCGGCCAGCCCGGCGCTCTTCGCCTGCGTCGCCGCGGCCTTCGGGCTGGTGATCGGCAGCTTCCTGAATGTCGTCATCCACCGGCTGCCGGCGATGCTGGAGCGCAAGTGGCGCGCCGAATGCGCGGAGCCGGGCGGGCAGGCGCCGCCGCCCACGGGCGAGAAGTACAACCTCGTCACGCCGCGCTCGCGCTGCCCGGCCTGCCACGCGCCGATCCGCGCGATCCACAACGTCCCGGTGCTGTCCTGGCTCGCGCTGCGGGGCCGCTGTGCGGCCTGCCGCGCACCGATCTCCGCGCGCTATCCGCTGGTCGAGCTGGCCACCGGCGCCGCCTTCGCGGCCGTCGCCTGGCACTTCGGCTTCGGCCCGCAGGCGATGCTCGGCTTCGTGTTCACCGCCTACCTGATCGCGCTCACGGGCATCGACCTCGACCGGCAGCTGCTGCCCGACATCCTGACGCTGCCCCTGGTCTGGATCGGCCTGGTCGCGAGCCTCTTGTGGCATGCCGGGGCCGAGGCGCCGCCGGTTGCGCCGCGGGATGCGCTCGCGGGCGCCGCGGCGGGCTACCTGTTCCTGTGGTCCGTGTTCCAGCTGTTCCGGCTGCTGACCGGCAAGGACGGCATGGGTTACGGCGACTTCAAGCTGTTCGCCGCCGCCGGCGCCTGGCTCGGCTGGCAGATGCTGCCGCTCGTGCTGCTGCTGGCGGCCGTCGTGGGCGCGGTCACCGGCATCGCGCTGATCGCGGCGAAGCGCCACGCCCGTGGCGTGCCCATTCCATTCGGCCCGTTTCTGGCGGGCGCGTCCTGGATCGCCATGCTGTGGGGCCGGCCGATCGTCGACGCGTGGCTGTCCGCCGCGCGGCTCGGCTGAGCCGTGCTCCGAATCGGGCTGACCGGCGGCGTCGCGAGCGGCAAGTCCACGGTCGCGGCACTGTTCGCGGGTCTCGGCGTCACCGTCATCGACACCGATCGCATCGCGCGCGAAATCGTCGAGCCCGGCCGTCCGGCGCTCGCCGAGCTGGTGCGCGCGCTCGGCACGGTCATCCTGGGCTCCCGCGGCGCGCTCGACCGCGCCGCGCTGCGCCGGCGCATCTTTGCCGACGCGGACGCGAGGCGCACCGTCGAACGCATCCTGCACCCGGTGATCCTGGCCGAGCTCGAGCGGAAATCGCGCGAGGCCGGCGGCCCCTACCAGCTGCTCGTGGTCCCGCTGCTGGTGGAGCGCAACCTGGCGGGCCTCGTGGACCGGGTGCTGGTCGTGGACTGCGATCCCGAGAGCCAGATCGAGCGGCTGATCAAGCGCGACGGGGAAACGCGTGAGTCCGCTCGGGCGATGCTCGCCGCCCAGGCGCCGCGCGAGGCACGGCTGGCGGCGGCCGACGACGTCATCCAGAACGACGGCGAGCCGGCGGCGCTCGCCGCCTCGGTCGCCACGCTGGACCGCCGCTACCGGGAAATGGCGGCACAGGCCTGATCTTCCGCCCGGCTCCGTGCCGGGCGTCACATCCCGAGGGTTGTCGGGGCCGGAAGCCGTGACGCAGAATGGGCCCATGTTCGAGCCCGCCCCGGAGTCCCGGGTGGAATCGGAGCCGATCGTCTACGAGCAGCCGCTCAACGAGCGGATGCGCGGCTTCATGCGGCTCGAATTCCTGTGGCAGCAGCTTTCCTACCACGCCGGCCTGCCGAACGCCTGGTCGAGCCGTTCCGCGGTCGCCTGCCTGCTCGAAATCCTCGCGATCACCTCGCGCGGCGACTCGCGCGGCGACGTGCTCAAGGAGCTCGAGCGCCAGATGACATCGCTGCGGGACTTCCAGAACCGGCCGGGCGTGGACAGTGCGCGCCTGCGCGCGGTGCTGTCGGCATTGTTGCGCCGGCGCGAGGAGCTGAATGCCGCGGGCGCCAACTTCCTGCAGAAGCTGCGCGAGTCGGAATTCCTGAACGCCATCAAGCACCGCAGCGCGATCCCCGGCGGCACCTGCGAGTTCGACCTGCCGGACTTCTACCACTGGCTCAACCTCGAGCCCGACGCCCGCGAGGCCGACCTCGCGGCCTGGCTGTCGACGATCCGTCCGCTGTGCGAGTCGGTGTCGGAACTGCTGTGGATCACGCGCGAGAACGCGCGTCCGCGCGAGGAGAACGCCCCCGGCGGCGTGTTCCAGATCAGCTTCGAGCGCGAGCGCCCGGCGCAGCTCCTGCGCATCACGCTGCCCGGCGCGTCGAAGCTCTACCCGGAAGTCAGCGGCAGCCACCACCGCTGTTCCCTGCGTTTCCTGCGCTGGAACAGCGTGCACAGCCGCCCGGTACAGGCGACCGAGGACGTGGCCTTCGTGCTCGCGATCTGCCACTAGGGCGGCCCCGGCAATGGCGCACGAGGTCCCCTGCCCGCGTTGCGGCCAGCGCCGCGAATGGCACGGCAACCCGTTCCGGCCGTTCTGCAGCGAGCGCTGCAAGCTGATGGATCTCGGCGCCTGGCTCGAGGAAAGACACGCGATTCCGGGCGAACCCGCCGAGATCCCGGTCGAGGAGCCAGCGAAGCACTGACGGAAATGGGGACAGTCCGCCTTTTTCCGCTTCGCGGAAAAAGGGGACAGTCCCCTACATACCCAGGTGCTTGACGAGGAAGGCCCAGTGGTTGGCCCAGTCCTCCACCAGCATCCAGGTCGGCTTGCCGGCGCCGTGACCGGCGCGCGTCTCGATGCGGATGATCACCGGGTTCGCGCAGCCCTGCGCATGCTGCAGCGCGGCGGCGAACTTGAAGCTGTGCCAGGGCACCACGCGATCGTCGTGGTCCGCGGTCGTCACCAGCGTCGGCGGATAGCAGCGGCCGGGCTTCAGGTTGTGCACCGGCGAGTACGCCAGGAGCGCGCGGAACTGCGCCTCGTCCTCCACCGTGCCGTAGTCGGATGACCAGGCGTAGGCGTTCGCGCTCGCCGTGTGGTAGCGCAGCATGTCCAGCACGCCGACCTTGGGCAGCGCCGCGCCGAAAAGCTCGGGCCGCTGCGCCATCACCGCACCGACCAGCAGCCCGCCATTGCTGCCGCCGAGGATCGCAAGCTTCGCCGGGCGCGTGTACTGCTCCGCGATCAGCCACTCGGCTGCGGCGATGAAGTCGTCGAACACGTTCTGCTTGCGGGTCTTGGTGCCGGCGTCATGCCAGTCGGCGCCGTATTCGCCGCCGCCGCGCAGGTTCGCGACCGCGTAGATGCCGCCCTGCTCGAGCCAGGCCGCGACCGCGGCGCTGTAGGTGGGCGTCAGCGACTGGTCGAAGCCGCCGTAGCCGTAGAGCAGCGTCGGGTTCGCACCGTCCCGCCTGGCGTCCTTGCGGCGCGTGATGAACATCGGCACGCGCGTGCCGTCCTTGCTCGCATAGAAGACCTGCTCGGTCACGTAGGGCGAAGCGTCGAAGGACACGGTCGGCCTGCGGTAGGGCGAGACCTCGCCGGAGGCGACGTCGTAGCGATACAGCGCGAGCGGCGTCAGGTAATCAGTGTACGCGAAGAAGGTCTCGGACTCCTTCGGCGTGTCCGGGAAGCCGATGACCGTGCCGCTGCCGGGCAGCGGCACGTCGCCGCGCCGGCTGCCGTCCTTGCGGTACACGGCCACCCGCGAGCGCGCGTGCTCGAGGTAGTTCGCGATCACGTGCCCGCCGACCAGGCTCGCCTGGTAGAGCGTGGTCGCGGCCTCGGGCACGACCTCCGACGACTGGCCGGTGGCCGGGTCGACGGCGATCACGCGCCCGCGCGCCGCGCCCTGCGTGGTCTTGAAGTAGAGCCGCCCGTCCATCGCGCCGAGGAATTCGTAGAGGCCGTCCCACTTGTCGAGCAGGCGCACCACGGGCGCCGCGGGGCGCGAGAGGTCCTGCAGGTGAACGGCATTGCTGTCGAAGCCGTAGGAGATGATCAGCACCAGCCAGCGGCCGTCATCGGTCACGATGCCGTAGGGATTGTGGCGGTCGTTCTCGGTGATCGAGTAGACCTGCGCATCGTCTGCCTGCACCGCGCCCAGCCGGTGGCGGTACACGCTCACCTGCCTGTGGTCGTCGCCCTTCCCGTCCGCGCCCTTCGGATAGCGCGAGTAGTAGAACGCGCTCGCATCGGGCAGCCAGGACACGTTGGTGAACTTCGTGTCGGCGATGAGATCCGGCAGGTCGCGGCCGGATTCGACCTCGCGCACGCGCCAGCTGTCCCAGTCGCTGCCGCCCTCCGACACGGCGTAGGCGACGTAGCGCCCGTCCGGGCTGACCGAATAGTCGGCAAGCGATGCGGTCGCGTCCTGCGACAGCGTGTTGGGGTCCACCAGCACGCGCGGCGGCGTTGACAGCGACTCGGCCCAGTACAGGACGCCCTGGTTCTGCTTGCCGCTCTTCTCGACGAAGAAATAGCGCCCGCCCTTCCTGACCGGCATGCGCGACTTGTCGTCGAGCCAGGCGTAACCGTACTGCTCGTAGTCCCAGAGCTCGGTCAGCCGCTGCTGGATCACGGCGCGCGCCGGGATCGCGTCGAGGTAGGGCTGCGCCACCTCGTTCTGCGCCGCGACCCATCGTGAGAGCTCCCCGGAGGGCGCTTCCATCCAGCGGTAGGGATCGGCGACGGTGGTGCCGTGGTAGACGTCGGTCACCGTGCCGCGGGCCGTGGCCGGATAACGCAGGCCGGGGGCTGCCGAATCGCCGTTCGCGCTCATGCCCGCGCAGGCCGCGAGCGCGGCCAGGGCAAGGCCGGATATGACATAGCGGGACACCGTTGCTTACACTCCAGTCTGGACCGGTGCCGAAGTCTAGCAAAGGCATCCGCCGGTCCCTCACCAGCCTGCGACAGGACGGAGCGGCGATGCGTTCATTCGTGACCGGTTTCGCGGCGAGCCTGGCCCTGGGGCCCGCGCTCGCGGCGGATCTCGCGGTCGAGCGGCTGTTCGAGGCCCCCGACCTCGCCGGCCCCTCGCTGCGCCTGGCGCGCTTCTCGCCGGACGGGAGGCTGGTCAGCTACCTGCGAGGGCGCGACGATGCTCCGACCGTCTACGACCTCTGGGCCTACGACATCGGCGCCGGCAGGCACCGGCTGCTGGTGGACTCGCGCGTGCTGGCGCCGGCCGAGGGCGCCTTGTCGGCCGAAGAGGAAGCGCGGCGCGAGCGGCAGCGCATCGCGGCGCTGCGCGGCATCGTCGAATACCAGTGGGCGCCGGATTCGAAAGCGCTGCTGTTCCCGCTCGGCGGCGACCTGTATCACTACGCGCTCGGCAAACCCGCGAGCGAAGCGGTGCGCCGCCTGACCGCCACCGAGGCGTTCGAGACGGATCCTCGCTACTCGCCGCGCGGGAACTACGTGAGCTTCATCCGCGACCAGGACCTGTACGCCGTCGAGCTCTCGACCGGCGCGGAGCGGCGGCTGACGACGGGCGGCGGCGGGCTGGTGAGCCACGGCGTGGCGGAATTCATCGCGCAGGAGGAGATGAACCGCGACACCGGCTACTGGTGGTCGCCCGACGAGCGGCACATCGCCTACACGCGCGTGGACGAGTCGCCGGTGGCGGAGGTGGAGCGCTTCGAGATCGCCGCCGACGGCGTGAAAAGCTTCCGCCAGCGCTATCCCGCGACCGGGCAGGCGAACGCCGACGTCCGCCTCGCGATCCTGGCGCTCGCCACCGGCGAGGTCGCCTGGGCCGACCTCGGGCGCCAGGACCATTACCTCGCGCGCGTGGACTGGTTTCCCGCGGGCGATCGCGTGCTGGTGCAGGTCCAGTCGCGCGACCAGAAGCGGCTCGACCTGATCGCCTTCACCGCCGCGGGCGGCGCCGGCGAGGAACTGTTCTCGGAGCGCAGCGAAACCTGGGTGTCGTTGCACAGCGACCTGTACTTCCTGCCGGAGCGGCGCGAAATCCTGTGGGCGTCGGAACGCAGCGGCCACAACCACCTGTACCGCTACGACTATCACGGCACGCTGAAGGGCGCGGTCACCGCCGGCGACTGGGATGTCGACGGCGAATGGCAGGCACCGGCGGTGCGCGGCGTGGACGAGCGGCGCGGTCGCGTGTACTTCATGGCGACGAAGAAAACCCCGCTCGAGCGCCAACTCTACGCCGCAGACCTCGACGACGGGCCGGCACGCGAGCCGGTCGCGATCACGACGCGGGACGGCTGGCACCACGTCACGATGTCCCGCGACGCGCGACGCATGATCGTGGGCTACAGCGATCCGGGCCAGCCGCCGCAGCTCTCGCTGCACGACGCCAACGGCAGGCACGTGGCCTGGCTGGTCGAGAACCGCCTGGACGCCTCGCATCCATACGCCGGGTACCTCGACCGCCATTCGACCCCCGAGTACGGCACCATCCCGGCCGCCGACGGCACGCCGCTCTACTGGCAAATGCACAAGCCGGCGGGCTTCGAGCCGGGCAGGCGCTATCCGGCGGTGCTGCTGGTGTACGGCGGTCCGACCGTGCAGACGGTCGCGCGGCGCTGGGGCGACCGGCGCGGCGGCCAGGCGGTGCAGCTGCTGGCCCAGCGCGGCTACGTGGTGTTCGCGCTCGACAACCGCGGTTCGGGCAGCCGCGGGCGCAAGTTCAACGAGGCGCTGTACCGGCGCCTGGGCGGCGTGGAGGTGACGGACCAGCTCGCCGGGATCGAGTGGCTGAAGCGCCGGCCATTCGTGGATCCCGCGCGCATCGGCGTCTACGGGTGGAGCTACGGCGGCTACATGACGCTGATGCTGCTCGCGCAGTCGCCCGGCACGTTCAAGGCCGGCGTCGCCGGCGCGCCGGTGACCGAGTGGGCGCTCTACGACACGCACTACACCGAGCGCTACCTCGGCACGCCGCAGGAGAACCCGGACGGCTACCGGCTATCCGACGTGCTGACCCACGCGGCCGCGATCTCCGACCGCCTGCTCCTGATGCATGGCATGGCGGACGACAACGTGCTGTTCACCAACACCACCAAGCTGATACCGCTGCTGGTCGCCAAGGGACTGCCGTTCGAGCTGGTCGCCTACCCGGGCAGCCGTCACGCGGCGTTGTCGTTCAAGGACACGGGTATCCACGGCTGGAAGACGATCCTCGACTTCTTCGACCGCCACCTGAAATAAAGGGGACGCATCCCATTTATCGACGACCCTGGCGATAAATGGGATGCGTCCCCTTTTATTTCCGCTTGATGGCGCAGCCGTGCGCACCGGCACGCTGCAGGCGCTCAAGCTTGCTCGCGTCCGGATGCCAGCCCGAGAACATCGGAATCCCGGCACGCTCGCTCAGCAGACGCAGGTAGCGCTCTGACAAGTAGCTGTCGGCGGGTGCGATCACGAGAAAATGCGCGCCTTCGGAGACCGCCTCCAGCGCTCCCTTGATGTCCTCGCAATGCACGCCGATCAGGAACACCCCGCTCTGGTCCACGTGCAGCTGCTGCCCGTGCCAGTGCAGCACGGCGCCGTCGCAGCCCGTGGTCGCAGCGGCGCGCACGGCCTCGAAGTCGTCGCCCATGATGAATACGCGATGCCCGGCGGCGCGCAGGGCCTGCACGGTCCCGCGTTCCGGCAGGCCTTCGCCCGATTCCGCCAGCGGCCAGAACACGGCCTGCGGCACGCCGCCGGCCAGCACCGCCAATTCGCCCGGATCGCCGAGAACCCGCGCGATGCGCGGCAGCCGCAGCGCGGTCACGATCCCGCGATCGGCCGCCAGCAGGTCCTGCCGGGGCAGGTCATCGGGCAGCACCCAGGCCAGCGCCTGCTGGTCCAGCGAGTGCGGCACGCCCTCGTAGCGCGTGACCTGCCAGACGTCGAGCAGCACGTGGCGGTCGGGGTACTCGTGGCGCAACTGGATCAGGGGTCGCGCCTCCTGCACGACGATCCCCAGTTCCTCGGAAAGCTCGCGCCGCAGTCCCTCGAGGGCGTCCTCGCCGGCCGCCAGCTTGCCGCCGGGAAACTCCCAGCGGCCCGCCATGTGCCGGCCGCGCGGGCGCTGGGCGATCAGGATGCGTCCTGCGGAATCCCGCAGCGCACCCGCCACGACGTGGATTTCATCCGAACCGGCCATCCCTGGTCCCCCCGCCTGCGCGCAACCGATCGGCCTCAGGCGTGCTGCAACGCCCCGTGACAGTGCTTGTACTTGCGGCCCGAACCGCAGGGACAGGGCTCATTGCGCCCGATTTTACGCTCGCCGCGCACGAACGGCGCGGATTCCGGGGGCGGCGGCGCGGGCGGCACGGCCGTGCGGCCCGGCGCCGCAGCCGGTCCCGGGGTGGGCGCGGGCGCCGCCAGCTCGGGCGGCGGCGCGTGCTGCAGCTGCATGCGCGCCTGCAGCCGGCGGCGGCGTTCCGCCTCCTCGCGCTCGATCTCCTCCTCGGTGCGCACCTGCAGGCGCTGCAGGAGCACCACCGTGTCGCTGCGGATGCGGTCGAGCATCGCGGTGAAGAGCGCAAAGGCCTCGCGCTTGTACTCCTGCTTCGGGTTCTTCTGCGCATAGGCGCGCAGGTAGATGCCCTGGCGCAGGTAATCCATGGCGGCGAGGTGCTCGCGCCAGTGCAGGTCGAGCTGCTGCAGCATGACCGCGCGCTCGAGGTGGCGCATGACCGGTGCGCCGACCTGCCGCACCTTTTCCTCGTAGGCGGCCTCGATCGCCGCGAGCAGCCGCTCCGAGGCCTCGCGCCCGTGCCGCGACGGGTCCTCGGCGAGCCAGGCCGCGAGCCCGTTGCGCACGCCGAATTCGCGCTCGATGGCCTGCTCGAGGCCCGCCACGTCCCACTGCTCCTCGACGCTCTCCGGCGGGATGAACTGGTCGACGATCCCCTGCACCACCTCCGCGCGCACGTCCCGGATCACGCCCGCGATGTCGTCGGTGGACATGATCTCGGTGCGCTGGCGGTAGATGACCTTGCGCTGGTCGTTGGCGACGTCGTCGTACTCCAGCAGGTTCTTGCGCGCGTCGAAGTTGTGCGACTCGACCTTGCGCTGCGCGCGCTCGATCTGGCGCGTCAGCATGCCGCTCTCGATGGCCTCGCCCTCGCGCATGCCGACGGTGCGCAGCAGCGACTTGGTGCGCTCGGGGTCGCCGAAGATGCGCATCAGGTTGTCCTCGAGCGACAGGTAGAAGCGGCTCGAGCCGGGGTCGCCCTGGCGGCCCGAGCGGCCGCGCAACTGGTTGTCGATGCGCCGCGACTCGTGGCGCTCGGTGCCGATGATGTGCAGGCCGCCAGCGGCGATCACCTGCTCGTGCAGCCGCTGCCACTCGCCCTCGAGCTCGCCCGCCTTCGCCGCCAGCTCCTGGTCGCCGAGCGCGCCGTCCTTGCGCAGCTGCTCGACCTGCTTGGCGACGTTGCCGCCCAGCACGATGTCGGTGCCGCGGCCGGCCATGTTGGTCGCGATCGTCACGGTGCCGGGACGGCCGGCCTGGGCGATGATCATCGCCTCGCGCTCGTGCTGCTTGGCGTTCAGCACGGCGTGCGCGATGTCCTGCTGCTTCAGGAAGCCGGAGAGCTTCTCCGAGGTGTCGATCGAGGTGGTGCCGACCAGGGCCGGCTGGCCGCGATTCACGCAGTCGCGGATGTCCTCGACGATAGCGTCGAACTTGTCCTTCTGGTTGAGGTAGACCAGGTCCGGCATGTCCTTGCGGATCATCGGCCGGTGCGTCGGCACCACCACCACCTCGAGGCCGTAGATCTGCTGGAACTCGAAGGCCTCGGTGTCCGCCGTGCCGGTCATGCCGGCGAGCTTCCCGTACAGGCGGAAATAGTTCTGGAAGGTGATCGACGCGATCGTCTGGTTCTCCTCGCGGATGCGCACGCCTTCCTTGGCCTCGACCGCCTGGTGCAGGCCGTTGGACCAGCGCCGCCCGGGCATGGTGCGGCCGGTGAACTCGTCGACGATGATCACCTCGCCATTCCTGACGATGTACTCGACGTCGCGGTGGTAGAGCGTGTGCGCGCGCAGCGCCGCGTTCAGGTGGTGCATCAGGCGGATGCTGGCGGGGTCGTAGAGGCTGTCGCCCGCGCGCAGCAGGCCCGCGTCCTGCATCAGTTCCTCGGCTTTCTCGAATCCGGACTCCGAGAGGTGCACCTGGCGCGACTTCTCGTCGGCGAAGAAATCGCCCTCGCCCTCCTCCCCGCTCTGGCGCCGGAACCTGGGCACCAGCGCGTTGATCTTCACGTAGAGCTCGGTGCTCTCCTCGGCCGGGCCGGAGATGATCAGCGGCGTGCGCGCCTCGTCGATCAGGATCGAGTCCACCTCGTCCACGATCGCGAAGTGCTGCCCGCGCTGCACGCGGTCCTCGAGCCGCTGCGCGAGGTTGTCGCGCAGGTAGTCGAAGCCGAACTCGTTGTTGGTGCCGTAGGTGACGTCGCAGGCGTAGGCGGCGCGCTTCTCCGCCGGCGGCTGGCCGCTGGTGATGACGCCGACCGAGAGGCCGAGCGCGCGGTAGATCGGGCCCATCCACTCGGCGTCGCGCTGCGCCAGGTACTCGTTGACGGTGACCACGTGTGCGCCCCTGCCCTCGAGCGCGTTCAGGTACACCGGCAGCGTGGCGACCAGCGTCTTGCCCTCGCCGGTGCGCATCTCGGAGATCTTGCCCTCGTGCAGCACCATGCCGCCGATCAGCTGCACGTCGAAGGGGCGCAGGCCCACCGCACGGGTCGCGGCCTCGCGCGCGGTCGCGAAGGCCTCCGGCAGCAGCCGGTCGAGCGTCTCGCCCGCGGCCAGGCGGGCGCGGAATTCCGCGGTCTTCGCCCGCAGCGCCTCGTCGGACAGCGCCTGGAGCGCGTCGGCAAAGCCATTGGCCTGCCGCACGCGCTCGGAATACTGGCGCAGCAGCCGCTGGTTCCGGCTGCCGAATATGCGCGTGAAGATGTTCAGCACTCCACTGGGACCTCGGGCCGGGGGAACCCGCCGCGGAGGGTGACACGCGGCGAAGACCGGCCAAAAACCGGTAGTTTACTACGACACGGTGGGGGCGATTTCGTGCGAGTCCAGGGGACTAGCGGCGCACGAACGACAGCGGGTTGACCGAGCGGCCGTCGCGCAGCACCTCGAAGTGCAGGTGCGTGCCGGTCGAGCGGCCGGTTGAACCCATCAGCGCGATCGCGTCGCCGCGCTTGACCGTCTGGCCGGGCTCGACCAGCAGCTTGGCGTTGTGCGCATAGCGCGTGACGTAGCCATTGCCGTGCGTGAGTTCGATGAGCCGGCCGTAGCCCCCGTCGGGGCCCGCATGGCTCACGATGCCGTCGGCCACCGCGAGCACGCGCGTGCCGGGCGCGCCCGCGAAGTCGATGCCCTGGTGGCTGGCCTGGTGCCCGTCGAAGGGATCGGTGCGCTGGCCGTAGAGCGACGAGATGTAGCCCGCCTCGACCGGGCGCCCGCCCGGGACGATCTGCCGGGCAAGCTCGCGCGTCAGGATCAGGTTCTGCAGCGCAGTGAGCTGGCGGCGCCGGTCGTCGATCTGCGCGTCCAGCGAATCGATCATCGCATTCAACGCCGGCACGACCGGCCCCTCGCCCGCGCCGGTCTCGGGACCGCCGAGGGCCGGCGGCTGGTCGAAGTCGAACTCGCCGCGATTGAGCTTGGCGACGTCGGTGAGGTGCTTGCCGAGTGCGTCGAGGCGCAGCAGCTGCGCCTGCATCTGGCCCACACGGGTCGCGAGCGTCGCGACCTGATCGTTCACGCTCTGCTGGATCTTGGCCAGCTCGGCCTGTTGAGCCGAGAGGTCTTCCTGCCAACGCACCAGCGTGTGCTCGGAGACCGGGCCGCCGCCGCCCCAGGCGCCGCCGGCGTACCAGCCGGCGCCAACCAGCGTCAGGCCGGCGGCTCCCACGGCCGAATACGCGAGCTTGCGCTTGAAGGTCATAATGTTCTTGGCACCAGACTGGCTGGGGCATCCCCGTTGGCGCGCAAGGTGCCAAAAAAACCCTTAAAACTCAAGAACTTTCCTGTGCACTGGACATAATCCTGGGTTCCCGCAGCAAAAAACCGACCGCGGTCAGTGACTTGCTGGCCCATGCGCCTGGAGCACTTGCCCGCCTCCGGGAGGGCACGGAACAGGCCGGGAGGACCCTGGAGGCGCTGCGCCGCCAGCTGCCCCCTGAACTCGCGCCCGAAGCCTGGGGTGCGAGCCTCAAGGACGGGACGCTGACGGTGATCGTGCGCTCGGCCGCCTGGGGCACGCGCCTGCGCTACCTGGCGCCGCGCTTCCTGGGGGCGGTGGCCAAGGACCTCGGTGCACCCGTGGAACGGCTCAAGGTGAAGGTGCGCGGGCAACCGGGGGGCCGCTAGGCGGGGGCGCCCGCCGTGGTTGCATAGGAAATCGGCGCCGCGGCCTCGTCGCCGAACGTGACTTCTTCCCAGGCCGAGGCGTCGGCCTGCATCGCCCGCAGCAACCGGTTGTTGAGGCCGTGGCCGGACTTGTAGGCGGTGTACTCGCCGATCAGGGAGTGGCCGAGCAGGTACAGGTCGCCGATCGCGTCCAGGATCTTGTGCCGCACGAACTCGTCCTCGTAACGCAGCCCGTCCTCGTTCAGGATCCGGTAGTCGTCGAGCACGATCGCGTTGTCGAGCGTGCCGCCGAGCGCGAGGTTGCGCCCGCGCAGCGTCTCGAGGTCGCGCATGAAGCCGAAGGTGCGCGCCCGGCTGACTTCCTTGAGGAACGTGGTGGTCGAGAAGTCCATCGTCGCGCGCTGGGCGTGGCGGTGGAACACGGGATGGTCGAATTCGATCTCGAAATTGACGCGGAAACCTTCGTAGGGGTCGAAGCGCGCCCACTTGTCGCCGTCGCTGACCTCGACCCGGCGGCGCACGCGCACGAAGCGCTTGGGCGCGGGCTGTGCCTCGATGCCGGCCGACTGCACCAGGAACACGAAGGGTCCGGCGCTGCCGTCCATGATCGGCACCTCGGCGGCCGTCAGTTCGACGAAGCAGTTGTCGATGCCGAGCCCGGCGAGCGCGGACAGCAGGTGCTCCACGGTCGAGACGCCGACGCCGTCCAGCGACAGCGTGGTGCCGAGCGTGGTCTCGGTCACGCGGCTGGCTTGCGCCGGGATGTCCACCGGCGGGTCGAGGTCCACGCGACGGAACACGATGCCGGTGTTCGGCGGCGCAGGCCGCAGCACCATGAGCACCTTGCGGCCGGTGTGCAGGCCGATGCCGGTGGCGCGGATGGAGGTCTTCAGGGTCCGTTGCAGGGCCATGTAGAGCCTATGGAAAATGAACGGGGTAGCTTATACCACGGCAGGGTTCGACGGCTGCCGGCCAGCGGAGGAACGCCCGCAGCCGTGAACCCTGTCTCATGGCGCGGCAGTCCCTTGCCGCTGCCGTTCGCGCCCGGCGCGGCGGCCCGACGCATTGCGCCGGGCGCGCAGCCGCAGGCGCGCGATCCGCAGGCCGTCGCGGCCCGCCGTCAACCGCATCGCCGCCTTCCTCAGTCGGCCTGGCGGCGCAGGAACGCCGGGATGTCGAGCACATCCTCCGACGTGGGCGCCCGCAGCCCGTCGCCGACCGCGCGCTGGGTCTGGTTGCGCTGGATCGCGGGACGGTCGAGGTGGCTGTAGTCCGGCGGCGCCTGGCGCGCGCGCGCGGCCACCAGCTTGACGTCCGCGTGACGGCGCTGGCCGGCGGCCGGCTGCGGCGTCGCCGCGACCGGCGCGGCGGCCTTGGCCGGCGTGCGGCCGAGGCCGGTGGCGACCACGGTCACGCGCAGCTCGCCCTTCATCTCCGGCTCGATCACGGTGCCGACCACGACGGTCGCGTCCTCGGCCGCAAACTGCTTGACGGTGTTGCCGACTTCCTCGAACTCGCCGATCGACAGGTCGAGGCCGGCGGTGACGTTGACGAGGATGCCGTGCGCGCCCGCGAGGTTGATGTCCTCGAGCAGCGGCGAGGACACCGCCATCTCGGCCGCCACGCGCGCCCGGTGGTCCCCGGTGCCGACGCCGGAGCCCATCATCGCGAGGCCGGTCTCCGACATGACGGTGCGCACGTCGGCGAAGTCCACGTTGATGAGGCCCGGCCGCGTGATCAGCTCCGCGATGCCCTGCACCGCGCCCTGCAGCACCTCGTTGGCGCGCTTGAAGGCGTCGAGCAGCGTGGTCTGGCCGCCCAGCACCGCCAGCAGCTTCTGGTTCGGGATGGTGATCAGCGAGTCCACGTTGCGCGACAGCTCGTTGATGCCCACGTCCGCGATCGAGGCGCGCTTGCTGCCCTCCATCACGAACGGCTTGGTCACGACCGCCACCGTCAGGATGCCGAGTTCGCGCGCGACCTGCGCGACCACCGGCGCCGCGCCGGTGCCGGTGCCGCCGCCCATGCCGGCGGTGATGAACAGCATGTCGCAGCCCTCGATCAGCTCGATGATGCGGTCGCGGTCCTCCATCGCCGCCTGCCGGCCCACCTCCGGGTTGGCGCCGGCGCCGAGGCCCTTGGTGATGTTGCAGCCGATCTGCAGCGACGTCTTCACTTGCGAGTGCTTGAGCGCCTGTGCGTCCGTGTTCACGCAGATGAACTCGACGCCCTCGATTCCGCACTTGGCCATGTGCGCGACCGCGTTGCCGCCTCCGCCGCCCACGCCGA
>DASTOQ010000047.1:0-21899 GCA_035720205.1 Steroidobacteraceae bacterium | reverse complement strand
ACGCGCTGGTCGAGGCGATCGAGCCGCGCATCCGCGGCACGACGGCGATCCTGGCCCTGCAGGGCGGGCACGCGCGCTGGCCGGACTACGCCGCCTGGCGCGACGCGGCGCGCCAGGCCGGCGGGCTGCGTCTGCCGCGCCCGGACGAGGACCTGCTGCAACTGTACACGAGCGGCACCACGGGCCAGCCGAAAGGCGCCTGCCACACGCTCGCGGCCTGGTCGGCCTGGGGCGGGATGTGCGTGCGGGCGGGATGGGGGCGCTACGACCCGGAAACGACGATGCTCGTCTGCATGCCGCTCTACCACATCGCCGCGCTCGGCACCTCGCTGCTGGCGCTGCAGTCGGGCGCGCGGGTCGTGCTGCAGCGGCGTTTCGAGCCCGGTGACTGCCTCGACGCGATCGAGCGCGAGCGCGTGACGGATACGCTGCTCGCGCCCGCGATCATCCAGGTGCTGCTGGCCGCGCCGGACATCGCGGCGCGTGACCTGGGCTCCCTGCGGCAGCTGTTGTACGGCGCCGCGCCGGTTTCCGAGGCGCTGCTCGCGCGCCTGCGTGCGCGGCTGCAGTGCCGCCTCGTGCAGCTCTACGGCATGACGGAGAACCTGGGGCTGTCCACTTTCCTCGCGGCCGCCGAGCATGATCCGGCGCTCGGGCGGCTGCGATCCTGCGGACGTGCGTATGCGGAGAACGAGATGCGCATCGTGGATCCCAGGGGGCGCGAGCTGCCACGGGGCGAGATCGGGGAAGTCCTGCTGCGCGGACCCACGCTCATGCGCGGCTACTGGGGAGACGAGCCGGCCACCCGGCGTGCGCTGGGTGCCGGCTGGCTGCATACGGGCGACGCCGGGCGCCTCGACGAGCACGGCTTCCTGTTCCTGATGGACCGCGTGCAGGACATGATCGTGACCGGCGGCGAGAACGTGTACCCGGCCGAGGTCGAGAACGCGCTGGCGGGGCATCCCGGCGTGCTCGAGGCCGCGGTCATCGGCGTGCCGGACGAGCGCTGGGGAGAGGCCGTCAAGGCCGTGATCGTGGGCAGGGACGGCGCGCAACCGCCGCTCGACTCGCTGCGCGAGCACGCCGGGACACGCATCGCCGCCTACAAATTGCCGCTCTCCGTGGACTATGTGGACGCCCTGCCCCGCAATGCGAGCGGCAAGGTGCTGCGCCGCCAGTTGCGCGAGCCGTATTGGTCCGGCCACGACCGGCGCGTGAGCTGAGGTCGCGTGCGTCCCGACGCCAACGCCGCCCCCCCGCGCCGCCTCGCGGTCTTCGACCTCGACGGCACGGTGACGCGCCGCGACACCTTCATGCCCTACCTGCGCGGCTGGCTGCGCCGGCATCCACGGCGGCGCGGATGGCTGCGCGCACTCACCTCCGTGCTCAGGTTCACGTTCGCCGGGCGCGACCGCGGAAGACTGAAGTCCGGCTTGCTGAAGGCATTTCTGTCGGGCGCAGGCCGCGAAGAGATCGAAGCCTGGTCGGGCCAGTTCGTCGCGCAGCTGGACGATGCCGAGCTCTTCCGCGGAGCCCTGGAAGCGATCGCGCGTCACCGCGAGGCCGGGGACCGCCTGGTACTGCTGTCGGCCAGCGTGGATCTCTATGTGCCGCGCATCGCGCAGCGCCTCGGATTCGACGAGGCGATCTGCACCGGCGTCGCCTGGCGCGATGGCAGGCTGGATGGCGCGCTCACGACGGCAAACCGGCGCGGCGAGGAGAAGCGCCGCTGCATCGAGGAGTTGCGTTCCCGGTACCCGGGCTGCCGCATCGCCGCCTATGCCAATTCGGCTTCCGACATCGTGCACCTGGCGGCGGTCGAGGAGCCGCTCCTGGTCAACGGCAGTCGGCGCTCGCGCAGGCGAGCGGCATCCCGGGGCATTCCGGCTGCGGACTGGTGAAACAAACCGGCGTGAAATCCGGTCCGATAGGCATGAGCGCAGCCTCGCGCATCCGGCCGTCCGAGATCACCCCCGAGCCCGTGGTCCTGGGGCGCCGCAGTTTCCTCGCCGGCCTGGCCGGGGCCGGGATCGCGGCCGCATCGCCGCAGGCGCTGGCGCAGGTCATGAACGTGACGCTGGTGCCGCGGCTCGAGTTCCGCAGGAACGCGCGCTACTCGACCACGGAAAAGGCAAACTCCTTCGCCGAGGTCACCGGCTACAACAATTTCTACGAGTTCGGCACCGGCAAGGAAGACCCTGCCGAGAACGCGCACACGCTGCGGCCACGGCCCTGGACCGTGACCGTGGACGGCGAATGCGAGAAGCCCGGCCGCCTGGACCTCGACGATCTGCTCAAGCCGCATCCGCTCGAGGAACGCATCTATCGCCTGCGTTGCGTGGAGGCCTGGTCGATGGTGGTCCCCTGGGTCGGCTTTCCACTGGGCGACCTCGTCAAGCGCTTCCAGCCCACGTCCCGGGCGAAGTTCGTGGAACTCACGACGCTGCTCGACCCGAAGCAGATGCCGGGCCAGCGTTACGGCGTCCTCCAGTGGCCCTATGTCGAGGGCCTGCGCATGGACGAGGCCATGCACCCGCTCGCGATCCTGGCCGTCGGGCTGTACGGGCGCGTGCTGCCGAACCAGAACGGCGCCCCGCTGCGCCTCGTCGTGCCGTGGAAGTACGGATTCAAGAGCGTCAAGTCGATCGTGCGGATCCGCTTCACGGAGCGCATGCCGCGGACTTCCTGGGCGCTCTCGGCGCCGCGCGAGTACGGCTTCTATGCCAACGTGAACCCGGCCGTGGACCATCCGCGCTGGAGCCAGAAAAGCGAACGGCGGATCGGCGCCGGCTCGATTTTCTCGCGCCAGCCGACCCTGCCGTTCAATGGCTACGCCGGCCAAGTCGCGGATCTTTACCGCGGCATGGATCTCGCCCGCCACTTCTGAGGACCGATGAACGCCGACACCGTCACGCGGCGCATTGCCAAGCCGCTCGTCTTCGGGCTGTGCCTGCTGCCGCTGGCCTGGCTCGTCGCCGGCGTGCTGCAGTGGCCGGGCGCGGAGCTCGGCGCGAACCCGGTCGAGAAGGTGCAGGACACGCTCGGCATCTGGGGGCTGCGCTTGCTGCTGTTGACGCTCGTGGTGACCCCGCTGCGCGAGACCCTCGGCTGGCCGCGCCTGCTCGCGTTCCGGCGCATGCTGGGGCTCTTCGCCTTCGCCTACATCGCGTTGCACTTCCTCTGGTACCTGCTGGTCGACCAGGCCTTCGACTGGCGACAGCTGCTCGTGGACATTGCGAAGCGCCCCTACGTGACGATCGGCTTCGCGGCGCTGGTCCTGCTGGCGCCGCTGGCCTGGACTTCCACCAACCGGGCGATGCGCCGCATGGGCCGCCGCTGGCAGAAACTGCACCGGCTGGTCTATCCCGCCGTGGTGCTCGGCTGCGTGCACTTCTGGTGGCAGGTCAAGGCGGACGTCCGCGAGCCGGTCGTGTACGCGGCGATTGCCGCCCTGCTGCTCGGATGGCGGTTGCAGCGTCACTGGCGACGCCGTGCCGCTGCCTCGCGCTCGTCAGGCGCGCCGCCCGGCCCCGGCCGCCAGGGCGATGCCGGCCAGGATCAGGGCGCCGCCCGCCGCGGTGCGCCAGCCCGGTTCCTCGCCGAGCAGCCACCAGCCCAGTAGCGAGGCCAGCACCGGCTCGCCGATCAGCACGATGGCGACGAACAGCGGCGCGAGGTGCCTGAGCGCCCAGTTGTAGCCGCCGTGGCCGACGAGTTGCGAGACCAAAGCCATGCCCGCCAGCGCCCACCAGGTGCCTGGCGCGTAACCGTATGCCCGGGTGTCCGTCGCGAGCATGGCGATCCACAGCAGCGCCGCCGCCGCCCCGTAGGCGATCCCGAGATAGGTCCGGAATGGCAAGGCGGACTGCGCCTCGCGCGACAGCAGCAGATAACCGGCCATGGCCACAGCCCCGGCAATGGCGAGCAGGTCACCGGTGGAGGCGGCCCCGCCGAGTCCCTCGGACCCGACGATGACCGCCCCGGTGATCGCCACGGCGAGCGCCGCGAGCATCGCGCGCGCGGGGATGCCCCTGCCGAGCGCGGCTTCGATCAGGGCGACCCAGACCGGCGCCGTGCTGACGAACAATACGCTGCGCGCGATCGTCGTGTAGTCGAGCGAGGCGATCCAGGTCGCGAAATGCAGCGCCAGAAACGCGCCCGCGCAGGCAGCCAGCGCCATCGCGCGGCCCGGCAGCGCCGGCGGCCGGCCCGCTGCGGCGAGCGGCAGCACGACGAGGCAGGCGATACCGAGCCGCCAGGCGGCGATGGCGAGCGGCGCGGCGTCCGCGAGCCGCGCGAAGATCGCACCGTGGGAGACGGCGACCAGCGCGATCGCCAGCACCAGGTATGGTGCCGCGCGCGCGCCGCCTGGCCGGCGATCCTGCGCGGCCGCGCTCAGTGCAGGACCCAGGCCGGCACCGCGCGCCAGCCCAGCATCAGCGCGGCGTCCAGCTCGCGCCAGCGCGGCTCGTGGCGGGCGACCAGCGCCCAGAAGCGCTGCGAGTGGTTCATGTGGCGCGTATGCGCGAGCTCGTGGATCAGCAGGTAGTCCACGACTGGCGGCGGCTGGAACAGCAGGCAGGCATTCAGGCTGATCGTGCCGCTCCTGGAGCAGCTTCCCCAGCGCGTGCGCTGGCGGCGGATCTGCAGCCTCCGGTACCTGAGCCCGGTGACCGCGGAAAGCTGCCGCAAACGCGGCGCGAGCACCGCGCGCGCCATGTGCATGGTGAAGCGCTGAAGCGCATGACGCACGAGCGCCACGCGGCCGACGTCGCCGCGGACGACCAGCAGCTCCGCGACCGGCTGCAGCCGCAAGCTGCCCTCGCCCGCCGTGTACCGCAGCCTGAAATCATGGCCGCTGGCCGCGAAGCGGACGCTGTCCGGCAACCGGTCGGCGGGCATCGCGTCCACCGGCCGGTACTGCTCCACCTTGTGCTCGATCCAGCGGCGGTGTCGGGCGACGAACTGCTGCACGGTGCGCGGCCGCGTCCCCTGGGGCACGACCACTTCCACGACACCGCCGGGGAGCACGCGCACGGCGAGTCGCCTCGCGCGCTCGCTCGGCCGGACGCGCCAGGCTTCCGCGCCGGCTCCGGGGTCCAGCAGGTTCAGTTGCGCAATCCCGGCCGCGGGAGTCCTCACAGCGCCGCCGCCAGGCGCGAGCCTTCGTCGATCGCCCTCCTGGCGTCGAGCTCGGTCGCGAGCTTCGAGCCGCCGATCAGGTGCGCGCGGATGCCGGCCTGATCGAGGCCGGCCTGCAATTCGCGTTGCGGCTCCTGGCCGGCGCAGACCACCACGTGGTCCACCTCGAGCAGCACGGCCCGTCCGTCGTGGAGGATCCTCAGGCCGGCGTCGTCGATGCGCTCGTAGGAAACCCCGGCGAGCATGCGCACGCCGCGGCGTTTCAGCGCGAGGCGGTGCACCCAGCCGGTGGTCTTGCCGAGGTCGCGGCCCGGTGGCGTGGGTTTCCTCTGCAGCAGCCACAGGGTGCGCGGCACCGGGAGCGGCGCTCCCCCTCCCGTGGCGAGGCCGCCCACGGTCGATAGATCCATGTCGATGCCCCATTCCTTCATGAAGGCCGGGATGTCCTGGCTGCTGGGCGGATGCGCCGCATCATGGCTCAGGAACTCGGCGACGTCGAAACCGATGCCGCCGGCGCCGACGATGGCCACGCGTGTGCCGACCGGGCGGCCGTGCAGCAGCAGGTCCACGTAGCTCAGCACCTTCGGGTGGTCGAGCCCGGGGATTGCGGGCAGCCGCGGCACGACACCGGTGGCGAGCACCACCTCGTCGAAGCCGCCGGAGGCCAGCATGGCGAGGTCGGCGCGGCGCGACAGTTCCAGCCTGACGCCAGTCAGCTCGATCCGGCGGCGGAAATAACGCAGCGTCTCGTGGAACTCCTCCTTGCCGGGAATCACCTTGGCCATGTTGAACTGGCCGCCGATGCGGTCGGCGGCCTCGAACAAGGTGACGCGGTGCCCGCGCCCGGCTGCGACCGTCGCGCAGGCCAGGCCGGCGGGTCCCGCGCCGACCACCGCGATGCGCTTCGCCGCGGGTGCGGGCGCGTAGTTCAGTTCCGTCTCGCGGCCCGCGCGCGGGTTCACCAGGCAGGTCGCGACCTCGTTCTCGAACACCAGGTCGAGGCAGGCCTGGTTGCAGGCGATGCAGGTGTTGATCTCGTCGGCGCGGCCGGCGGCCGCCTTGGCCACGAACTCGGGGTCGGCGAGCAACGGGCGGGCCATGGAGATCATGTCGGCGTCGCCGCGCGCCAGCACCTGTTCGGCGACGGCCGGGTCGTTGATGCGGTTGCTGGTCACGAGCGGCACCCGCACGGCGCCCTTGAGCCGGCGCGTGACCCAGGTGAAAGCCGCGCGCGGCACCATCGTCGCGATGGTCGGGATGCGCGCCTCGTGCCAGCCGATGCCGGTATTGATGATCGTGGCGCCCGCATGCTCGATGGCCTGGGCCAGTTCGACGACTTCCGGCCAGCTGCTGCCGCCTTCCACGAGGTCGAGCATCGAGAGCCGGTAGATCAGGATGAACTCCCGGCCCACCGCGGCGCGCGTGCGCGCGACGATCTCGAGCGGCAGGCGCATGCGGTTCGGCCAGCTGCCGCCCCAGCGGTCGCCGCGGTGGTTGGTCCGGGCGGCGAGGAACTGGTTGATGAAGTAGCCCTCCGAACCCATGATCTCGACGCCGTCGTATCCCGCCTGCTGCGCCAGCGTGGCCGCGCGCACGAAGGCGTCGACCTGGCGCAGGACGCCGCGCTCGGAGAGTTCGCGCGGCGGGAACGGGGCGATCGGCGCCTTCAGTCGCGTGGGCGCGACCGCCAGCGGGTGGTAGCCATAGCGGCCGGTGTGCAGGATCTGCATGCAGATCCGGCCCTGCTCGGCGTGCACCGCCCCGGTCAGGAGCCGGTGACGCGCGAGATGACGGCGGCTCGAGAGCGTGCCGGCGAAGGGCTTGGTCCAGCCGGCGGCGTTCGGCGCGATGCCGCCGGTGACGATGAGGCCGACGCCGCCGCGCGCGCGCTCGGCGAAATAGGCGGCGAGCTTCGGGTAGTCTTCGCGCCGGTCCTCGAGACCGGTGTGCATCGAGCCCATGAGCACGCGGTTGGGGAGCGTCGTGAACCCGAGATCGAGCGGCGCCAGCAGGTGCGGGAACGGGTTCGGCGTCACGCGCGCAATCATATAGGATGCGCGTCTCCATGGAACCGGTCCTCGAAGTACGCAACCTCGTCAAGGATTACCCCGGCGTGCGCGCGGTGGACGGCGTGTCGTTCGCGATCGCCGAGGGAACGTGCTTCGGGCTGCTCGGACCCAACGGCGCCGGCAAGACCACGACGGTCGAGATCATGGAGGGCGTCACGACGCCGACCTCGGGCGAGGCGCTGTACCGGGGCGAGCCCCTGGGCGCGCGCTTCCGCGCGGAGGCCGGCATCCAGTTCCAGAAGACCGCGCTGCAGGACTTCCTGACGGTGCGCGAGACGCTTGCGATGTTCCGCGGGCTCTATGCGCGCGGCCGCGATGTGGACGAGCTGATCCGCCTGTGCGCGCTCGAGCAGGTCGCCGCGCGCGACAACCGCAAGCTGTCGGGCGGGCAGCTGCAGCGGCTGCTGCTCGCCATCGCGCTCGTCAACGACCCCCAGGTGCTGTTCCTGGACGAGCCGACCACCGGGCTCGACCCGCAGGCGCGTCACAACTTCTGGGACCTGATCCGCGCGATCAAGGCCGAGGGACGGACCGTGCTCCTGACCACGCACTACATGGAGGAAGCCTATTTCCTCTGCGACGTGGTCGCGATCATGGATCGCGGCAGCATCATCGCCCGGGGCCCGCCGTCGCGGCTGCTGAAGGAGCATTTCGACGACGTGGTGCTGGAACTGCCACGCGAGGACTTCCCCGGCGAAGCCGCCGGATTCCCGCTGCCCCTGTTGCAGGCGGGCGACCGCCTGGAGATCTCGACCGGCGACGTCGAAGGCGCCCTGCGGGCCCTGCTCGACCGTGGCGTGCCGCTCAGGCACCTGCGGATCCGCCCGCGCAACCTCGAAGACCTGTTCCTGGAACTGACCGGCCGGGAATTGCGCACGTGAACCTGCGGCGCCTGCTTGCGGTCTGGCGCGCGCGCAACCTGGAATTCCTGCGCGACCGTTCGACGCTGGTCTTCAACTTCCTGTTCCCGCTCGCGCTCGTGATTGCCTTCGCCGTCATTTTTGGCGGCCAGGCGCGTGCCGTCTTCAAGGTGGGCGTGCTGGCACCGGCGGGCGCGGAGCTCGATGCTGCCCTGCATCCCTTCCTCGCCACGCGCCACCTGGACTTCTACCGGGTTGCGGAGGCCGAGCTGCCGGAGGCCGTGCGCAAGGTCGAGCGCCACCAGGCGGACCTGCTGGTGGACCTGCGCGGCCCACCGCGCTACTGGGTCAACGCCGATTCGCCGAAGGGTTACCTCGCCGAGAAGTTGCTGCTGCAGGCGGCGCCAGCGGCCGCGCGCGAGCCCGTGACCGGCGCGGCGGTGCGCTACGTGGACTGGCTGCTGCCGGGCATCCTCGGCATGAACATGATGTTCAGTTGCCTGTTCGGCGTGGGGTACGTGGTGGTGCGTTACCGCAAGTCGGGCTTCCTGCGCCGGCTGTCGGCGACGCCGGTCACGGCGCTCGAGTTTGGCGCGGCCCAGATCCTGTCGCGCCTGCTGCTGACGGTCAGCGTGACCGCCATGGTCTACGTCGTGCTCGCCGCCCTGGTGCAGGTGCGTAACGACGGCAGCGGGTTGCTGCTGCTCCTGATCGCGGTCGCCGGCGCGCTGGCGATGATCGCACTCGGCTTCATGATGGCGGCACGCTTCGTCAGCGAGGAACTGGCGAACGGGGTCATCAACCTGGCGTCGTGGCCGATGATGCTGCTCTCCGGGGTCTGGTTCTCGCTCGAAGGCGCGCCGGCCTGGCTGCGCGCCATCGCCGAGGCGCTGCCGCTGACCCAGATGCTGAAGGCCGCTCGCGCCGTCATGCTGGACGGGGCGGGATTCAACGACGTGCTGCCGCAGCTCGGCCTGCTCGCCGGCATGGCCGCGCTATTCCTGGGGATCGCCGCCGCGGGGTTCCGCTGGCGCGCGGCCTGAGGCGCCGTCGGGCGGGACGGCCCGCGTCTGTGGCAGAATTCCGCCCCTTGACCGCCTGACCCGGGTCCATCGCTTGGATAAATCCGAACTGCTCAAGCAGCTGCGCATCGACCGCGATGCCGGCGCCGAGGTCGCGGGCCCGCGCAGTCGCCTGTGGATCGCCATGGCCGCGTTCCTGGCGCTGGTCGTGACGGCCGCCGCCTGGCTGCTGATGCGCGAGGAGGCGCTGGAGGTCTCAACGGAACCGGCGCGCGCAGTCGTGTCCGCCGCGAACGGGGGCAGCGCCTCGGTGCTGGATGCCACGGGCTACGTGACCGCGCGCCGCCAGGCCACGGTTTCCGCGAAGATCACGGGCAAGGTTCGAGACGTGCGCATCGAGGAAGGCCAGCAGGTCCGCGAAGGCGACGTCCTGGCGACGCTCGACGACGCCGAGGCGCGCGCGGAGGCGGGATTGCGCCGCGCCCAGGTCGTCGCGGCGCGCGCCGCCGTCGTCGAAGTCGAGGCGTCGCTGGCGAATGCAGAGCGCGAGTATCAGCGCCAGCTCGGGCTAGAAGCGCGCGGGCTGACGAGCGCCTCGGCACTCGATGCCGCGCGCACGCAGGCGGAGGCATTGCGCGCGCGCGTCGAGAGCCAGCGCGAATCGGTGCGGGTGGCCGAGCAGGCCCGGCGCGCGGCCCAGGTGCAGCTCGACAACACCATCGTGCGTGCCCCCTTCTCCGGCGTGGTGACCGTCAAGGCCGCGCAGCCGGGCGAGATGATCTCGCCGATCTCCGCAGGCGGCGGCTCGATCCGCACCGGCATCGGCACGATCGTGGACATGGATTCGCTCGAGATCCAGGTGGACGTCAGCGAGGCCTACATCAACCGGGTCAAGCCCGGCCAGCCGGTCGAGGCGGTGCTGAACGCCTACCCGGACTGGCGCATTCCCGCGGAGGTGATCGCGATCGTTCCGACCGCCGACCGCTCGAAGGCGACGGTCAAGGTGCGCATCGCGCTCGGCGTGAAGGACGCGCGCATCGTCCCCGAGATGGGCGTGCGCGTCTCCTTCCTCGAGGAACTTCCGGGCGGCGGCGAGGCTCCGAAGACGGTCGCGTTGCAGGGCGCGCTGGTGCCGCTCGCGGCCATCCGGCAGGAAGATGGCGAAAACGTCGTCTACGTCGCCCGCGACGGCCGTGCCGAGCGGCGCCGGGTGACCCTGGGGGGCACCCAGGGCGATGCACGGCGCGTGACGGACGGCGTGGCGCCCGGCGAACAGGTGGTCGTGGACGCGCCGGCGGCCCTGCGCGACGGCTCGGCGGTCGCGGTGAGACGGGGGGCGAATCCGTGAACGAAGCGATGATCCGGGTCAGCAACGTGTACAAATCCTACCTGCGCGGCAGGCAGCAGGTGGAGGTCCTGCACGGCCTGACGCTCGACATCCCGAAGGGCGATTTCGTCGCCCTGATGGGCCCTTCCGGCTCGGGCAAGACCACGCTGTTGAACCTGGTCGGCGGCCTCGACCGGCCGACGTCCGGCGAAATCGAGGTCGGCGGCGTGCGCATCGACCAGCTCGGCGGCGGCCCGCTCGCGAAGTGGCGGGCGCGGAATGTCGGCTTCGTGTTCCAGTTCTACAACCTGATGCCGGTCCTGACCGCCGAGCGGAACGTCGAGCTGCCGCTGCTGCTGACGGGCCTCTCGTCCGCCCAGCGCCGCAAATCGGTGGCGGTCGCACTGGAAATCGTCGGCCTGACCGATCGCGCAAGCCACAAGCCGAAGGAGCTGTCGGGCGGCCAGGAGCAACGTGTCGCCATCGCGCGCGCGCTGGTGTCGGACCCGACCGTCCTGATCTGCGACGAGCCCACGGGCGACCTCGACCGCAGGACGGCCGACGAGATCCTGGGCCTGCTGCAGCAGCTCAACCGCGAGCACGGCAAGACCATCGTGATGGTGACGCACGACCCCAAGGCGGCCGAGTTCGCCCGCCGCACGCTGCACCTCGAGAAAGGCCAGCTGCTCGAGCAGGCGGCCTGAGGACGCGCCGTGACCCGCGTCGGCTTCGTGATGGCCAACCTCGGGCGCAGGAAGACGCGCACCATCCTGACGCTGCTTTCCATCGTCACCGCCTTCCTGCTGTTCGGTCTGCTGCAGGCGGTCAACGTGCTGTTCTCGGCCGGGGCCGATTTCGTCGGCGCCACCCGCCTCGTCACGCAGGCGCGCGTGTCGTTCACGACCCCGCTGCCGATGCGCCTGCTGCCGCAGATCGAGTCGGTGCCGGGCGTGGACCGGGTGATGTGGGCGCAGTGGTTCGGCGGCGTCTGGCAGGAGAATACACAGCTCATCGTGTTTGCCGCGGATCCCGCCCGGCTGCGCGCGGTCTATCCGGAGTTCGTGATGCCGGAGGACCAGTGGCGCGCATTCGAGCAGACGCGCACCAGCATGATCGCCGGGCGCGCGCTCGCGGACCGGTACGGCTGGAAGATTGGCCAGAAGCTGCCGGTCGGCTCCAACATCTTTCCGCAGAAGGACGGCAGCAAGGCCTGGACCTTCGACCTGGTCGGCGTCTTCGACGGTCAGGACGCGGAATGGCAGCGCAACACCAACCTGGCCTACGTCAACTTCGCCTACTTCGACGAAGCCAACCTGTTTGGCACCGGTCTCGCAGGGACCTTCACGATCAGGCTCGCCGAACCGGAACGGGCGGCGGAGGTGGCGCGGGCGATCGACGCGATGTTCGAGAATTCGCCCGACGAGACCAAGACCCAGACCGAGAAGGACTTCAACCTCGGCTTCTTCAGGCAGATCGGCGACATCGGTCTGATCGTGCGCTGGATCCTGTTCGCGGTGTTCTTCACGCTGCTGCTGGTGGTCGGCAACACCATCGCCCAGAGCGTGCGCGAACGCATCCCCGAGCTCGCCATCCTGAAGACCCTCGGCTTCAGCAACGGCGCCGTGCTCGGCCTGGTACTGGCGGAGGCCGCCGTGCTCTGCGTGCTGGGCGGCCTGGCGGGCCTCGGGATCGCGACCGTGATCGGGATCGTGATCGGCGGCGGCAGTTTCCCGATCGCGGTGGACCATCGGGTGTGGGCCGCCGGCGTGGCGGCCATCGTGCTGCTCGCGCTTGCCGTCGGCCTGCTGCCGGCGTTGCGGGCCGGCCGGCTGACGATCGTGGACGCGCTGGCCAGTCGCTGAACGGAGGCCGTGGATGCTGACGCAGACGATCGCCATGACCGCGCTGGGGCTGCGCAGCATCCCGGAGCGCTGGGGTCCCTCGCTCGTGATCTTCGTCGGTCTCGCCGGCGTGGTCGCCGTGTTCACCGCCCTGCTCGCGATGGCGGAGGGTTTTCGCGCGACGCTCGAGGCCACCGGTCGTGCCGACGTCGCCTTGGTGATGCGCGGCGGCTCGAGCGCGGAACTCAATTCCGGGCTGTCGCGCGTCCAGGGTGACATCATCCGCGAGGCGCCCGGCGTGCTGACGGGCCCGGACCGGCGGCCGCTCGCTTCCGCGGAGATGGTCGTGGTCGCCGAGCTGTTCAAGTCGGGCGAGCAGACCGGGTCCAACATCACCGTGCGCGGCGTGGAGCCCGCCGCCTTCGCGCTGCGGCCGCAAGTGCGCATCGTCGAGGGCCGCGCGTTCCGGCCGGGGTTGCGCGAACTGATCGTGGGGCGCGGCGTCGGCGCGCAGTTCGAAGGCGTCGGCATCGGCGAGACGCTGCGCATGCGCGGCTCGGACTGGACCGTGGTGGGCGTGTTCGAGTCCGGCGACGCCAACGAGAGCGAGATGTGGGCGGACGTCGAGGTGGCGCAGACGACCTTCAACCGCCGCGGCTACAGCTCGGTGCGTCTGGCGCTCGACGGGGCCGCGGGGCTGCAGACGGTCAAGGACGCGCTCGCGTCCGACCCGCGGGTCAACGTGGACGTCGAGACCGAGCAGCAGTACTACAGCGGGCAGACCCGGCAGTTCCGCGCCACGATCGGCATTCTGGCCGGCGTCGTGACCGCGATCATGGCGCTGGGCGCGACCTTTGCCGCGCTCAATACGATGTACGCGGCGGTCGGCGCGCGCACGCGCGAGATCGCGACCCTGCGCGCGCTGGGCTTCGGCGGCGGACCGGTGGTGCTGTCGGTCATGATCGAGTCGCTGCTGCTGGCGCTGGCGGGCGGGGTCGCCGGCGCACTGCTGGCCTTTGCCCTCTTCAACAACATGGCGGTCTCGACCCTGGGTTCGAACTTCACGCAGGTGGTGTTCCGGTTCTCGGTCACGCCGGAACTGGTGCAGCGCGGGCTGGTCATCGCGCTCGCGATCGGCATGATCGGCGGGCTGCTGCCGGCCATTCGGGCGGCGCGGCTGCCGGTGACGACCGCGCTGCGCGCGGCCTGAAGCGGCGGCGAAGCATGGCCGCACCGGTCCTCGTCGACATCGGCGCCAATCTCGGCCACGACAGCTTCGACCGGGATCGCGCCGCGGTCATCGAGCGCGCGGCGCAGGCCGGCATCGCCGCGATGATCGTTACCGGCAGCACGGTCGCCGACAGCGCTCGCTCGCTCGAGCTCTGCCGCCGGTGGCCGCGGCGGCTGCGTGCGACCGCCGGCGTGCATCCGCACCATGCTGCCGGCTTCGCCGAGGCAAACGCGCCGGAGCTCGCGGCCCTGCTCGGCGACCCGATGACGGTGGCGGCGGGCGAATGCGGCCTCGACTACTTCCGCAACTTCTCGCCGCCCGCCGACCAGCGCCGTGCCTTCGCGCTGCAGTTGCGCCTCGCCGCCGAGCACGGGCGCCCGCTGTTCCTGCACCAGCGCGACGCCCACGCGGACTTCCTGGCGATGCTGCGTGAGCACCCGGGGCCCGCGTCGCGCGCGGTGCTGCATTGCTTCACCGGCGGACCGGCGGAACTGGAGGACTGCCTGGCGCTGGGGCTGTCGATCGGCGTGACCGGCTGGATCTGCGACGAGCGGCGCGGACAGGCGCTGCGCGAGGCCGTGCCCCGCATCCCGGACCAGCGGCTCATGATCGAAACCGACGCCCCCTACCTGCTGCCACGCAACCTGAAGCCTGCGCCCGCGCACCGCCGCAACGAGCCGATGTATCTTCCGGTAGTGCTGGCGGAGACCGCACGGTGCCGGGGCCAGTCGCCAGAGGCGGTTGCGGCCTGCACCACGGCGAACGCCCTCCGCTTATTCGAATTGACTATAGATAGCGATTCCAACTTGTTGATATAAAGGATTTAAAGTGGACTTTCAGCGCGCCAGGCAGAGCACCGCAGCGGTCTTCGACGAGTCCATCGTCCCCAAGCTCTGCGAGTACATCCGCATCCCCAACAAGTCGCCGCTGTTCGATGCCGGCTGGCAGCAGCACGGCCACATGGACCGCGCGGCCGAGTTGATGGCGTCCTGGTGCCGCGCGCAGCCGGTCCGGGGCCTGAAAGTCGACATCGTGCGCGCGCCCGGGCGCACGCCGGTGCTGTTCTGCGAGGTGCCGGGTGCGGGCGACGACACCGTGCTGCTCTACGGGCACATGGACAAGCAACCCGAGTTCACCGGCTGGGGGCCGGGGCTGTCGCCCTGGGAGCCGGTGCTGCGCGACGGCAAGCTCTACGGCCGCGGCGGCGCCGACGACGGATACGCGATCTTCTCCTCGCTCACCGCGATCCGCCTGCTCCAGGAACAGGGCATTCCGCATGCGCGCTGCGTGGTGCTGATCGAGGCCTGCGAGGAGAGCGGCAGTTACGACCTGCCCCACTACGTGGACGCGCTCGCGTCCCGCATCGGCACGCCGAGCCTGGTCGTCTGCCTGGACGCGGAGTGCGGCAACTACGACCAGCTCTGGTGCACGACTTCGCTGCGCGGCAACCTCGTCGGCAACCTGTCGGTCGAGGTGCTGACCGAGGGCGTGCATTCGGGCGCCGCCACCGGCATCGCGCCGTCGGCGTTCCGGATCGCGCGGGCGCTGCTGGATCGCGTCGAAGACCCGGTCACCGGCGACCTGCTGCTGGACGAATTGACGGTCGCGGTCCCCGCGGCCCGCATCGCGCAGGCGCGGGCGATGACGGACGTGCTGGGCGAGGAAATCTCGAACAAGCTGCCGTTTGCGCCGGGCGTCCGCGCGCTCTCGGATTCGCCGCTCGAGCTCGCGATCAACAACACCTGGAAGCCGACGCTGGCCGTGACCGGTGCCGCCGGCCTGCCGGCACTGGAGAACGCCGGCAACGTGCTGCTGCCGCGGCTGGACCTCAAGCTGTCCTTTCGCCTGCCGCCCAGCGCGGACGCCGCGGTGGCGGCTGCGGCGGTCAAGCGCGCGCTCGAGGCCGACCCGCCCTACGGCGCGCGCGTGGAGTTCGACGTCGGTTCCTCGCTCGCCGGCTGGGATGCACCGCCGGTCGCGGCGTGGCTGGAGCGGTCGATGCACGAGGGTTCGCGCGCGACGTTCGGCGGCGATGCGATGTACAAGGGCACCGGCGGCAGCATTCCCTTCATCGGCATGCTGGGCGAACGCTTTCCCGGCACGCAGTTCCTGGTGACCGGGGTGCTGGGGCCGCACGCGAATGCGCACGGGCCGAACGAGTTCCTGCACCTCGCCTGCGCGCAGAACGTGACCGTCTGCGTCGCCAAGGTGCTCGAGGACCACTGCGCGCGGGCGCAGGGCTGAGCCTTCGCGCGCGGTCTCAGCGGCGGCCGAGCGGGCTGGGCCTGGTCTGGGCGGCCAGCTCGAACCAGGCCTGGCGGTAGCGTTCGGCCGGATGCGTCGTGGAGCCGGGCTCCGGCGCGGGATACTCCGCTTGCAGCGAGGCGAGCCGCAGCACGCGCGGCGGGCGGCCCTTGGGGAACTGTGCCCGCTCGGTGAAGACGATGCGCCCGTCGACGGGCACGTCGCCCGCGAGCATCCGCACGGCGGCGACGCGGTCGTAGAGTGCCTCCAGCGGGTTCAGGAAGGTGGTGCGGCGATGGCCGTTCATGACTGCCCATTCGCGCATGTGCTCGCCGCCGAACACGATCCCCTCGACGTCGCGGAAATCCACGACCAGGATTCCGCGGCCGGTCAGCAACAGGAAGTCCACGTGCAGATGGCCGCCGCTGCCGTCCGGCACCAGCACGTCGCGCAGCAGCGCTGCGGAGGCGGCCTCGAAGGCGCGGACCAGCTGCCGCCGCGCCAGGTGCAGGCGCCAGCGCCGGTAGCCCAGCACGGCGCCGTAGGCGACCAGCGCCAGCAGCATGGCGCCGACGACGACCTGGACCACGAGGTCCTCGACGTTCATGCGTGGAGCAGCCTGTCTCGCAGCGCGGGCAGTTCGGCGGCCAGCTCCTCGCGCCGGATGGGACGGTCGAGCAGCCGCGAGAGCGCGGGCGGCGGCTGCAACGCCCTGCCGATGAGCGGCTCCACGACATCCGGGAATTTTGCCGGGTGCGCGGTCGCCACGACGACCCAGTGCAGGCGTCGACGCTCGTCCTCCGGCAGGCGGTGCCATGCCTCGGCGGCGACCGCCGAGTGCGGGCACAGGACGACGCCCGCCTCGCGTTCAGCCGCGCGGATGCGCGCGCGGATGGCGTCGTCGTCGACCGACAGCGCCGCGCAGCGCGCCGTCATCGTCTCGCGGTCCGGGTACAGGAAGCGGAGCCTCTCCATGTTGCTCGGGTCGCCGACATCCATTGCATTGGCGATGGTAGCGACCGACGGCCGCGGTTGCCATCGCCCGGTTGCGAAATAGTCCGGTACGGTCCGGTTCGCGTTGTGCGCCAGCACGATGCCGCCGATCGGCGCCCCCATCTCGCGTGCCCAGGCGCAGGCCAGCGCATGGCCCAGGTTGCCCGATGGCACGGCAAACCCGGCATCGCATCCGTGAGTCCGCCGTACGCGGAGGCTGGTGGCGGCGAATGCGACCGTCTGCGGCAGCAGCCGCCCGATGTTGATGCTGTTCGCGGACGACAAGCGGATTCGCGCCCCCAGTTCCGCATCGACGAATGCCGCCTTGGCGAGGCGCTGGCAGTCGTCGAAGCTGCCGCGCACGGCGAAGGACTGCACGTTGCCGTCCCAGCCGGTGAGCTGGCGCTCCTGCAGCGGCGCGATGCGGCCGGCAGGATAGAGCAGCACCACCCGGAAGCCGGGCCGGCCGTGGAACGCGGCGGCAACCGCGCCGCCGGTATCACCGGATGTCGCCACCAGGATGACGACAGGTCCGCGGCCGGGTTGCGGGACGCGCGACAGGCAGGAGGCCAGGAAGCGCGCGCCGAAGTCCTTGAAAGCGCCGGTCGGGCCGTGGAACAGCTCGAGCAGCGAGTGGTCGGCCTGCGCCTGTGGCAGGCTCACCAGCGGCGCGGGAATGGAAAATGCCTCCTGCGTGATCTCGTCGAGGAGTCCGGCCAGGGGGTCGCCCGCGAAGAACGGCCGCAGCAACATTGCCGCGGCGCCGGCGAGCGACTCCGTTGCCGGCATCTCCTCCAGCGGTGCCCGCGGCAGCCGTTCCGGCACGTACAGGCCGCCGTCGGGCGCGATGCCGGCTGTCAGCGCCTGCGAGAGGGTCACTCCCGGACTGCCGCCTCGCGTACTGCAGTACTTCAAGCGCGCTCCTCGACGCGCGCCCCGTCTGCTTCGACCGCTGCGATCCAGCCGTCGCACTCCTGGCCGGCGCTCGCGAAGGCCTCCTGCATGGCGCACAGGATGGTTGCGGCTGGGCCCTCTTCGCACCAGGCGAAAACCGACGGCCCGGCGCCGGAAATCGAACAGCCGATGGCGCCGGCGTCGAGAGCCGCGGCCTTCACCGAGGCAAAGCCCGGGACCAGCGGCGCGCGTTGCGGCTCGATCACGACGTCGGCGAAGGCGGCCCGGATCAGGTCGAGGTCGCCGGCATAGCAGCCGGCGATGACTCCGGCGAGATTCGCGCTCTGGCGGACGAAGTCCGGCAGCGGCACGCTGGGCGAGAGCATCCGCCGCGCGGCGCGTGTTTCCAGTTGCAGGCGGGGATGCACGAGCACGCAGCGGATCGCGGGCGGCACCGGGATGCGCCGGGCCACCGGGCCGACCGTCAGCACCAGGCCGCCCAGCAGCGCCGGCGCGACGTTGTCCGCGTGCGGCGAGCCGCTGGCGGCGACCTCGCCAGCGACGGCGTGCGGCAGCAGCGCCTCGCGCGCCAGCGGCTGATCGAGCAGCTCATTGACTGCGACCGCGGCCGCCACCGCCGATGCCGCCGAGCCGCCGAGACCCGAGCCCACCGGAATTCCCTTCTCGATCGACAGGTCGACGCCAAAGTGCTGGCGCAGCCCCGCGAGCAGCGATTGCACGGCGCGTCCCGCCGTGTTGCGGCCGGGCTCGAGCGGCAGGTCCGGCGCTGCGCCCGAGATCGCCGTGATGCGCACGCCTGGCGTTGTGCTGCGGCGCGCGCGGACGCGGTCGCCGAGCGCCGGGAATGCATGGCCGAGCACGTCGAAGCCGACCCCCACGTTGCCGACACTGGCGGGCGCGAATGCCGTGGCGCTCGAGATGTCCATGTCGCTACATCCTGGCGCCGAGATAGGTTGCCAGGCGCAACAAATCGCCGAACACCCCGCCCGCGGTCACCGCGGGTCCGGCCCCGGGCCCCTGCACGATCAGGGGACTTTCGCAGTAGCGATCGGTCACGAAGCGCACGACGTTGTCCGTGGGGGCGAGCCTGGCAAAGGCGTGGCCCTGGGCGACTTCCTCGATGGCGACGGTGGCGCGGCCGTCCGCGGTCAGGCGACCGATGTAGCGCAGCATGCGGCCGGCGTGACGCGCGGCTTCCAGTCGGCGGCCCATGGCCGCGTCGTGCGCGGGCAACCGTTCCATGAACTCCGCCACCGGGCACGCACGCAGTTCATCCGGCACCAGGCTTTCGACTTGCACCTGCGACAACTCGAGGTCGAGGCCCATTTCCCGCCCCAGGATCACGAGCTTGCGCGCGACGTCCATGCCGGAGAGATCGTCTCGCGGATCCGGCTCGGTGAACCCGCGCCGGCGCGCCTCGGCAACGATCGCCGAGAACGGCGTCCCGCCGTCGAACACGTTGAACAGGTACGCCAGCGTGCCCGAGAACACGCCCTCGATCCGGCCGACCCGGTCGCCGGTTTCGCGCAGGTCGCGCAGCGTGGTGATGATCGGCAGTCCCGCCCCGACGGTCGCCTCGTACAGGTAATGCACTCCCGCCCGGCGGCGCGCCCGCTGCATGGCTCGGAAGTCGTCGAGCGGGGCGCTGTTGGCCCGCTTGTTCGGCGTGACGACGTGCAGGCCTGCGGCGAACCAGGACGCGTAGCGCGACGCCACCGCGGCATCGGCCGTGCAGTCGATCATGACGCGATGCGGGAGGTGCGCCGCGCCGACGTGCGCGCAGAAACGGTCGAAGTCCAGCGGCAGGCCGCCGCGTTCCAGCCGTTCGCGCCAGTCGGCAAGCGGGATCTCGCCCTCCTCCAACAGCATGCGCTTCGAGGTCGCGATGCCGCGCACCCGCAGGTCCAGGCTGAACTCGCGCCGGAACCGCGCGGCCTGGGAGGCCAGCTGCTCGAGCAACGCCCCGCCCACGATGCCCGGCCCGATGAGCCCGACCGAGAGCGTGTGCGGCGAGAGGTAAAAACCGGAGTGCACGGCGCGCAGCGTCTTGGCGGCGTCGCCTCGGCCGACGACGACGGAGATGTTCCGCTCGGAGGCGCCCTGCGCGATCGCGCGCACGTTCACGCCTGCGTTGCCGAGCGCGCCGAACAGCTTGCCGGCGATGCCATGGCTGCCGGCCATGCCGTCGCCGACCAGCGCGATGATCGAGCAGTCGGCTGCGGTCTCGACGCTCTGGATCTGTCCGTCGCGCAGTTCCGGGGCGAAGGCGCGGCTGAGCGCGCGCGCCGCGGCATCCGCCTGCGGCGCCGGCACCGCACAGCAGATCGAGTGTTCCGAACTGCCCTGGGAGATGAGGATCACCGAGATCTCCGCCTCGCGCAGCGCGCCGAACAGGCGGTGCGCGGTGCCGGGGACGCCGATCATGCCGGCGCCCTCCACGTTCACGAGCGCGACGTCCTCGATGCTGGTGACCCCCTTGACCGTGCGGGCGCTCGCCGCGGTGGCGGCAATCCGCGTGCCCGGCCGGGCGGGCGCGAAGGTGTTGCGGATACGGATCGGGATGCCCTGCCTGACCGCCGGCGCCATGGTCTGCGGGTGCAGGACCGTGGCCCCGAAATAGGCGAGCTCCATCGCCTCGTCATAGGACAGCGACTCGATGACGCGCGCCTCGGGCACCCGGCGTGGGTCGGCGGACAGCACGCCGTCGACGTCGGTCCAGATCACGATCTCCGCGGCTCCGAGCAGCGCGCCGAAGATGGAGGCCGAGAAGTCGCTGCCATTGCGCCCGAGCGTGGTCTGCAAGCCGCGCGTGTCGGTCGCGACGAAGCCGGGAATGATGAGCGTCGCCGGCGCTTCATCCGGCACGCACCGCGCGGCATTCGCACGCGAGGCCTCCCACTGCACGCCGGGACCGAGCGGGCCCCATTCGACCACCACGATCTCGCGCGCATCCAGCAGCCGCACCGGACTGCGCCGCCCGCGCGAGCCGAGGAAGGCCGAGAAAAGACGTGTGGACCACAGTTCCCCGAACCCTGCGACCCGGTCCCGCAGGCCGCGCTCCGAGGATCGCAGCAGCGCCACGGCCTGCGCGAGCTGGCGGATGTCGGCGAGGTCCGCATGCAGCAGCGCCATGAAGGATTCGCAGCCGGCCGGCGCGAGCAGCTCCCGGGCGATGGACTCGTGTCGCGCGGCGAGCAGAGAGAGCGTCCGTTCGCATTCGGGCCCGTCGCCGCGCTCGGCGGTGTCCACGAGCCCGATCAGTACATCGGTGACGCCGCGGATCGCGGAAAGCACCAGCGCGATGCGTGGCTCCTCCAGATCTTCGACGATCGCCGCGACGCGTTGGAAACAGCCGGCATCGGCGAGGCTGGAGCCGCCGAATTTGTGCACGACGAAGCTGTTTGCAGCGCAAAATGCCACCCGCCATCTTCCCGTGCGATCCGGGCAAAGGCAAGCCAGCGCGCAGTCGCGGGCGCTTGCGGGTTACGTCAACTCAGCTGCGACGTGCGTGCCAGAAGCGCAGCAGACGCGGACCGCCCGGCAGGCGCAGCAGCACCAGCAGCAGTCGCAGCGCGGCACGGTCGGTTGCCGACAGTGCAAACGCACGGTGCAGCGGCTGGTAGAGCGCCGGATGCTCCTCGATGCGTTCGACGGTGCGCGCACGAAACTCGAACGCGCCTTCGGCGGCGCGCAGACGCCATTGCCGACCGGCGCCTTCATCGATCACCGGGCCGGTGAGCGTCGCGGGCATGGCGGGTCCTGCGTATCCCGAGAGGACGATCAGCCGGGAGCATGCGCCCTCGTCGTTGCGCAGCACCACGCGGTCCGCCGGACCGTGGAGTTCGACCAGGCGATACACGGGCGGCGATGGCGGCATCGGCGGACTATAGTCGTTTACGGCATCATGCGCCCCGCCAGGCGTCCGGAAGCCGGCGCGCCCGGTCAGCGGATCGAGCCGGGCTTGCGCAGCATCTTCCGGATATCGGCCAGGTGCGCCTCTTCCGCCGCGATCTGCGCGCGCGCGTACTCCTCGAGCATGATGCTCTTGCCGGCCACCAGGCCGAGCAGTTCGCGGTAGGCTGCGAGCCCTTCCTCTTCGTGCCCGAGCGCCTCGTTGAGGATCTCGTCTACGTTGTGCTTGTGCGTCTCGAGCAGCGCGCCGATGCGCAGCGACGGGTGCCCGCCGAGGCTCGTGATGTGCTCGCCCGCGAGCTCCGCGTGGGCCCGGGATTCGTCGGCCTGGGTGCGCAGCCAG
>DASTOQ010000046.1:0-17675 GCA_035720205.1 Steroidobacteraceae bacterium | reverse complement strand
GGGCCGTCGAGCCGCTCCGGCGCCAGCGCCACGTCGAGGCCCTGCGCGCGCGCCGCGCGCTGCACCGTTTCCAGCGCGTCCGCGAGCCGCGCGACCACCGTCACGCGGCAATGCGCCGACGCCAGCAAGCCGGAGGCCGCGACCGCGGGATCGTCCCGCGGCACGTCCGAGATGAGCAGGCCCTGCACCTCGCAGCCATGGAATGCCTCCACCAGGCGGCCGCCCTTGAGGGCGGACATCCCGCGCCGGCTGGCGTTCAGCCGCTCGATGTCCCAGCCCTCGGCGAAGGCGCGCGCCGTCACCGCGCGCAGATCCGCCAGCGTCACGCCGGCGGCGGGGAATTCCGCGAGGGCGGAGGCGCCGCCGGAGACCAGCAGCAGCACCTGCGATCCGGCGGGCGTCGCCGCCGCGAATGCGAGCGCCGCCTCGCCGGCGCCAAGGCTCCTCTCGTCGGGCAGCGGATGCGAGCCCGCCAGGCAGCGGATTGCGGAATGGCCTGCGAGCGCCTGCGCGCTGCCGTCGTCCGGCGCGACCACGAGGCCACGGGCCAGGCGTGGCCCCAGCGCGTCGAGCGCGCCCTGCATCATGGCCGCGGCCGCCTTGCCCACGGCGAGCGCATGCACCTCGCCGGCGCCGGCCGCGGCCGCGAGCGCGGCCCGCACGCGGCGCCGCCCGTCGACGGCGCCGAGCGCGGCATGGAAGAACTGCAGCAGCAGCGCGCGACGCGGGTCGGCTTCGGCGCCGGCCATGTCGGCGCGCGCCGTCAGCCCGCGCGTGCGGTGCGGCCGCCCTGGAGGTCCAGCAGCCGCTGCGCGCGCACGCCGTCGGAGCGCTCGCGTTCGATGCGCGCGAGGAACTGCTCGGTCACGTCGCCGGTGACGTAGCGCCCGGAGAAGCACGAGGTGTCGAACTCGGTGATGCGCGCGTCGTCGTGGCGGCAGGCGGCGACCAGGTCGTCCAGGTCCTGGTAGATGAGCCAGTCGGCGCCGATGAAGCCGCCGACCTCCCCTTCGCTGCGGCCGGACGCGACCAGCTCCGACGCCACCGCCATGTCGATGCCGTACACGTTCGGGTAGCGCACCGGAGGCGCTGCCGAGGCGAAATAGACCTTGCGGGCTCCCGCCTCGCGCGCGAGCTCGATGATCTGCGCCGAGGTCGTGCCGCGCACGATCGAATCGTCCACCAGCAGCACGTTGCGCCCCCTGAACTCGAGGTCGATCGCATTCAGCTTGCCGCGCACCGACTTCTGCCGCATCTCCTGGCCGGGCATGATGAAGGTGCGGCCGATGTAGCGGTTCTTGACGAAGCCCTCGCGGTACTTGACGTCGAGCTTGAGCGCGAGCTGCAGCGCGCTGCTGCGGCTGGTGTCCGGAATCGGGATCACGACGTCGATGTCGTGGTCCGGCCGCAGGCGCAGGATCTTCTCGGCGAGCTTCTCGCCCATGCGCATGCGCGCCTTGTGCACCGAGACGCGGTCGATGATCGAGTCCGGCCGCGCGAAGTACACGTACTCGAAGATGCAGGGGGTGTGCCGCTCCACCGGCGCGCACTGCCACGCGTGCATGCGCCCCTGCAGGTCCACGTAGATGGCCTCCCCGGGGGCGACGTCGCGCACCAGGTCGAAGCCCAGCATGTCGAGCGCGACGCTCTCGGAGGCCAGCATCCACTCCGGGCCGCGCGGCGTGTCACGCCGGCCGAGCACCAGCGGGCGGATGCCGTGCGGGTCGCGGAAGCCGGCGATCCCGTGGCCGACGATCAGCGCGACCACCGCAAAGCCGCCGCGGCAGCGCCGGAACACCGCCTCGAGCGCGCGGAACAGGTCGGCGGCCGACAGCCGGGCGGCCTGCGAGCGCTGCAGCTCGCTCGCCAGCACGTTCAGCAGGACCTCGGAATCGGAGCGCGTGTTCAGGTGCCGCCGGTCCTCGCCGATCATCGTCCGCGACAGCTCCTCGGCGTTGGTCAGGTTGCCGTTGTGGCCGATGCCGATGCCGAAAGGGGCGTTGACGTAGAAGGGCTGAGCCTCGTCCGGTCCGTCGCAGCCGGCGGTCGGGTAGCGCACGTGGCCGATGCCCGCATGGCCGGCGAGCTGGCGCATGTCGCGCTCGCGGAACACGTCGCGCACCAGGCCGGCGTCCTTGCGCACGAACAGCGCCTGCTCGTCCATGGTCATGATGCCGGCCGCGTCCTGGCCGCGATGCTGCAGCACCGTGAGGGCATCATAGATGCGCTGGTTGACCGGACCCGTGCCGACGATGCCGACGATGCCGCACATCGCGTCAGTTGTCCGGCGTCTCTGTGGCCTTCTCGAACAGTTTCTCGGCGGCCGGCTCGGCATAGCGCTCGAGCCAGTTGGCGACCGCTTCCGCGACCGGCATCGACTTGGTCCTGTCCCACCAGGGCTCGAGGTCGAGGTTGACGGCGCGTCCGCCGATCACCAGCAGGCCGACCACCACCACGCCGCGCAGCAGGCCGAAGACCGTCCCGAGGCTCCGGTCCATGACGGCGAGGCCCGCCGCCCGGTGGGTGAAATGCGCGACGATCGCGCCGATGCCGGAGCCGGCCAGCAGCACCAGGAACAGCAGGAGCGCGCGCCCGACCCACTCGCGCACGCCTGGCTGCGCCAGGGCGCCGCCCAGCATGGGAGTCACGAGGTAGGCGAAGTGCCAGGCGAGCCAGAGCCCGATCAGCCAGGACAGCAGCGCGATCGCCTCGCGCACGAACCCGCGCAGGAAGCCGACGAAGCCGGAGGCCAGCAGGATGAACCCGAACAGGTGGTCAGCGCCATTCATCGGGCTGCGGCTCGCATTGAAGGGTGCGGCATTCTAGCCGATCACGGATGCGGCGCCACGACCGGCTGGAAGCCGTCCTTGCGCAGCCGCTCGGCGATCGCCGCGGCGCGCGCCCGGTCCTGTTCCGGGCCGACGCGCACGCGGTGCAGCAACTGCCCGCCCGCCCGGTACTCCAGTACGAAGGCCGCATAGCCGCGCCGGCGCAGGTCTGCGACCAGTCCCTCGGCTTTCTCGCGGGTCGAGAAGGCCCCGAGCTGAACCGCCCAGGCCGGCTGCTCCGCCGCTTCGCGGGGCGCGTTCGCCGGGACGGGCTCGCTGGCGCCGGGGGGCGCGTCGGATGCGGCCGGCGCCGGTCGTGGTGCGGTGGTGGCCGCGCGCTCAGAAGCGTCGCCTGTGGCAGCCGGCGCCGTCGCCCCCGCCGGCGGTGCCGGCTCCGGCACCAGCGCATCGTCGGCATCCGGCCGCCTGCCGTCGTCGAGCGTGACCTCGACGCTCTTCATCTGCGGCACCGGCACCGCGCCCTGCGGCTGCTGCGGGCCCTTCAGGAGCGCCGGCACCAGCAGCACGACCAGCGCAACCAGCACGAACGCGCCCACCAGCCTTTCACGGACCCGGACTTCCATGTTGTCGCGATTGTAGCCTGCACGGCCCGGCTACGCGGCGAGCCCGAGCTGCGCGAGCGCCGGCCCGACCGTGAGGAACGAACCGAACACCAGCACGCGGTCGTCCTGCGCGGCCGCCGCCGCCGCCTGCCGGCAGCCGTCCTGGACGTCCGCTGCGGTGGTGACGGTGGCGCCTCCGGCCGCCGCGATGCGCCGCGCCAGCTCGTCCACGGGCAGCGCGCGCGGGCCGGGCAGGCCGACGGCGATCCAGCGGGCGACGCGGCCGGCGAGCGCGCGCACGATCGCTGCGACATCCTTGTCGGCGAGGATGCCGCAGACCGCGATCGTCCGCCCCCGGCAGGGGCGCGCCGACAGGCTCGCGGCCAGCGCGTGCACGGCATCCGCATTGTGCGCCACGTCCAGGATCCACTCGGGCTCGCCCGGCACGACCTGGAAACGTCCCGGCAGCCGCACGTTCCCGAGCCCGGCGCGTACGGCCTCGTCGGGCACCAGCACGGCCGGCTCGGCGGCCTCGAGCACCGCGAGCGCGGTCGCCGCGTTGGCGAGCTGGCGCGCGCCCGTCAGCGCCGGCAGCGGCATTTCGCGCCTGCGCGAGCCGAAGCCGACATAGTCCCAGCCGTCGGCGCGCTCGACATAGTCGAAGTCGACGCCGAGGCGGCGCAGTGCGGCCCCGCAATGCGCGGCCGCCTGCGCGATGGAAGCCGGCATCTCGCGCGAACCGAAGATGGCCGGGCGCCCCGGCCGGAAGATTCCCGCCTTCTCGGCGCCGATCTGCACGACGGTCTCGCCGAGGAACTCGCGGTGATCGAGGCCGACGGAGACCACCGCCGCCACGTCCGGATCCGGCAGGTTCACGGCATCCAGGCGCCCGCCCATGCCCACCTCCAGCACGGCCACGTCCACGCGTTCGTCGGCGAACACCAGCAGCGCCGCCAGCGTGTTCCACTCGAAGAAGGTCAGCGAGATCGCCCCGCGCGCCGCGTCGATGCGCCCGAAGGCGGCGACGAGGGCCGCGTCGCCGGCCTCGCGCCCGCGCACGCGAATGCGCTCGTTGTAGCGGATCAGGTGCGGCGAGGTGAACAGGCCCGTGTCGTAGCCTGCCGCGGACAGGATGGCGTCGAGGGTGGCGGCGACCGACCCCTTGCCGTTGGTGCCGCCGATGGTGAGCACGGTGTGCGGCCGCGCGGGCGCGAGGCGCCGCCACACCTCCCCCACCCGCGCGAGACCCGGATCGACGGCGACGGGGTGCGCGGCCTCCTGCCAGGCCAGCCAGCCGGCGAGGGTGTCGAATCTCACTGCGTGCCGGAAACGGCCGGCCGGCGCATCAGGATGCGCAGCAGTGACGCAATGCGGTCGCGCAGGTCGCGCCGGTCCACGATCATGTCGATCGCACCGTGGTCGAGCAGGAACTCGCTGCGCTGGAAGCCCTCGGGCAGTGTCTCGCGCACCGTCTGCTGGATCACGCGCGGGCCGGCGAAGCCGATCAGCGCCTTCGGCTCGGCGATGTTGACGTCCCCGAGCATGGCGAGGCTCGCCGACACGCCGCCGGTGGTCGGGTCGGTCAGCACCGAGACGAACGGCAGCCGCCCGGCGGCGAGCGCCGCGAGCGCCGCGCTCGTCTTCGCCATCTGCAGCAGGGACAACAGCCCCTCCTGCATGCGCGCGCCGCCGCTGGCCGAGAAGCACACCACGGGCAAGCGGTTCGCGATCGCGTGCTCGACGCCGCGCACGAAGCGCTCGCCCACCACCGAGCCCATCGAGCCGCCCATGAAGCCGAACTCGAAGGCGCCGGCGACCACGCCCATCCCGTCCAGCGTCCCGGCCATCACGACCAGCGCGTCGCGCTCGCCCACCGACTTCTGCGCGGCCGCGAGGCGGTCCCGGTAGCGCTTGCTGTCGCGGAAGCGAAGCGGGTCCTCCGGCACCACGCCGGCGCCGATCTCGGTCGCGACGTCCGGGTCGAGAAAGTGCGCGAGGCGTTCGCGCGCGCCGATGCGCATGTGGTGCGCGCACTTGGGGCAGACCTGCAGGTTGCGCTCGACTTCGGGGCGGTACAGCACCGAGTCGCAGGCCGGGCACTTCATCCACAGACCCTCGGGCACCGAACGCGTGCGCCTTTCGGTCTTGATGCGGGATGGGATGATCTTCTCGAACCAGGTCATGTTCCGCGGGCCCCCGGCGTGCCGCTCAGGCGCCGGTGATCATAGCCCAAGGCGGCATGGCGGGCGCCCCGGGGAGAGCGAACGTGTCCGGGTAGTGGACGCGCCAGAGATAAAGTCCCCCGGCGGGCGCCGTGACGCCCGCCCGCGTGCGGTCGCGCGCGGCAAGGGTTGCGACGAGCGAATCGGGACGGCGCTCGCCGCTGCCGACCTCCATCAGTGTTCCCACGATGTTGCGCACCATGTGGTGCAGGAAGGCGTTCGCCGTCACCTCGACGGTGACGAACGGCCCGTCTGCCGCGACCGAGATCGCGTCGAGGCGCCGCATGGCGGTCGGCGACTGGCACTCGACCGCGCGAAACGAGGAAAAATCGTGCTCGCCGACCAGCGCCTGCGCCGCCTCGTGCATGGCGGCAGCGTCCAGCGCCACGCGCGCCCAGCAGGCACGGTCGCGCAGGATGGCGGGGCGCGTCGCGCGCTGCAGGATGAGGTAGCGGTAGCTGCGGGCGAGCGCCGCATGGCGCGCGTGGAAAACAGGGTCCACCTCGACCGCCCAGGTCACGGCGATGTCCGCCGGCAGGTGGCTGTTCGCGCCCAGCACCCAGCCGCGCGGCGGACGTTCGGCAGTGGTGTCGAAATGGGCGACCTGCGCGACCGCGTGCACGCCGGCATCGGTGCGGCCGGCGCCAGTGACGGTGACCGCGTGGTCGGCGACCAGCGACAGCGCGCGCTGCAGGCAGTCCTGGAGCGTCGACAGGCCAGGCTGCTGCTGCCAGCCGGCGTAATGCGTGCCGTCGTACTCGACGCCGACGGCGAGGCGCCGGGTCGCGCGCTTCACGCTCCTGGCAGGGAATCGATCAGCCGGCGCGCCTCCTGCTTCTGCGAGGCGCTGCCTTCGGCCAGCACTTCCTGCAGGATGTTGCGGGCGCCGTCCGGGTCGCCCATGTCCATGTAGGCGCGCGCGAGGTCGAGCTTGGTGCCGACCTCGCTCATCGTGACCGGCTCGAGCTCGGACAGATGCGGCTGCTTTTCGGCCGCCACGTAGTCGCGCACCGTCGGTGCCTGGTCCTCGTCGTCCGCGGCGCCGCCGACGTCGAGATCGATCGAACTGAAATCGAGCTTCTTGATCATCGAGGTCGCGCCCGGATCGTCCATGGACGGCAGGATGGCGGTCGCGGCGGTGTCGCCCTCCGAACGCGGCATGAGCCGCGTGGTCTCGTCGTGACGCGCGATCTGCGTCGCCTCGTCGCTGACGTCGGTCGCGATCGCCGTGGCGTCTTCGGCCTCCGGCAGGTTCTCGAGCGCGCCGAGGTCCAGGCCGAGGTCGTCGATCGCCATCTCCGCCGTGGCATCGGTCGCCGGGCCGCGTTTCGGCGCCGCCTGGCCGCCCTGCCCGCGCAGCGCCGGCGTCTCCACGGTCGGGGTTTCCGAGGAGGGCAGCTCCAGCGTCGGCATCTCGACGGTGCCCTGGCCGTCCTTGCGGACGATCTCCTGCGTGGTGGCTAGCGAGTACAAGCCGGAGTCGAGGTTGAACTCGATCGCGGAATTCTCGCCCGTCGCCTCCGTGCTGCCCGCAGGCGAGGTCGCCGCGCCGAAGTCGATGTCCAGGCCGCCTTCGCCGGCCGGCGCGGAGAGCAGGTCGACGTCCACCAGGTTGTCGCCGCCCTCCAGCGAGAGGTCGACGCCTGCGTCCTGCACGCCGCCCGCGAACAGCGGCTCGTCCGGGGCGAGCTGCTTGCCCATGATCACGATGCGGTCCCAGTCGGCACCGGGCCCGAGCGTCGTGCGCAGGTCGCGTGCCACGGTGAGGAACTGCGGCGTGTCGCCGGCGACGAAGTGGATCTCCGCCAGCTTGAGCTTCAGGTCATTGCGCTCCGGCGCGTTCTTGAGCGCCATGCGCACCAGGTCCACGGCCTGGTCGTAGAGACCGTAGGCCATGTGGAAATCGGCCTCGGCCAGCGGGTCGGCCTGGTCCAGGTCGAGGGCCGCCTCGGCGCTGATCGTCTCCTCGTGGCCCACGCCCGGCTTCGGCGCCTCGACCCTGGGCCGCGCGACCGGGCGCTCTTCGACCAGGAACTGGTCCTGCTCTTCCAGCGTCGCCGGCTGTTCCAGGTCGACGGTCTCGTCCGCGGTGGCGAGCGCGCGCAACCGCATCGTCTCGCTGGGTACGGGCGCAATGCCCGGGACGTCGAAGCTCCTGAGGCTGCGGTCCGGTTCCGCCTCGCGGCGACGGCGCAGGTAGCCGTAGACGAACAGTCCGAGAAACAGCACGGCGGCGGCGCCCAGCAGCCAGGTCCAGTTGTCGGTCAGGCGCTCGAGCAGGCCTTTTTCCGCCGGCACCGGGGCGGGGCGTGCCTCGGGTGCGGCCTGCGGCGCTTCGGCCGGCGGCGTTGCATCGCGGCCGACGTCGTCCTCCGGCGCAACCGCCGTTTCGCCCTCGGCTGCCGCCTCAGCCGGGGCCTGCGCCGCCTGTTCGGCCGCGGCTCGCTCGGCGGCCGCCTGTTCCGCCGCGGCCTGCTCGGCCGCGGCCTGCTCCGCAGCCTGGGTGCGCGCCAACTCCTGCTGCAGACGCGCGAGTTCCTGGTTGCGCAACTCGAGCAGGCGGCGCTGCTCCTCGATGTCCTGCTGCAACGAATCGATCTGCGACCGGACCGTGCCGCTCGACTCGGCCTGCGCCGTGCCCGCGTCAGCGGCACCTTCCGCCGGCGTCACCAGCCGCAGCCGGCCGCCGGGAGCGCCGCCGCCCGTGGCGCGCCATGCGGAGATCTGGCGGCTGACTTCCGAGCTGGCGTCGGAGGCCGTGATTTCCGCGAGCTCGGCATTGCCCGGCACGCGCAGGATGGCGCCCGCGCGCATGACGTTCATGTTGCCGGCGAAGGCCTCGGGATTCGCGCGGAACAGGCCGACCATCATGCGCTGCGTCGCCTGCCGGTCTCCGCCGCTCAGCGCGCCCGCAACGCCGTACAGCGTGTCGCCGCGCCGGACCGTGTAGCTGTCTTCCGCCGCGACCGGGGCCTCCGGCGCCGTCGCCGCAACGGCGGGCGCCGCCGGCATCGGGGCCGGCATGGTGGTCGGCGCCGCGACTGGCGCCGGCGCGCGCTCGGCCGGCGCCGCGAGCGCCGGCGGGTCGAGCAGCACCGTGTACTCGCGCAGCAGCCGTCCGCGGCTCCAGTTCACGTCGACGAGGAAGGAAACGAAGGGCTCGCTGATCGGGTCGCGCGAGCGCACGTGTAGCACGTGGCGGCCGTCCCGGCCTCGCCCCACGCTGAACTCGATCGTGCTCAGGTACGCGGGCCGTTCGAGGCCGTAGCGCTGGAACACTTCCGGCGAGGCGAGCTCGGCCTGCAGCGCGGCGAGCTCGTCCGGCGTCGCCGCGACGAGGTCGATCTCGGCCGCCAGCGGCTCGTTCAGGGACGAGCTCAGGCGGATCTCGCCGAGGCCGAGACCCAGGGCCGCCGCCGGTGCGAGCAGCACGGCTGACACCAGGACGCGCAAATTCCAGCTCATCGTGACTCCCCGAGGCCGCGGCCAATAGTCGAGCTTTGGCCACGAACTTGCGAAATGGGCGTGAAACCGATCACAAGTCCCTGATCCTTTGGACTATAGCTTACACGCCGCATTTACCAAAATCTTGCCCCGCGTCACGCTCTGCGCCGCCCTCCGTGTGCCGTGAACGGCGCGCAATCCGTTGATTCCGGAGCCTTCAGCGCGTGATGACCGGGGTCGGCGAGGCGACATCGGCGCACTGCGCCCGATGCCTGAGGAAGTGATCCATCAGCACCAGCAGCAGCATGGCTTCCACGATCGGCACGGCACGCAGGCCCACGCAGGGATCGTGCCGGCCGGTCGTGACGATCTCGGCGGGGTTGCCCGCCACGTCCACCGTGCGCCCGGGAACCTGGATGCTGGAAGTCGGCTTGAACGAGACGTGCACCAGCAGGTCCTGGCCCGAACTGATGCCGCCCAGCGTCCCGCCGGAATGGTTGGCCGCAAAACCCGCCGGCGTCAGCTCGTCGCGGTGTTCGCTGCCGCGCTGGGCGGCGACCGCGACCCCGTCGCCGATCTCGACGGCCTTGGCGGCGTTGATGCCCATCATCGCGTAGGCGATATCCGCGTCCAGCCGGTCGAACATCGGCTCGCCGAGTCCCGGAGGCACGCCCCGAGCGCGCGCGCTGACTCTGGCGCCGATCGAGTCGCCGTCCCGGCGGACCTGCCACAGGTAGTCCTCGAGCATCGGCACGCTGGCCGGATCCGCGCAGAAGAACGGGTTGGCGCGCGCCGCCGCCAGGTCGACGCACGCGAGCCGGTGCGGGCCGACCTGCGACAGCCAGCCGGCGGCTTCGAGGCCGATCTTCTCGCGCAGGTACTTGCGCGCGATGGCGCCGGCCGCCACGGTCGCGACCGTGACGCGCGCGGAGGAGCGGCCGCCGCCGCGGTAGTCGCGAAAGCCGTACTTCTGCTGATAGGCATAGTCGGCGTGGCCCGGGCGAAAGCGGTCCTTGATCTTCTCGTAGTCGCGCGAGCGTGCGTCCTGATTCTCGACCAGCAGGCCGATGGCAGTGCCGGTCGTGCGGCCCTCGAACACGCCCGACAGGATGCGCACGCGGTCCGGCTCCTGGCGCTGGCTGGTGTGACGCGAGGTGCCGGTGCGGCGCAATTCCAGGTCCGCCTGGATGTCCTGCTCCGAGAGCGCGAGGCCCGGCGGACAACCGTCCACGACCGCGCCCAGCGCCGGGCCGTGACTCTCGCCGAAGGTCGTGACGCAGAACAGCCTGCCGATCGTGTTGCCTGACATGGTTCGCGATCCCTTATTCCGGCAGCTCCTGCGCGTGCAGCAGGAATACCCCGCCGTCGCCCTGCTCGAACTCGAGCCAGGTGAACGGCAGGCGCGGCCAGCGCCGGCGCACCCGCGCCGCGGTGTTGCCCGCCTCCACCACCAGGATGCCGCCCGGCTTCAGCCGCCGCCGCGCGCCCGCCAGGATGCGCCCGATGATCGCGAGCCCGCCGGCCCCCGCCTGCAGGCCGAGCCGGGGTTCCGCGCGGTGTTCGCGCGGCAGGCGGCGCATTTCGCTGGCCGGAACGTAGGGCGGATTGCTCACGATCACATCGTAGCGCCGCGCAGCCAGGCCTGCGTACACGTCGGCGCGCTTCAGGTGCACCCGGCGACCGAGGCGGTGCCGGCGGACGTTCAGCCGCGCCAGTGCCAGCGCCTTCGTCGACACGTCGGTCGCGTCCACCTGCGCCCGCGGCAACGCGTGCGCCGCCGCGATCGCGATGCAGCCCGAACCGGTGCCGATGTCGAGCACGCGCCGCACGCGATCCGCCCGCACCCAGGGCTCGAAGCCGCGGCGGCACAGCTCGGCGATCGGCGAGCGCGGCACCAGCACGTCCCGCGTCACCCGGATCTCGTGGCCGGCGAACCAGGTGACCCCGGTCAGGTAGGCCGAAGGCAGGCGCTCGCGGATGCGGCGCTGCACCAGGCACGCGGCCCGCGCGGCCTCGCGCGCGCCGACCGGCCGGCGGTAGCTGGCGGGCGCGGTGTGGTGCCCGAGCCCCAGCGCGTGGAACACGAGCGCCGCCGCTTCGTCCGTCGCGTTGCCGGTGCCGTGACCGAAGTGCAGCCGCGCGCGCCGCAGGCGGCCCGCCGCCCAGCCGAGCAGCTCGCCGACATCGCGGCAGTCCCCCGCTTCGCCAGTCCCGCGCCGCGCCATCGCGCGAGTCTACCCGGCGGGCGCGGGAACGCGTGCGCCGATGTGGGATAATTCGCGGCATGATCCAGCGCGCAACGATGGCCGTCGCGGTTGCCGCCGCGGCGCTCGCAGGAATGGCCGCCGCGTACTTCGTCACGCGTGAGCCGGCGCCCCCGGCGCTCGAGCGCGCGACGCTGTTCGACGGCGGCAGGCCGCTGGCGGAACCGGGCCTGGTGGACCATCTCGGGCGCGACTTCGGGCTCGAGCGCCTGCGCGGGCGCTGGACCCTGATGTTCTTCGGCTTCACGCATTGCCCGGACGTCTGCCCGCTGACGCTCGCGACGCTCGCCGAGGCGCGCCGGCTGCTGGCCGCGCTGCCGCGCGAGCAGCAGCCGGCGGTGGCTTTCGTCAGCGTGGACCCGCGCCGCGACACCGCCGCGGTGCTGTCGCGCTACGTCGGCCATTTCGACCCGGAATTCACCGGGGTCACGGGCGGCTCGGCCGCCCTCGACGCGTTCACCCGGTCCATGGGCGTCGCCGTGATCCTGGGGGCGCCCGCGGAGGACGGCGGCTACACGGTGGATCACAGCGCGGCGGTCTTCCTGGTCAATCCGCAGGCCGAGCTGGTCGCGGTGTTCGGGACGCCGCACGAGGCCGCGGTCATCGCGGACGATTACCGTCGCATCGTCGCGGCGGCAGCGGGCTAGGCCCGGCCGTGGGCAGCGCCTTGCGCGACCGCGCGTTCATCGGGCTGCAGCACCTGCTGCCGCAGCATCTGCTGACGCGCCTGCTGCGCGTCATCGCCCGCAGCCGCATCGGTCTGCTGCGCACGGCCCTGATCCGCGGGTTCCTGCAGAGCTATCCGGTGGACCTGTCGGAGGCGATCCTCGCCGACCCGGCGCAGTACCGGTCCTTCAACGATTTCTTCACGCGCCGCCTGCGCGCCGGCGCGCGCCCGGCCGATCCCGACCCGCGTGCCGTGCTCTGTCCGGTGGACGGACAGCTGAGCCAGGCCGGCGCGATCGAGGGCGACACGCTGCTGCAGGCCAAGGGCATCCGCTACACGGCCGCCGCGCTGCTGGGTGGCGACGCGGCGCTCGCCGCGCCGTTCGCCGGCGGCGCCTTCGCGACGCTCTACCTCGCGCCGCACAACTACCACCGCGTCCACATGCCGCTCGCGGGCACGCTCGTGCGCGCGCGCTTCGTGCCGGGCGACCTGTACAGCGTCAACGCGGCGACCGCGGCCGGCGTGCCTGGCCTGTTCACGCGCAATGAGCGCGTCGCCTGCGTCTTCGACACGGCGGCGGGGCCGATGGCGGTGGTGCTGGTCGGGGCGCTGTTCGTCGGCAGCATGAGCCTGGCCTGGTGCGGCGAGATCCGCGCGCCGGGCGGTTCGGTCCGCGAGCTGCCGGTCCACGACCCGATCATCGCGCTGGAGCGCGGCGCGGAGCTCGGCTGCTTCAACATGGGCTCGACCGTCGTGCTGATGTTCGCGCCCGGTGGTCCCACGCTGGTGGACGGCCTTTCGCCCGGACGCGCCGTGAAGTTCGGCGAGCGCATCGCCACGCTGCCATGACGGGTGGCGACTGGCGGCCCTCCGCGTCCCTCGAGGTGATCCGGCAGCGCGCGCAGATGCTCGCGCGCGTGCGCGGGTATTTCTCGTCGCAAGGCGTGATCGAGGTGCAGACACCGGTCCTGTCCGCGGCCGCGCCCAGCGACCCGCAGATCGAGCCGGTGGCCGCGCAGCCGGCCGGCGGCGCCGTCCGCTGGCTGCAGACCTCGCCCGAGTTCCCGATGAAGCGCCTGCTGGCCGCCGGCGTCGGCGACTGCTATCAGGTCTGCCCGGTGTTCCGCGACGGCGAGGCAGGCCGCATCCACGGCCCGGAATTCACCCTGGTCGAGTGGTACCGCGTCGGTTTCTCGGCCGCCGACCTGCGCCGCGACGTCGAGCGGTTGCTGCAGGCCGCGACCCGTGGCCTGCGGCCGTTCGCGCCGGCGCGCGAGCTCCCATACCGCGAGGCGATCCGCGAGGCCTGCGGCATCGACTGCCGCAGCACCGACGCGGACGCGGTGCGCGCCGCGCTCGCCGCCCGCGGCATCGAGCCGGCCGACGACCGAGGCTGGGATCTCGATGCCTGGCTCGACCTGCTGGTCGGCGCGCTGGTCGGTCCGGCGCTCGGCCGCGACGCGCCGGTTTTCGTCACCGACTACCCGCCCTCGCAGGCCTCGCTCGCGCGCCTCGCCACCGGCGCCGGCGGCATGGCGGTCGCCGAGCGCTTCGAGCTGTACGTGGACGGCATCGAGCTGGCGAACGGGTTCGGCGAGCTTGGCGACGCCGCCGAGCAGCGCCGCCGCTTCGGCCAGGACGTGGGCACGCGGCGCCGCCGCGGCCAGCGCCTCGCGCCGCTGGACGAGCGGCTGCTGGCGGCGCTCGAGCACGGGCTGCCGGACTGCTCGGGCGTGGCGCTCGGGTTCGACCGCCTGGTGATGGTTGCGCTAGGCTTGCCGGACCTCGCTTCCGCCATGTGCTTCGCGCACGAGCGCGCCTGAGGAGAGTCGATGACCGTGGCGATCGCCCCGGACGCGGACTTGCTGCAGCAGGCGGACGGCCTGTTCGCCGGTGAGCGCGATCCCTGGGCGAACGCGGCGAACGCCGCGGCGCTGCTGTTCGAGCGGATTGCGGACCTCAACTGGGCGGGATTCTATTTCCTGCGCGGCGGCGAACTGGTCGTCGGGCCGTTCCAGGGACGCGTCGCCTGCGTGCGCATCGCGCTCGGCGCCGGCGTCTGCGGCACCGCCGCCGCGCGCCGCGCCACCCTGATCGTGCCGGACGTGCACGCCTTTCCGGGTCACATCACCTGCGACGCGGCTTCCCGCTCCGAGATCGTGGTGCCGCTCGAGGCCGGTGGCCGCCTCGTCGGCGTGCTCGACCTCGACAGCCCGAGCCTCGCCCGCTTCGGGCCGCGGGACGCGGCGCTGCTCGAGGGGTTCGCCGGGCGGCTCGCCAACGCCTGCGACTGGCGGCTCGCCGGCATCGACGGGTTTTGATTTACTTGCCGGCGCGGGCGATGTAGGACGCGCTGCGCGTGTCCACGCGGATGATTTCGCCCTGGTTCACGAACAGCGGCACCTTGACCTGGGCGCCGGTCTCGAGCTTCGCAAGCTTGGTGCCGCCGGTGACGGTGTCGCCGCGCATGCCCGGGTCCGTCTCGACGATCTTCAGCTCCACGTGGGCCGGCGGCGTCACGGTCAGCGGCTGGCCGTTCCAAAGGGTCACGATGCAGACGGTGCCGTCCTTGAGCCACTGCGCGGCATCGGCGACCGCGGTTTCACCGGCCGCGAGCTGCTCGTAGGTCTCCGGGTTCATGAAGTGCCAGAACTGCCCGTCCGCATAAAGGAACTGCATGTCCGCGTCCACCACGTCCGCGGCCTCGACCGATTCGCCCGACTTGAAGGTGCGCTCGATGACACGGCCGGTGCGCAGGTTGCGGATGCGCACGCGGTTGAAGGCCTGGCCCTTGCCCGGCTTGACGAACTCGTTCTCCACGATCGTGTACGGATCCTTGTCGAGCAGGATCTTGAGGCCGGAGCGGAACTCGTTGGTGCTGTAGCTGGACATCGTGTGCCGCCGGGGCCCGGCGGGCCGGAAACAGGGGGCGCGTATGATAGCGGCTGCCCGCCGGCCCGGCCACCCCGCCCCGGAGCATGACGCCGGTCGCGAAATCCATTTATTTCAGGATGCTAGTATCGCGGCACGACCCTCGGGCAGGCCCCCCCCGGAGCCGGATTTTGAAGCAACCCGCCGCCGTGCCGATGATTGCGCTGACGCGCAGTCAGGACAATGTCGAAGCCATCAACAAGGCGCTGCGCAACGCGGGCCACCCGGTGCACGTCACCTGGCTGCCGGACGCGCGCGACCTCGGCGACGCCCTGACCCAGGCTTCGGCCGAGATGCTGGTGCTGTTCGCCGACGAGGGAATCGTGGACCTCGCCAGCGTGATGGACTTCCGCGCCCGCTTCGCGCCCGACGTGCCGGTGCTGGTGGTGCGCGACCGGCTCGACGAAGACGCCATCGCGCAGGCGCTCGCGCTCGGCGCCCAGGACGCAGTGACGCTCTCGAACATCCCGCGGCTGCAGCTCGTGGTCGGCAGGGAGCTTCGCACCCACCGCCTCGATCGCGCGCTCTCTTCCACGCTCGCCTCGGCGCGCGAGTACAAGAAGCAGCTGCAGCACATCGTCGAAGGCTCGACCGACGCGATCGCCCAGGTGCAGGAAGGAATCATCGTCGACGCCAACCCGGCCTGGATTTCGCTGTTCGGCTATTCCAGGGCCGAGGAGGTCACCGGCACGCCGCTGATGGATGCCTTCGATCCCGATGACCATGCCGCGATCAAGGGCGCGCTGGTCGCCTGCCTGCAGGGCAAGTGGTCCGGCCACACGCTGCACGCCTCGGCGCTGGTCGTCAGCGGCCACACGCCTTCGCTCGAGTTCCAGCTGGTGCGCGCAGAGTACGACGGCGAGCCCTGCGTGCAGGTCGTGGTGCCGGCGCGGGTCAGCGATGCCGGCGAGTACCAGCGCAAGCTCGAGGACGCGATGCAGACCGACCCCGCCACCGGGTTCATGCATCGCCGCTATTTCATCGACAAGCTGCGCGAGCGGCTCGCGCAGCCGGTCAAGGGCGGCGTGCGCTGCCTCGCCTACATGGAAGCCGACCGGTACGAGGCGGTCCACGAGCAGCTCGGCGTGCTGGCCGGTGAGGACTTCCTGACCGATTTCGCGCGCCTGCTGAAGGAACAGGTCCAGCCGGGCGACCTCGCGGGCCGCTTCGGCGGCCACGGGTTCATGATGCTGATCGAGCGCGGCAACACCCAGGACGTCGAGGCCTGGGCCGAGCACGTCGTGCACAAGGTCGCGACCGAGGTGTTCCAGGCCGGTCACAAGTCCCTGTCCACCACCTGCACCGTCGGCCTCGGGCCGGTGCCGCCCGAGGTGCAGTCGCCGGAAGGCCCCGCCAACGACGCCTGGCGCGCGCACCGGCAGGGCCGCGAGCTCGGCGGCAACCGCGTGCAGCTGCTGGAGCACACCGGCATGCTGCTGCGGCTCCAGGACCAGGACCGGCTGTGGGTGCAGCAGATCCAGGCGGCGCTCGCCCAGAACCGCTTCCGCCTGGTCCAGCAGCCGATTGCGAGCCTGGTCGGCGAGGACCTCGGCATGTTCGACGTGCTGGTGCGGATGCTGGACGACAAGGGCCAGGAAGTGCTGCCGTCGGCGTTCATGCCGGCCGCCGAGCGCAACGACCTGATGAAGAGCATCGACCGCTGGGTCATCGGCGCCGCCATGGCATTCTGCGCCGCACGCAAGCCGGGCGCGCTGTTCGTGCGCCTGTCGCAGGACACGCTGGCTGACCCGACGCTGGCCGCCTGGCTCGCCAGCCAGCTGAAGACCACGCGCATCGAGGCCGCGCGCATCGTGTTCCAGGTGCGCGAGGAGGCGCTGGCGCAGCATCTCAAGGAAGCGCTCGCGCTCTACCAGGCGCTGCAGCAGCGCGGCTTCCGCTTGGCGGTCGAGGGATTCGGGCTCGGTCGCGACACCGAGCGGCTGCTCAGCCGCCTGAAGCCCGACTTCGTCAAGATCCACGGCGCCCTGATGCAGGGCCTGTCGGCGGACCAGGACAAGCAGGCGCGCGTCAAGACGCTGGTCGAGCTCGCGCGCGAGTGCAAGGCCGTGACCATCGGCGAGCGCGTGCAGGATGCGAACACGATGGCCGTGCTGTGGCAGCTCGGCGTCGAGTTCATCCAGGGCTATTTCGTGAACGCGCCCGAGGAAGTGGTCATCGGCTGAGCGCGGACCGGCGCCGGCGCCACCAGGCAAGGCGCACCGGGCTCGCTCGCTCGCTCAGGCCGGCGACCGGATTCGCTCGCTCGCGACCCAGTGCGCCTTGCCCGGAGGGACCCGCGTCACTCGGTGCTCAAGCGGTCGACCTTGCGCCAGCCGCGTGGAAGGACGGAACCTCGCTGGCCGCGGGCGCCGAGAAAATGCTGCAGCTCCTTCCAGGTGAGCGTCATCTTGCGCTCCCCGGACCAGACCAGCGTGGACTGTTCAGGCGCGACGACGGTGGCCGCGACCATGAGCTCCTCCCCGGCGCGCGACTTCTTGCCCGGGATGCCGAAGATCAGGTTGCCGCGGCCCTTCTCCATCTCCGGCAGGTCGGCGGCCGGGAACGCCAGCATGCGGCCTTCGCTGTTGACCGAGACGACCAGTGCGCCGTCTGCGGCCGGCACCGGCGCCGCCGCCAGCACTTTCGCGTTCTCCGGCAGGTTGAACACGGCCTTGCCGGCGCGGTTGCGCACGAACAGCGACTCGAGCCTGGCGATGAAACCGTGGCCGGCGTCGCAGGCGAGCAGCCACTTGTCG
>DASTOQ010000045.1:0-2512 GCA_035720205.1 Steroidobacteraceae bacterium | reverse complement strand
CCGCAACAGCCCGTCGGTTGCCTGCGTGCACCGCTTGGCGGATACTGCGCCGGCAACCGGAGGCACAGGTGCTCTCCACTCGTCGACTCGGGAACCTGGTCCGTTTCCTGTCGGTCGCCCTGCTGGTCGGTCAGGTCGGCGCGGCAGCCCATGCCTATTCGCACCTGTCGGACGACGCCAAGAGCCGTCCGGACACCAGCCAGCTTTGCGGCGCCTGCATGTCCTTTGCGCCGCTCGCGAGCGCCGTCGGCGGCTCGACCACGGCCCTTCAGATCGACCACTGCGGTTCCGAGGTTGCTGTCCCCGCGGCCAACGCCGCCATCGCACTCGATCCGCATTACCCCGCATTCCGCTCCCGCGCACCTCCCGCCATCCTCTGACTGCGAAATGACCGCGCGGCCGCGCCCAGGCGCGTCCGTGTCCGTTGACGTCGGAGGAGGGCTTCTCGATGACGAGTCTGAAATACGTTGCGGCGTCGCTGACGCTGGCATGCGCGCTGCTGCCCGCGATCAGTCGCGCCGACGATGATGTTGCGGCACTGCGCGCCGAACTCGAGGCGCTGAAGGGCGATTACGCCGCGCGCCTTGCGGCGCTCGAGGCCAGGATCGAAGAACTGAGCGCTGCCGCGCCCACGGCCGGTCCGGCCGTGGCGCAAGACGCGCCGCCGCCGGGCGCGAGCCTGGCGAGCGCGGCGTCCGCCTTCAACCCCGCGATCTCCGTGATACTCACCGGCAACTACACCAGCCTCTCCCAGGACCCGGAGTCCTGGACCATCGCCGGCTTCCTGCCGAGCGGCGGCGAGGTCGGCCCCGGCGAGCGCAGCTTCAACCTCGCGGAATCGGAACTGGTGCTTTCGGCCAACGTGGATCCGTATTTCTCGGCGACCCTGATCGCGGCGATCACGCCGGAAGACGAGATCGAGGTCGAGGAGGCGTACTTCCGCACGTCCTCGCTGCCGGCAGGGTTCACCGCCAAGGGCGGCCGCTTCTTCTCCGGCTTCGGCTACCTGAACGAGGTTCACGCGCACGCCTGGGATTTCATCGACCAGCCGCTGGTGTACCAGGCGATGTTCGCCAACCAGAGGGGACAGGATGGCCTGCAGCTCAAGTGGCTTGCACCCACCGACCTCTTCCTCGAGCTGGGCGTCGAGGCCGGCAACGGCGAAGCCTTCCCCGCGACGCGCCGCGACCGCAACGGCCTGAATGGCACGACGCTGTTCGCGCACGTCGGCGGCGACCTCGGAGAGTCCACCAGCTGGCGCGCGGGCGCCTCGTGGCTCGACATGGACGCAGAGGAACGCGCCTACGAGGACGTCGATCTCCTCGGCAACCCGGTGCTCAATGCCTTCACCGGCAGCTCGCGCACCTGGGCCGTGGACGCCGTCGTGAAGTGGCGGCCCTATGGCGACGCTTCGCGCCGCGAGCTGAAGCTCCAGGGCGAGTACTTCCGCCGCAAGGAGAATGGCGATCTCACGCTCGACCTCGAGGGCGCGGGCCTGGACGAACCCCACCGCAGCGAGCAGTCCGGCTGGTACCTGCAGGGCGTGTACCAGTTCCAGCCGCGCTGGCGCGCTGGCCTGCGCTACGACGCGCTCGATTCCGGCATCGCGGGCGTGAACCCGGACCGCATCACGACGATGCTGGACTGGAGCCCCAGCGAGTTCAGCCGCATCCGCGCGCAGTACAGCTGGGACGATGCGCGCGCGACCGGCGACAAGGACCGGCAGTTCCGCCTGCAGTACATCTACGGCATCGGCGCCCACGGCGCCCACAAGTACTAGGGGGCGCCACCATGAGCACATTCATTCGTGCGCTCGCCGCGCTCTTGATGCTGGCGGCGGCGGCGCCCACGCAGGCCGCGCTCAGGGTGCTGGCGACCACCGCCGACTGGGGCGCGTTGGCGACGGAACTGGGCGGCGATCGCGTCAGCGTCTACACCGCGACAGGAGCACTGCAGGACGTGCATCGCGTGGATGCGAAACCGAGCCTGGTCGCACGCGCCCGGACGGCGGACCTGCTCGTCGCCAACGGCGGCGAGCTGGAAATCGGCTGGCTGCCGGTGCTGGTGCGCGAATCCGGCAACAAGCGCATCCAGCCGGGCGCCGCGGGGTACTTCGAGGCGACCGCGCAGGTCGCGCTGCTGGAAAGGCCGGCGCAGTTCGACCGCGCGATGGGCGATATCCACCCCCAGGGCAATCCGCACATCCAGCTCGACCCGCGCAACATCGCGGCGGTCGCGAAGGCGCTCACCGCGCGCCTGGTCCAGCTCGACGCGGTGAACGCGGCGTACTACCTGGCGCGCGGCGCCGACTTCGACGCGCGCTGGACGGCGGCGATGGCGCGCTGGGAGGCGAAGGCGGCTGTGCTCAAGGGCATGCCGGTCGTCGTCATGCACCGTGACCAGGTGTATCTCTGCCACTGGCTCGGCCTGAAGGAACTGGCGGCGATCGAGCCGAAACCCGGCGTGCCACCGAGTGTGGGCCACCTGGGCGCGCTCGTGAGCAAGCTCTCCG
>DASTOQ010000044.1:0-11611 GCA_035720205.1 Steroidobacteraceae bacterium | reverse complement strand
GGGACCCTCATTGCGATCTACCTGAGCGAGTTCGCGCCTTACCGGCTGCGCGAGGTCATCAAGCCGGCGCTCGAGCTGCTGGGCGCGGTGCCGACGGTCGTGTACGGCTACTTCGCGCTGCTGATCGTGACCCCGCTGCTGCAGAAGCTGATCCCCGGGCTGCCGGGCTTCAACATGCTGTCCGCGGGCCTGGTCATCGGCGTCATGATCATTCCCTATGTCGCGTCGGTCAGCGAGGACGCGATGCGGGCAGTGCCCAACTACATGCGCGAAGGCAGCTACGCGATGGGCGCGACGCGGTTCCAGACCGCGACACGCGTGGTCGTGCCCGGAGCGCTGTCGGGCATCGCCGCGGCCTACATCCTCGGCATCTCCCGCGCCGTGGGCGAGACCATGGTGGTGGCGGTCGCCGCCGGCCTGCAGCCGAACCTGACCTGGGACCCGACCCAGCCCGCGGCGACCATCACGGCCTTCATCGTCCAGGTCAGCCTCGGCGACCTGCCGCACGACAGCATCGGCTACCAGTCCATCTTCGCTGCCGGGCTGGTGCTGATGTTGATGACGCTGGTGTTCAACATCGCCGGCTTCATGCTGACGCGCCGCTTCCGTGAGGCCTACTGAGATGGTTGCCGCCGCACCGGCCGCGCCGGACCGCATCCGCGCCGACGTCAACCGGCGCAAGATCGCGGACCGGGTATTCGTGATGGTCGGCCTGCTGGTGATGTTCGCGGCATTGCTGGTGCTGGCCGTGCTGTTCATCGACCTGGTGCGCGATGGCGCGCCGAAGCTCAACTGGGACTTCCTGCAGTCGTTCCCGTCGCGCAAGGCGGAGCGCGCCGGCATCCTGTCGGCCTGGGTCGGCACCTCGCTGATCATGCTGGTGACGGCGGCAATCACCATGCCGGTCGGCGTGGCCGCTGCGATCTACCTCGAGGAGTACGCGCCGAAGAACTGGCTGACGGCCATCATCGAGGTCAACGTCACCAACCTCGCCGGCGTGCCGTCCATCATCTACGGATTGCTCGCGCTCGGCCTGTTCGTATACCAGTTCAACCTCGGCCAGAGCATCCTGGCTGCGGGACTGACGCTGTCGCTGCTGATCATGCCGATCGTGATCGTGGCGACGCGCGAGGCGCTGCGCGCGGTGCCGCGCGCGATCCGCGAGGCCGCCTATGCGCTGGGCGCGACCCGCTGGGAGGTCACCGCGCACCACGTGCTGCCGTACTCGACCGGCGGCATCCTCACCGGGATGATCATCGGCCTGTCGCGGGCCATCGGCGAGACGGCTCCGCTGATCACGATCGGGGCGCTGTCGTTCATCGCCTTCCTGCCCGAGTCGCCGTTCAAGGGCGAGTTCCCGTTCCTGTCGTTCTCGTGGCTCGGCGAGGCGTTCACGGCCATGCCGATCCAGATGTTCAACTGGGTATCGCGGCCGGACCCGGAATTCCACGTCAACGCCGCGGCCGCCGGCGCGATCCTGCTGGGGATGACGCTGCTGATGAACGGCATCGCCATCTACGTCCGCTACCGCTTCCGCAAGAGAATCAACTGGTGAACACCATGGAGCCAGCCCCGATCGAGAAGGCGGCCCGCCCGGAAACCGGCGCCGCCGGCAACGGCGGACTCGCGACGCCGCGCCCGTCGGTGGACCTGGCCCGCCGGGCCGACCCGGCCGATGCGCCGCTGACGGTCAAGTCGCGCGCCGAGGCGCTGTCGTTCTTCTACGGCCAGGTGCAGGCGCTCAAGGACCTCAACATCGAGATCCGCGAGAAGCGCGTGACCGCGCTGATCGGGCCCTCCGGCTGCGGCAAGACGACCTTCCTGCGCTGCTTCAACCGCATGCACGACCTGACGCCGGGCACCCGCTATGTGGGCCGGATCATGCTGTATCCCGATTCGCTCGACCTGATTGCCCGCGACGTCGATCCGATCGAGGTGCGCATGCGCATCGGCATGGTGTTCCAGAAGCCGAACCCGTTCCCGAAGTCCATCTTCGAGAACGTGGCCTACGGCCTGCGGGTGCGGGGCATGCGCTCGGCCGCCCGCATCGAGGAAGAGGTCGAGCAGGCGCTGCGCCGGGCGGCGCTGTGGGACGAGGTCAAGGACCGGCTGCAGAACTCCGGCCTGTCGCTCTCGGGCGGGCAGCAGCAGCGCCTGTGCATCGCGCGGGCGCTGGCGACCAACCCGGAGATCCTGCTGTTCGACGAGCCGACCTCGGCGCTCGACCCGATCGCCACCGCGCGCATCGAGGAGCTGATCTCCGAGCTGCGCGACCAGGTGACCGTGATCATCGTGACGCACAACATGCAGCAGGCGGCGCGCGTGTCGGATTACACCGCCTTCATGTACCTCGGCGAGCTGATCGAGTTCGACAACACCAGCAAGCTCTTCACCAACCCGGAGCAGAAGGCCACCGAGGACTACATCACCGGCCGCTACGGCTGACGCGCAGCGCGGCGCGCGCTCCGGCGGCCGGGAACCGGTTGCATTGATATGATGTCGAAGCGAGGCCGGAATCCCCGGCAGGAGTTCGGTCATGGAATCCTCTGACCTGGCCCAGCACACGTCCCGACGCTTCAACGAGGACATGGAACGCGTGCGCACCCGGGTCATGCAGATGGGCGGCTTCGTGGAGCAGCAGTTGCAGCGCGCGGTCACGGCGCTGATCGAGGGCGACAGCGCGCTCGGCGAGACGGTGGCGCGGGACGATTACCGCGTCAACCAGATGGAGGTCGAGATCGACGAGGAGTGCGGCCGCATCATCGCGACCCGCCAGCCGACCGCCTCCGACCTGCGGGTGATGGTGGCGATCATCAAGACCATCACGGACCTCGAGCGCATCGGCGACGAGGTCGAGAAGATCGGCTACATCGCGGCCCGGCTCGCCACCATGGAGAAGCCCTCGGACAACTACCGCGAGATCCGCCACCTCGGCAGGCTGGTCACGGAGATGGTGCACGACGCGCTGCACGCCTTCGCGCGCCTGGAGGCGGACGAGGCCTTCGAGGTGGCGCGCCGGGACCGCAAGGTGGACGAGGAGTACGAGGCCATCCAGCGGCAGAACATCACGTTCATGATGGAGGATCCGCGCTCGATCCGGCGCGCGCTCGAGATCATGTGGGTGGTGCGGGCGCTGGAACGCATCGGCGACCACGCCAAGAACATCTGCGAGTACACGGTCTACATGGTCCACGGCAAGGACATCCGCCACCTGTCGCTGGACGATGCCGAGCGCCAGATCCGGGACTTCGCGCGCGGCCGCAAGGGCGCCTGATGCCGTCGCGCCGCGCCATCAACGGGCTCGGCGCCGGGGCCGGCGCGGTCGCGCTCGCCTTCGCCTTCTGGAGCCAGTACGGCCTCGGGCTCGTGCCCTGCCACCTGTGCATCTTCCAGCGCGTGACGGTCGCGGCGCTGACGGCGGCCCTGGTGATCGCCGTGCTCCTGTCGCGACCGGGCTGGCGCGGGGCGCTGGCGGCGACGCTGATCGCCATCCCCGGGATCGCCACGATCGCGACCGCCGGCCGCCACGTCTGGATCCAACTGCAGCCGGAGGGCTCGGTGCCGGCCTGCGGCGCCGACCTCGATTTCATGCTGGACCTGTTCCCGCTGACCGAGGTGATCCTGAAGGTATTCCGGGCGGGCGGCGAATGCGCCAAGGTGGACTGGACGCTGCTGGGGCTCTCGATGCCGGCCTGGGTGCTGGTGTTCGCCGTGACGCTGACCGGCGTCGGCCTCTGGAACAACCTGCGCCGCAGCTGACGAAACGCCGGCTCAGGCCGGGGGCAGCAGTCTCTCCAGCGTGCCCACCAGGGCGCGGTGCAGCAGGTCGATTTCCGCGACGGCGCAGTTCTCGTCGAGCTTGTGGATCGACTCGTTGCGCACGCCGAGCTCGACGATTTCCGCGCCCATGGGGGCGATAAACCGGCCATCGGAGGTTCCGCCCCCGGTCGTCGCCTCCGGGCGCTGCCCGGTCAGCGCCTCGACCGCTTCCGATGCCGCAGTGGCCAGAATGCCGGGCGGCGAGTAGAAGGGCAGGCCGGCCTCGTACCAGTCGATCGCGTATCGCAGGCCGTGGCGGTCGAGGATGCCCTGCACGGTCTGCCTGAGGCCGTCCAGCGTCTGCGCCGGCGACCAGCGCAGGTTGAACCGCAGCACCAGCTCGCCCGGTATCACGTTCGGCGCGCCGGTACCCGCGTTGATGTTGCTGACCTGGAAGCTGGTCGGCTTGAAATGCCCGTGGCCGTCGTCCCAGTGGCGGGCCACGAGCTCCGCGAGCGCGGGCGCAAGGCGGTGGACCGGATTGTCGGCCCGTTCCGGATAGGCGACGTGCCCCTGCACGCCGTGCACGGTGAGCCGCGCCGACAACGAGCCCCGGCGGCCGATGCGGATGTTGTCGCCAAACCGCTCGAGGCTCGAGGGCTCCGCGATCAGGCACAGGTCGATGCGCTGGCCCTGCGCCTGCAACCATTCGACGACGCGGCGCGTGCCGTCCACCGACTTGCCTTCTTCGTCGCTGGTGACCAGGAAGGCGATCGCGCCGGCATGCGCGCGCCGACGGCCCAGGAATTCCTCGGCCGCCGTCACCATCGCGGCCAGCCCGCTCTTCATGTCCGCGGCGCCCCGGCCATAAAGGCGTCCGTCGCGGATCACGGGCTCGAATGGATCGGAAGTCCAGCGCTCGGCCGGGCCCGCGGGCACGACGTCGGTGTGGCCTGCGAAGCAGAGCACCGGCCCGGGCCCGCCACGGCGCAGTGCCCAGAAATTGTCGACCTCGCCGAAGCGCAGCCGCTCGACGGAGAATCCGAGGGCCGCGAGGCGCGCGATCAGGATGTCCTGGCAGCCGGCGTCCTCCGGGGTCACCGAACGACGCGCCACCAGTTCGCGCGTCAGTTCCACGGTGGGCGAATGCCGTTTCACGCGCGGCGCCTATTCCCGCAGCAGATCATTGATGGAGGTCTTGGCGCGCGTCTGTGCGTCCACCTTCTTGACGATGACCGCACAGTAGAGCGAATGACTGCCGTCGGCGGCGGGCAGGCTGCCCGGGACCACGACGGCGCCTTCCGGCACGCGGCCGTAGCTGATGCTGCGGGTCTCGCGGTCGTAGATGCGCGTGCTGGCGCCGATGAAGACGCCCATGGAGAGCACCGCGCCGCGGCCGACGATGACGCCCTCGACGACTTCCGAGCGCGCGCCGATGAAGCAGCCGTCCTCGATGATCGTGGGCGCCGCCTGCAGCGGTTCCAGCACGCCGCCGATGCCGACGCCGCCCGAGAGGTGCACGTTGCGCCCGACCTGCGCGCAGGAGCCGACGGTCGCCCAGGTGTCGACCATGGTGCCGGCCCCGACGAAGGCCCCGACGTTGACGAAGCAGGGCATCAGCACCGCATCGGCGGCGACGTGCGCGCCCGCCCGCACGATCGCGCCAGGGACGATGCGCGCGCCCTCGGCGCGGAAGCGGGCCTGGTCGTAGCCGGAATACTTGAGCGGCAGCTTGTCGAAGTAGCGGTGCACGCCCGCTTCCTGCACCGCGTTGCCGTGGGTGCGGAAGTGCAGCAGCACGGCCTTCTTGAGCCATTCGTTGACGCGCCAGCCGCCGTCCGCCGGTTCCGCCACGCGCAGCGCGCCGGCGCCGAGCAGGGCCAGGCACTCGTCGAGCGCTGCCAGCAGCTCGCGCGGGGCGCTCGCGGGCGTGAGCGAAGCGCGGCTCTCGAAGCTGCGCTCGACCAGCTCGCGCAGCGCGCTCGGATCGCTGCTCATGGGCTGGTTTCCGCTGCCCGACGCGATCGCATGCGCAGGAGGGCCGGCACTCGCGCGCGCGCATCGCGGACGGGATCCCGGCTCGCTCGCTCAGGCCGGCGACCGGATTCGCTCGCTCGCCGGATCCCCGCCGCGTGCGGCGCGCGAGTGCGGGTACAGCGGCTCATGCGGCAGCCTCGCGTGGCCCGAGCGCCTGCTGCAGGGCCTCCGCCAGCGACGACCGCCGCGTGTCGTCCAGCAACCGGCCCGCCTCATCGGTAACGTAGAACACATCCTCGGCGCGCTCGCCGACCGTCATGATCTTGGCGCCGTGCAGCTCCACGCGCTGGCTCCACAGCACCTTGCCGATCTCGGACAGCAGCCCCGGCCGGTCGCCGGCGACGACTTCGAGGATGGTGCGGCCGTTCTCGGCATCGTCGCTGAAATTGACCTGGGTGGGCGTCATGAACATGCGCGCCTGCCGCGGCATGCGGCGCGTGACGGGCGGCGCCGCCGCGCTTTCGTCGGCGAGCGCGAGGCGCAGACGCCGCTCGATGCCGGTCATGCGCTCCCGGTCGGTGATCGGCAGGCCGCTGTCCTCGAGCACCAGGTAGTCGTCGAGGCTGCCGCCGTCCGCGGTCGGCGTGATGCGCGCGTCCTGGATGCTGAGTCCCATCTGGTCGAGCGCGGCGGTGACGCGCGCGAAGGCATGCGAACGCCCGCGCGTGTAGACCAGCACGACGGTCGCGCCGCCGGGTCCGGGCTGGCCGGCGACCGCCACGAAGGCGTCGGCGTCCGCGGCGGCGCGCGCCGCCAGCTGCTGCGTGTGCCAGGCCACCTCGGCCGCGGAATGGCGCAGGAAATAGGCGTCGGTCAGCGAGTCCCAGATGCGGCGCAGCGCATCCGCGGGCACGCCTGCGGCGGCGAGGAGCCCGCGCGCCTGGCCCTGCGTTTCCAGGATCAGCTGCTCGCGGTCGATCGGGCTCTCGAGGCCGCGGCGCAGGGCCTGCTTGACGCGCTCGTAGAGCTCGTCGAACAACGTGGCCTTCCAGGAGTTCCACAGCTTCGGGTTGGTGCCGCGCACGTCGGCGACGGTCAGCGCGTAAAGGTAGTCGAGCCGCACCTGGTCGCCGACCTCGCGCGCGAAGGCGTTGACGACCTGCGGGTCGGCGATGTCCTGCTTCTGCGCCGTGACCGACAGCGTCAGGTGATGGCGCACGAGCCAGGCGACCAGGCGCGCGTCGTAGCGCGACAGGCCCTGCTCGAGGCAGAAGGACTCGGCGTCCACCGCACCGAGCTCGGAGTGGTCGCCGCCCCGGCCCTTGGCGATGTCGTGGAAGATCGCCGCGAGATAGGCGAGCTCGGGCCGCGGCAGCCCGCGGAAGACCTGCGCGAGCTTCGGGAACTCGTGGTCATAGCGCTCGAGCGCGAGGCGCCGCAGGTTGCTGACCACGAACAGCGTGTGCGCGTCCACCGTCCAGGCGTGGAACAGGTCGTACTGCATGCGGCCGACGACCCGGCCGAAGGCAGGGATGTAGCGGCCGAGCACGCCGTAGAGGTTCATGCGGCGCAGCTCGTGCGTCACGCCGGAGGCAGCGCGCAGGATCTCGAGGAACAGCCGGTGGTTGCGCGGGTTCTGGCGGAACTCGTCGTCGATCAGCCACAGGCTTTCGCTGACCAGGCGGATCGTATTGGCCCGCACCCCGGCGAGTCGCGGGTTCTGCTCCAGCGCCAGGAACAACTCCAGCAGCGCCGAGGGATTGCGCGTGAACACGTCCGGTCCGGTCACTTCGAGGTACCCGTCGCGCTCCTGGAAGTCGCGCGAGAGCGGGACCGCCGGGGCATCGCGATCCGCCAGGATCTCCTCGCGGAAGTGCTGCAGCAGCAGCTCGTTGAGCCAGCTCACGAACATCGCCGTCCGGTAGTAGCGCTGCATGAACTGCTCGACCGCCAGCGTGTAGGTGGCGTCCTCGTAGCCGAACATGCGCGCGAGGCGCAACTGGTGGTCGAACAGCAGCCGGTCCTCGCGCCGGCCGGTCAGCAGGTGCAGCGCGAAGCGGATGCGCCACAGCCAGGCCTGCGCCGCCTCGAGCTGCGCCAGCTCGCGCGGGGTCAGGAAGCCGTGGCCGGCCAGCTCCTGCAGCGTGTCCGCGCCGAAGTGCCGCTTGGCGACCCAGGCGATGGTCTGCAGGTCGCGCAGCCCGCCCGGGCCCTGCTTGACGTTGGGCTCGAGGTTGTAGGCAGTGTCGTGGAAACGGTGGTGCCGCTCGGCCTGTTCCGCGACCTTGGCGTGGAAGAAATCGCGCGACGACCACAGCCGGTCGGGCGCGAGGGCGCGGCGCATCGCGGCGAAGAGCGCGTCGTGGCCGGCGAGCAGGCGCGCCTCGATGAGCGCGGTCGCCACGCCGATGTCGGCCACCGCCTCACGCTGGCAGTCGTCGATCGTGCGCACGCTGTGGCCGGTCTCGAGCCCGATGTCCCACAGGAAGGTCAGGAATCGCTCCAGCGCGGCGACGACGAGAGGGTGCTCGCCCGAGGGCAGCAGCACCATGACGTCCACATCGGAGCAGGGCAAGAGCTCGCCGCGGCCGTAACCGCCGACCGCGACCAGCGCCAGCGGCTCCGACAGCGCGCCCGCGTGCAGTCGCCAGGCCTCGACCACCAGCGCGTCCACCAGGCGGGCGCGGTCGCGCACCAGCCGCTCGACCGGTTCGCCGGCCTGGAAGCGTCGCGCGAGCCCGCGATCGCCCTCGGCAAGCGCCCCGCGCAGGTCGCGCACCGGGTCCCGCGCTTCCGCGAGGCGCGACTGCAGCGAGTCGAGGTAATCCCAGCGCGGGTCGGCGTTGGGGGCGACCGGTACTGCCTGGGCCTGCGCGAGGCCGGCAGGCACGGTCAGGGTGCTCCGCGGTCGGCCGCGCCCAGCGTCAGGACTTCGAAGCCTTCGGGCGTGACGAGCACGGTGTGCTCCCACTGCGCGGACAGGGAATGATCCTTGGTGACGACGGTCCAGCCGTCGCCCAGCAGCTTCACGTGGCGGCGTCCGGCGTTGACCATGGGCTCGACCGTGAACGTCATGCCGGCTTCGAGCGCCATGCCGGTGGCGGGCTCGCCGTAATGCAGCACCTGCGGCTCCTCGTGGAACACGCGGCCGATGCCGTGGCCGCAGTATTCGCGCACGATGGAATAGCCCTGCGACTCGACATAGCGCTGGATCGTGTGGCCGAGGTCGCCGAGCCGCGTGCCCGGCCGGACGGTCCGGATGCCGCGCCACATGGCCTCGAAGGCGATTGTCGTCAACCGCCGGGCCTGCACCGAGCAGTCGCCCACCAGGTACATGCGGCTGCTGTCGCCATGGAAGCCGTCCTTGATGACGGTCACGTCCACGTTGACGATGTCGCCATTCTTCAGCACCCGGTCGCCCGGGATGCCATGGCAGACCACGTGGTTGACGGAGGTGCAGATGGACTTCGGAAATCCTTTGTAATTCAAGGGCGCCGGGATGGCCTTCTGCACCTGCACGATGTAATCGTGGCAGATGCGGTCGAGCTCGCCGGTGGTGATCCCGGCGGCCACCCGCGGGCCGATCATGTCGAGGACGTCGGCCGCCAGGCGACCGGCCGTACGCATCGCCTGCTGTTCGGCGGGCGACTTGATCGAAACGCGGCTGGGGCTCTGCATCAGCATCCAGGGTCCTGGGAACGCTATCCCGTTGTTTCCACGGGACAAAGATGGTATAAAGCGCGGCGTTTTTTCTCAACCAAATCCACACGCGCATCGTCACGTGCGGCTGGGTGCCGGGCTTCGGTCCGGTTGCCGCATGCGGATCCGCGGAGGGCTAACCCGAAAGGAGTTTGCATGGCCAGCTTGTCCATGAGGCAGATGCTGGAGGCGGGAGTCCACTTTGGACACCAGACCCGCTTCTGGAACCCGAAGATGGCGCCGTTCATCTTCGGCGAGCGCAACAAGATCCACATCATCAACCTGGAGCGCACGCTGCCGCTCTACCACGAGGCCGCCGGCTTCGTGCGCGGCGTCGTGGCCGACGGCGGCCGGGTGCTGTTCGTCGGCACCAAGCGCAGCGCCCGCGACGCGGTGCAGGCGGAGGCGACCCGCTGCGGCATGCCCTACGTCAACCAGCGCTGGCTGGGCGGCATGCTCACCAACTTCAAGACCATCCGCCAGTCCATCAAGCGGCTGCAGGAACTCGAGGAGATGCGCGACTCGGGCGCGCTCGAGCGGCGCAGCAAGAAAGAGGCGCAGACGCTGCGCCGCGAAATGGACAAGCTGATGCGCAGCCTCGGCGGCATCAAGGACATGAACGCGCTGCCCGACGCGCTGTTCGTCGTGGACGTCGGCCACGAGGAAATCGCCGTGCACGAGGCGCGCAAGCTCGGCATCCCGGTGGTCGCGATCGTCGACAGCAACTGCTCGCCCGACGGCATCGACTACGTGGTTCCCGGCAACGACGACGCCATGAAGGCGATCCAGCTCTATGCCGCGGGCATCGCGGACGCGGTGCTGGAGGGCAAGAGCGCCGTGCCGGTGGTGCCGGCCGGCGAGGACGAGTTCGTGGAACTCGACGAGGCCGGGCAGCCGCGCCGCAAGTCCGCGGGCCGCGGGCCGCGCAAGGCGGCGAGCGTGCGCCGCCGGCAGCCGGCGCGCGGACGCATGGTGCAGGAATCGGCTGAGACCGCGTCGGCGGCGACCATGCCGGCGGCCGTTGCGCCGCAGGCGACGCCCGCGGCCGCGCCCGCATCCTCGGCGGCCGCGGATGTCGCGGATGACGAGCCGGGCCTGGACGAGGTGCCGGCGGCGGACCTGGCCCGCGCCAAGTCCCCCGTGCGCCGCAAGCCCGCCGCGCGCAAGTCCGACAAGAGCGGGGACTGAGCGATGACGATCACCGCTGAAACGGTCAAGACGCTGCGCGAGCGCACCGGCGCCGGCATGATGGAGTGCAAGAAGGCCCTGGTCGAGACCGGCGGGGACCTCGATGCCGCGGCCGAGCTGATGCGCAAGACGGGTCTCGCGAAGGCCGACAAGAAGGCGGCGCGCACCGCGGCTGAGGGCGTGCTCGCCGTGGCGCGCGGCGCCGACGGCCGCAGCGCCACGCTGGTCGAGGTCAACTGCGAGACGGATTTCGTCGCGCGCCAGCCCGAGTTCCAGGCCTTCGCGGCGGCCGTCGCGCAGGCGGCGCTCGCCGCGGGCGCGGAGGATGCGGAAGCGCTCGGCAGCCTCGCGCTCGCCGGGGGCAAGTCGGTGGACGACACGCGGCGCGAGCTGATCGCGCGCATCGGCGAGAACATCACCGTGCGCCGCGCCGCGCGACTGAGCGCCCCGACGCAGATCGGCAGCTACGTGCACGGCATCCGGATCGGCACGCTGGTGGGCCTGCAGGGCGGCGACGAGGCGCTCGCCAGGGACCTCGCCATGCACGTGGCCGCGGCCAACCCGCAGTACGTGCGGCCCGAGGACGTGCCCGCGGCGACGGTCGCCAAGGAACGCGAGATCCTGATGGCGCAGGCGGCGGCCGAGGGCAAGCCCGCCAACATCGTCGAAAAGATGGTGGAAGGGCGGTTGCGCAAGTACCTGGCCGAGATCTGCCTGACCGGGCAGCCGTTCGTGAAGGACCCGGACCTGGCGGTCGGCAAGCTGCTGCAGCAGGCGAGCGCGACGGTCACCGGATTCCTGCGCTTCGAGGTGGGCGAGGGGATCGAGAAGAAACAGTCCGATTTCGCCGCCGAGGTCATGGCGCAGGTCAAGGCCGCCGAAACCCTGCGCTGACGCTAAGATGGTGCCGGGTCGTAGATTCGTAGATTCGAAGCAACGACGGATGAGGCAGTTGACGTGAAACCGGGCGAATCTACGAATCTACGAC
>DASTOQ010000043.1:0-9904 GCA_035720205.1 Steroidobacteraceae bacterium | reverse complement strand
TTCCGGAGCAGATCGTCTACATCGCGAACCACGCCCGGGATCGCTTCCTGTTCGCGGACCTGACGCTGGTGCCGCTGGTCGAGAAGCTGAAGCCTTCGCTTGCGACAGTCGAGCGCGTGATCGTGCTGGGCAACGAGGGCTACGAGGACTTCATCGCCGGCGAACCGGATGCCTTCGACTGGCCGGAGCTCGACGAGCGCACGGCGAGCGCGCTCTGCTACACCTCCGGCACCACCGGGCACCCGAAGGGCGTGCTCTACGACCACCGCTCGACGGTGCTGCACAGCTACGGATCGGCGCTGGTGGACACCATGGGTTTCAGCCGGCGCGACTGCATCCTGGCGGTCGTGCCGATGTTCCACGCCAACGCCTGGGGCCTGCCCTACAGCGTGCCGATGGTGGGCGCGAAGTTCGTGTTCCCGGGCCCGAAGATGGGCGACGGCGCGACGCTCGCGGCGCTGATCCAGGAAGAGAAGGTCACGCTCGCCTGCGGCGTGCCGACCGTCTGGCAGCTCCTGCTCAACTTCACGCGCGAGCAGGGCATCGTGCTCGACTCGCTGGAGCAGGTGCTGGTCGGCGGCTCCGCCTGCCCGCTGTCGATCATGAACGAGTTCCGCGACCGTCACGGCGTCTGGACCATCCACGCCTGGGGCATGACCGAGATGAGCCCGCTCGGCACGACCAACTCGAAGCCGCCGGGCTACGAGGCGTTCGGCGACGCCGAGAAGGACGCGTTCCGGGTGCGCCAGGGGCGGCCGGTCTACGGCGTCGACATGAAGGTCGTGGACGACGCCGGGCGCGAGCTGCCCTGGGACGGCAAATCCTCCGGCATGCTCAAGGTGCGCGGACCCTGGGTCTGCAGCGACTACTACGAGCTCGGCGAACCGAGCGCCGCGCACGACGCCGACGGCTGGTTCGCGACCGGCGACGTCGCCAACATCAGCCCCGACGGCACGCTGCAGATCACTGACCGCGCCAAGGACGTGATCAAGTCCGGCGGCGAGTGGATCAGCTCCATCGACCTCGAGTGCGTCGCCGCAGGTCACCCGAAGGTGTTGCAGGCCGCGGTCATCGGCATCCCGCACCCGAAGTGGGACGAGCGGCCGCTCTTGGTCGTCGTACCGCGTCCCGGCGAGCCGCCGACCAGGGAAGAGTTGCTGGGCTGGCTCGACGGGCGCGTCGCGAAATGGTGGATCCCGGATGACGTCGCCTTCGTCGAGAAGATCCCGCTTACGGCCACCGGCAAGATCTCGAAAGTCGAGCTGCGCCAGCAGTTCAAGGACTACCGCTTCGGATAAAGGGGACGCATCCCATTTAAGTTCCTAAATGGGATGCGTCCCCTTTAGATGATCCGGCCCGGGTTGAGGATGCCACGCGGGTCCAGCGCCCGGCAGGGGCCCGGATCGGCCCAGCCGACGGCGCGTGCGCTCACGGACGCGCCGGTCAGCAGGCCATCGGGACCGAGGATCGAGCCGAGACGCCCTAGGAGCGGCTCAGGAATCTCATCACTCCCTTGTAGGCGAGGTAGAGCACCGTCGCGAAGATGATATAAGCGCCGATTCCGAGGCTGCCCATGCCGCTCGATTCACCGGCGCCCATCTGCTGCGCCATCTGGCCGAAGGCCTCCGCGAACTGGCGCATCTCCTCGCCCATCTGTTCTTCCATCTTCTTCGCCGCGCGGTACTTGTCCCACATCGGCCAGAACCCGTAGATCGTGAACAGCAGCGGCACCGCGAACGCCAGCGGCGCGAACTTGTGCTTCCAGAAGTACGGCACGGCGATGGTCGCGGTCGCGAGCAGCAGCAGGAAGATGCCCTTGCCGTTGCTGCCGGTCATCATGGCGATGTCGTTGCGCGTCAGCAGGTCGGCGAGCGAGATGCTGATGTCGACGAAGCCGCTGGTCGAGATCATGCTGAAGAACAGGCCGACGATGAGGAACACGCCGTAGGCGATCGCGACGTCCTTGCCGACGTTGGCGAACACGGCCTTGGCCATTTCGCCGCCCTTGCCGGTCATGGCCGCGAGCTTCTCCTTCGCGAGCTCGGCCTCGTCCACCGGTTTCACGCCCGTCGCCCTGCCGCCGTCCGCCGTGATGTCCACGGTCATGTTGGCCGCCGGCGCGATGGTGCCCTGCCAAGCGTTGATGTCGAAGTCGTAGCGCTGCCCGCCGGCGGTGACGACTCCCCTGTCACCGCTCCACATGATGATCGTCCCACGCATGAGCTATCCCCCTCGCAGATGATCGTTCTTGGTTTACATCGGGCGGCCTGGGCCGCCGGAACGGGGCATTAAAACCCGCTCGCGCGGCTGAAGGCAAGGCAGCGGGGGCAACCTGGTGCCGGTGGAGGGACTTGAACCCCCGACCTCTCGCTTACGAAGCGACTGCTCTACCAACTGAGCTACACCGGCGACGGGGCCGCGAAGTATAGGCAAGGCATGCCCCACGGGCAACGCCGCTCAGCCCGAACGGCGCACCCGGATCAGGACCTCCACCGAGACCTGCTCGGTCCCCGGCGGCAGCGGCGGCAGCCGCGAGAATTCGACCGAGCCGGGCGGCACGTCGATCAGCTGCCCGGTGCCCTCGACACGGATGTGGTGGTGGGGCTCCGTGTTGGAGTCGAACAGGCCGCATTCTCGATCCAGGGTCAGCGCCTGCAGCAGGCCCTTCTCCGCGAACAGGTTGAGCGTGTTGTAGACGGTTGCCTTGGAGACGTGGCAGCCGTCCCGGCCGAGGGCCTGGATCACCTGCTCGGCCGTGAGGTGCTGCTTGCGGCTGAACAGGAGTTCCGCCACGCGCAGGCGCTGCGCGGTGGGCTGGATGCCGTGCTTCGCGAGCAGCGCCGGCATCTGCCTGCGGTCGCCGCGGGCGGGGTTGACGGGGTCCATGGGCGGCGAATATACGCCGCGGCGGATATCCGCTCAAACGCGGCGGAATTGCGCCATGGCGCGCTCGCGTCCGCGCGCTAGCCTCGCACCATGCTGCACCGAACGACCCTGCGGACCGGGCATACGCTCGTCGAGCTTCTCGTCACGCTGGGGACCGCAGCCCTGCTTGCCGTCGCCGCCGGCCCGTCATTTGCGGCATGGCTGCTGGATCTTCGCCGCGACGCCACGGTCAGCTCGTCGTTGCACGCGATCCACGCGGCGCGGCAGCTCGCGGCGATTCGCGGGGAGGACGTGAGCCTTTGCGGCAGCCGCGCCGGGCTGGCCTGCTCCGGGCTGACGGACTGGTCGGGCGGGCTGCTCATCGCGACCGACGGCAGCCTGGCGCAGCGCAGTCTCCCGCTGGGTGGCAACGCACGGCTGCGCTCGAACCGCACGGAGATCCGCTTCGCGGCCGGCTCGGGCCATGCCAGCCCCGCCACGCTCACGATCTGCGATCGCCGCGGCCCGGCGGCCGCGCGCGCCGTCATCGTCAGCCGCAGCGGCCGGCCGCGCGCAACCGCAGCCGGCGAAGGCGTGAGCGCATGCTGAATCGGCGCGACGTGCGCGGCTTCACGCTGATCGAGGCGCTGGTCGCCCTCGGCATCACGCTGGCAGGCGTCGCCGGCGCGACCGTGCTGTTGCTGCGGGGCGTGCAGTACGAGCGCGAGTCCGCCATACGCCGCCATGCGCTGCGTCTCGCCGGCTCGCTGGCCGAAGAGCTGCGCGCAGCGAACCCGGGTGACGGCACGCCGCTGCCGGCCGACGCGCCTGCCATCGCCGCCTGGCGGGCGCTTGCCCGCGCCACCCTGCCCGAGGGTTCGGATGCGCGCGCGGAGCCTTTGGCCGTGGATCCCGCCGCCTACCGCATCACGATCGACTGGCCGGTCGCCGGCCTGGGCATGCAGCGGTTCACGCTGGCGGTCACGCCGTGATGCGCCAGGGCGGACTCACGCTCGTTGAAGCGCTGATCGCGATGCTGCTGGTGCTGGCCGTGAGCGCGGCAGCGCTGGCGTTCGTCGCACGCGGACGCGACGCGCAGCGCGCCGGCGAGTCGCTCGCACGGCTGGAGGAAACCCTCGACGATGCCTTCGCCGCGCTCGAGGACGGGATCCGCATGGCGGGCTATCTCGGCCTCGCGCCCGCCGGGACGGCCGTCGCCGGCGCCGCGCCGGTCGGCGCACCGGAGCCGGACGAGCTCGTCGTCGCCGGCGGCTGTACGCCTTCGCTCGCGCGCGATCTCGCCCATCCGGTAGCGGCTTCCGACGGCGCTTATGAAGCGGCACCGGGCCTGCCGCTGGACTGCAGGCCATCGCCGCAAGGACGTCACGTCACCGGCACTGACGTGCTCATCCTGCGCCACGCCGCGGCGCAGGCATCCACGCCGGCCGCCGGCCGCCTGCAGATCGAGTCCTCGCTGCGCGCGGCGCGACTCGCGGCCGACGGAGTCGCGCTGCTGGGCGCGGGCGCGCGCTGGCACGACCTCGAGGCCGGTGCCTACTACGTCAGCGCCGACTCCACGGGCCGCGACGGATGGCCTTCGCTACGCCGCAAGCGCCTGGTCGGGGGCAACCGGCCGCTGTTCCAGGACGAGGAACTCGTGACCGGCATCTCGGACCTGCAGCTCGAATTCGGCATCGACGAGGCCTGGGACGCGGACGCCGCGGTCGATCGCTGGGAGCCGGCGCCGGTCTCTGCGCCCGCCGGCACCCTGCGCGCATTGCGTCTCACGCTGGAGGCGCGAAGCGACGTCGCGGAGGCCGGCCAGCCCGGACGCAGCCGCAGCAAGCGCGCGACGCGCGTCATCGGCTTGCGCAACACGGGAGCATCGCGGTGAGGCGCGACCAACAGGGCGCGGCGCTCGCCGTCACGCTGGTCCTGCTGGCCGGCCTCGGCTCGCTGGCGTTGACCGCTGGCGCGGCGGCGGTGGCCGCGCTTGCGCTCGCGGGTCACCAGCAATCGGCGCAGCAGGCCTTCGAGGCTGCGGAGGCCGGCATTGCACATGCGCTGGCGCGCGCCGCGCTCACGCGCGGCGAGGCTGCGATCGCCGAGACCGTGCACGACGCCGATGCCGCGGTGCCCGCGATTTTCGAGGCGCGCATCGAGGCCGCCTCGCAGCCCGGCACGCTGCCGGCAGGATTCAGCGTCGGTGAGCACGATGGCGCGTTCGCCGCGCGACATTACTTCGCCGTGGCCGACGGCCGTGCGGGCCACGGCGCGCGCGCGCGCCTCGAGCAGGGCTTCTATCTGGTCGTCGCGGGAGGCGGCTCGTGATCCGTCGTGGTTTGCTGGCGATCGCGCTCGCCGTACTGCTGGGCCTGCAGATGCCCGTCTCGGCCCGGGCGGATCCGGATGAAGCCTGGCTGCATCGCGCCGAGCTGCCTGCCGGCGTGCTGCCGTTGCTGGTGCTCATCCTGGACCGATCCGAGGCAGCGGCGCGCCCCGTCCTGGCCGCGCCCGGCTACGACCCGGCGCAGGACTACGGCGCCTCCCTGTCCCCGGGGCCGCGATGCGAGCGCGGGCGCGTGTACTGGCGTCGCGGACCCGGGCCCGCACCCGATTGCGCGACCCAGGCCGGCCTCGACGCGGTCGCCGCGGACGCCACGCGAGCCTTCCAATGCGAGGCCGCGCGCGGGGCGCTCACGCGACAGGGATACTTCGTCGCATCCCGCGCCGCCCAATGGCATGAGGACGGGACTGGTGGCCGCTGGACCGCGCTCGACCCTGACGCCGCCGGCGCCGTCGAATGCCGCGCGGACCGCGCCCGGCACGGCGCAGTTCCGGGATCGTGGTACGCGGCGGACGGCCCGCGCGGGCCCTGGAGCGCCGCCGTCCTGGACGAGATCCGCTGGGACCGGTCCCCGCTGGCGGATCCCTACGTGTTCTACCTCGGCAATTACCTGAACTACCTGCGCGCGCCGGGGACGCCCAGGGAAGTCGCCGTTTCGGAGCTGGCCCGGCAGTCGCTGGCCGGTGCGCTGCGCGCGACCGAGGGTATCGAGGCCGCGTTGCTGCGTTTCGCCGCTGACGCGGATGGCGCTTATGTGTCGCGCGCGGCCACGCCCGCGGCGTCGCTGGCAACGGATCTCGAGGCCATGGCGGAAGACCCGGTGGATTCGGGCGCACCGCTTGCAGAAGCGCTGGCCGAAGCCGCGTCCTGGCTCGCGGGCGGCAGCATCCGGTCCGGGGATGTCGCTGCCACTGACCCGCGGGCTTACGACGCGGCGACCGGAACTTACACGTCGCCTTTCGTGCATGCCTGCCGTCCCGTGACAGTCGCGTTCGCCACGGCGGGCGAGCCGTCCGGCGACGAGACCGCGCCGGAAGCCGCGGCGGCGCTGCCGGGGTTCGTCGCCGCCACGGGCGGCTGCGTCACGGATTGCCTCGGGACCCTCGCCCGATTCATCGCCGGCAGCGACCTGCGCTCCGCGCAGGCAAGCCGGCAGTCGGCGCCGCTGTGGTGGCTGGCGCCCGTGCCCGCGCCGCCCGCCATCGACGCATCGGCCGGCCCGCCCGCGATTCTGCGCGTGGACGACCCGCATGCCTATGTCGAACTGATCGCACACGCGCACCAGCACGACACCGCCGTGCCCGCCGGTCCTGCGCTGTCGGGCGCCGGCCTCACCCCCGCCGCGGCTGCCGTGCACGGGACCGCGGTGTTCTATGGCCTCACGGCACCGCATGCGCGGCAGCGCTGGCTCGGCAATCTGTTTCGCTACGGCATGCGCGCGCCGGAATCGCCGCACGCGCCTCCCGTCATCGTGGACCGCGACGGAGATCCCGCCATCGACCCGGCCAGCGGACTGCCGCTGGCCGGCTCGCGCAGCGACTGGAGCGAGTCGCAGGACGCCAACCTGCTGGCAGGCGGTGCGAACGGCCGGCTGCCCGCGCCCCCGGAGCGGCGCGTGTTTGCCGAACTCGCAAACGGCGACCTTGCCGACCTGCGCAACCGCGTGATGCCGGGAAACCCGCTGCTCGGTCGCCAGGCGGTGGGACTGGGTGGCACCGATGCCGAAACGCCGGAGGATGTGATCGCCTGGCTGCTGGAGGCGCGACCCATCGGCGACCCGGGATCACACGCGCCGCAAGTCGCCGACTACCGCGAGCAGGCACTCGCGGTGGTCTTCATCGCGACACAGGACGGTCTCCTGCACGCCGTCGACGCGGCGAGCGGCGTGGAGCGCTGGGCCTGGATACCGCGCGCACTGCTGCCCCGTCTTGCCGGCCTGACGCGAGACGGAGTGACCACGGCGCGCAGCCATGGCATCGACGGGAAGATGGTCCTGCACCGCTTCGATGCCGACGGCGACGGCGCCATCGACACGCGGCGCGGCGAGCACCTCTGGTTGCTGCTCGGCCTGGGGCGAGGCGGCAATACCTATTACGCGCTCGACGTCGCCGATCCTGACCGGCCGCGGCTTCTCTGGATGCACGAGGCCGCCGGCGGGCGCGGCATGGTCGCGATGGCCGAGCCGGTCGTGGCACGGCTGGCGACCGGCGATCCCGGCCAGTCTGCCGGGGACTGGATCGTGATGCGGCCGGAAGGCGACCTGCTGCGGGTGCTGGACGCGCAGACCGGCCGCAATCTCTGGTCCGCCGGCGCAGCCGGCGAGGTGGAGCTCGCGCTGCCGGGATTGACCGGCAGCTTCGCGTCGGCGCCGCGCGTGCTGGATCTCGATGGCGACGGTCGAATCGATCGCGCCTACCTGGTCGATTCGTCGGGCGGGCTCTGGCGCTTCGATTTCCCGCGTGCCGGTAATCCCCTGCAGCTGGACTCCGCACGGCGGATCGCCCGGCTGGGCGACGGCTCGCAAAGTTTCCTGTCTGCTCCCGACGTCTCGATCGCGAGCATCGGGGGGCGCCACGAGATCGGTCTTGCCGTCGGCTCCGGCCGGACCGATCGCCCACGCGACGTCGCCGCCGTCGATCGCGTGTACGTCGTGTTCGATCGGGGCCACGCACGGGAACTGACGGAGTCCGACCTGCACGACGCCAGCGATCGCGAGTCGGCGATGCCGCCGGGCGCTCCGGGCTGGTATCTCCGGCTCGACCGTCACGGCGCGGGCGAGAAAGTCGTCGGTCCCGGACTCACCTTCGACCACGTGCTTCGTTTCCAGACTTACGAGCCCCTGCCGCAGGCGGTGGATGCGCCTTGCGGACCGCCGCGGGCCATCCATCGCCGCTACGCGCGTGACATCCGCACCGGAATGCCGGCTTCCCGCGTCGAACGGCCGGACGACGGCGAAGAACGGGAGACCGAGGCGGTTGGCCTGCCGCCCGCCCTGCGCTATGCGTTTCCGGCAGCGGCCGAGGCTCCCTGCGACGGATGCCGCGCGCGTCCGTTCGGCATCGTGGGCGCGGACCTCTTCGACCCCGGCTATGCGGGCGACCCGGTCAGGACCTCATGGCGAAAACTGGCGCTGCCGGATTCACGCTGATCGAACTGATGATCGCGCTCGCGATCGTCGCGATCACGATGTCGTTCGCGGCGGCATCCTATCGCGGTTACGTGCAGCGCAGTCAGCGCGTCGAAGCGATGCACGCCCTGCTGGCCGCGGCGGCGGAACAGGAGAAGTTCCGCCTCGCGCACGGCCGCTACGGCGACCGGCTGGATGGCACCGCGGGCGGCGACCCGCCGGCACTGCTGGTTGCCTCGGCAACGCCCCACGGGCGCTACCGGCTGGCGGTGGAATCTGCCGACGCCGCGGGTTTTCTCATCGTCGCGCTGCCCGATGGGGGCCATGCCGATCCGCTCTGCGCCCGTTACTCGATCGACGAAAGCGGCCGGCGATCGGCCAGCGACCGCGAGGGCCGCGACAGCACCGCGCGCTGCTGGTGACGTCAGAGGGGCCCCGAGTCAGGCCGACCGCGACCGCGTGAGCTGCCGCATCGCCTGCGGCAACCCGAAGACCACGTTCTCCTCCCGCCCGATCACCTCGACGGCCTCCATGCCGCCCCATTCGCGCAGCCGTGCCACCACCTGCTGCACCAGCGTCTCGGGGGCCGAGGCGCCGGCGGTGACGCCCGCCGCCTGCTTGCCCTCGAACCACTCGCGCTGCAGGTCGTCCGCGCCGTCCACGAGATACCCAGGGATGCCGCGGGTGGTCGCGATCTCGCGCAGCCGGTTCGAGTTCGAGCTCGAGCGCGAGCCGACCACGACGATCACGTCGCACTGGGCAACCAGCTGCTTCACCGCGTCCTGCCGGTTCTGCGTGGCGTAGCAGATGTCCTCCTTGCGCGGCGTCGCGAGCGCCGGGAAGCGCTCGCGCAACCGCTCCATCACGCGCGCGGTGTCGTCCACCGAGAGCGTCGTCTGGGTCACGACCGCGAGCCTGGCCGGATCGCGCACCGCGATGCGCCCGGCGTCCTCGACCGTCTCGACCAGCTGGATGCGCCCGCCGGAGGAACTGTCGAACCGGCCCATCGTCCCTTCGACCTCGGGGTGGCCGGCATGGCCGATCAGGATCACGTCGAACCCGTCGCGGGCATAGCGCCCGACCTCCAGGTGCACCTTGGTCACCAGCGGGCAGGTGGCGTCGAACACCGAAAGCCCCCGGCGCGCCGCCTCCTGCTCGACGCGCGACGGCACGCCGTGCGCGCTGAAGATGACGGTCGCCCCGTCCGGCACCGCGTCCAGCTCGTCCACGAACACGGCGCCCATGCCGCGCAGCCGCTCGACCACGAAGCGGTTGTGCACCACCTCGTGGCGCACGTAGATCGGCGCGCCGAAGAGTTCGAGCGCGCGCTCGACGATGTCGATCGCCCGGTCCACGCCGGCGCAGAACCCGCGCGGGTTGGCGAGCAGCACCTTCACGCGCCGCGCTCCTTGACCCGGCGCGTGTGCATGATCGCGTCGATGATCAGCATGGCGGCGCCGGTGGTGATCGCGATGTCGGCGGCATTGAACGCGGGGAAGTAGGCGCTGCCCCAGTGAAAGTGCAGGAAATCCACCACGTAGCCGTGGCGCCAGCGATCGACCGCG
>DASTOQ010000042.1:0-12792 GCA_035720205.1 Steroidobacteraceae bacterium | reverse complement strand
GCTGGTGGGACGGTCACGACGTGCGCCGGGACTACTACGTCGCCTGGACCCGCGCCGGCACCAGGCTGTGGATATTCCGCGAGCGGCCCCCGGGCAGCGGCTGGTTCCTGCACGGCGTGTTCGGTTGATGCGCGCAGCCGTCACGCGCGCACCGACCGCGGCATCGCCTGTCGCGCGGGCAAGCCGGGGGGACTCCCGAGCGAGCGAATGTCCGTTCTTCTGAGCGAGCGAGTGGAGTCCCCCCGGCGAGATCCGCGCGACCGGCCATCGTGCGGTTGAATCACATGGCGTATGCCGAGCTCCACTGCCTCAGCAACTTCACCTTCCTGCGCGGCGCCTCGCACCCGGAGGAACTCGTCGAGCGCGCCCGGCAGCTCGGCTACGCCGCCCTTGCGCTGACCGACGAATGCTCGCTCGCCGGCATCGTGCGCGCGCATGCGGCGGCGCGCGGGCACGGCCTCCCGCTCATCGCCGGCAGCGAGTTCACGCTGACGGATGGCCCGAGGTTCGTCGCGCTCGCCGCCAGCCGCCGGGGCTACGGTGAGCTCTGCCGCCTGATCACGCGCGGCCGGCGCCATGCGCCCAAGGGCCGCTACGCGCTCGCACGCAGCGACCTCGATGCCGGCCTGGCGGAATGCCTCATCCTCTGGCTGCCGGGCGCCATCCCGAGGGCCGGGGAGGGCGCATGGCTTGCGGAGCGCTTCCCCGGCCGCCTGTGGCTCGCGGTGGAACTGCTGACCACCGGCGGCGACCGCGCGCGTCTCGGACAGCTGCTGACGCTCTCCGCCAGGCTCGGCATTCCGGCCGTCGCCGCGGGCGACGTGCACCTGCACCAGCGCCGCCGGCGCGCACTGCAGGACACGCTGACCGCGGTGCGGTTGAAGACCACCGTGGCGCGCGCCGGGCTCGCGCTCCATCCCAACGGCGAGCGCCTGCTGCGGCCGCTTGCCCGCCTCGCCGAGCTGTACCCGCCGGAACTGCTGGGGGCGACGGTCGAGGTCGCGGAACGCTGCCGTTTCTCGCTCGAGGAGCTCCGCTACGAATACCCGGAGGAGGTCGTACCCGAGGGTGTCACGCCGGCGGAGCAGTTGCGCCGGCTGGTGCAGGAAGGCGCCCTGCGGCGCTGGCCCGGCGGCGCGCCTCCCGCCGTGCAGGCGCTGATCGAGCGGGAACTGGCGCTGGTCGCCGAGCTCGGCTACGAGCGCTATTTCCTGACCGTGCAGGACATCGTCGCCTTCGCGCGCGGCCGCGGCATCCTTTGCCAGGGCCGCGGTTCGGCCGCGAACTCGGCGGTCTGCTACGCGCTCGGCATCACCGAGGTCGACCCGGCGCGCATGACGGTGCTGTTCGAGCGCTTCCTCTCGCGCGAGCGCAACGAGCCGCCGGACATCGACGTGGACTTCGAGCACGAGCGGCGCGAGGAAGTGATCCAGTACCTCTACCGCAAGTACGGCCGCGAGCGCGCCGCGCTCACCGCCACCGTCATCTGCTACCGCCCCAAGAGCGCGGTGCGCGACGTGGGCCGCGCGCTCGGCCTCGAACCGGCGCAGGTCGGGCGCCTGGCCGGCGCCATGCAGTGGTGGGACGGCCGCGAGGTCGAGGACTCCCGCATCCGCGATGCGGGGTTCGACACGGGCAACCCGCTGATCGCGAAGGTGCTCGCGCTCACGCGCGAGCTGATCGGCTTTCCGCGGCACCTGTCGCAGCACACCGGCGGCTTCGTGATCTCGCGCGGCCCGCTCGAGGAACTGGTGCCGGTCGAGAATGCCGCGATGCCGGAACGCACGGTGATCGAGTGGGACAAGGACGACCTCGACGAGCTCGGGCTGCTCAAGGTGGACGTGCTGGGTCTCGGCATGCTCACCGCGATCCGCCGCGCGCTCGCGCTGGTCGCGCGGAGGCAGGGGCGCGAACTGCGCCTGCAGGACATCCCGGCCGAGGACCCGGGCGTCTACGACATGATCTGCCGCGCGGACACCGTCGGCGTGTTCCAGATCGAGTCGCGCGCGCAGATGGCGATGCTGCCGCGCCTGAAACCGCGCTGCTACTACGACCTCGTGATCGAGGTCGCGATCGTGCGCCCCGGCCCGATCCAGGGGCAGATGGTGCACCCGTACCTGCGCCGGCGCAGCGGCGCGGAACCGGTCGTCTATCCGGGCCCGGAAGTGGAGGGCGTGCTGTCACGCACGCTCGGCGTGCCGATCTTCCAGGAACAGGTGATGCAGCTCGCGATGGTCGCGGCGGATTTCACGCCCGGCGAGGCGGACCAGCTGCGGCGCGCGATGGCCGCCTGGAAGCGCAAGGGATCGCTGGGGCCTTTCGAACAGCGCCTGATCGAGGGCATGCGCGCGCGCGGCTATGACGAGGGCTTCGCCCGGCAGGTGTTTCAGCAGATCCAGGGTTTCGGCGAATACGGCTTTCCGGAATGCATCGTGGGGGAGACGCGAGTGGTGGACGCGGACAGCGGGCGATGGCCGACCATCGACGAGATCGTTGCCGGGCACGCTCGGCTCGATACTACGCTTGCGTGCGATGACCAGCTGCACTTGCGGAAGCGCAAGGTACTCGCCGTCGTTGCGAGCGGCGTGAAGTCCGTGTGGCGCCTGCGCACGGCTCTGGGCCATACGATCGTGGCAACGGCAGAGCATCCGTTCCTGACGATGGCCGGCTGGCGCCCACTCGGGAAGCTGCGGGTTGGCGACCCTGTGGCAGCAGCGCGTTCCATTCCGGTATCGGGTCGCCGCCGCTGGCCACGGCATGAGATCCTCGTCCTTGCCGACCTGATCGCTGAGGGCAATCAGGGCTGTTTCTCGGTGCGCGTTGCCCGGCGGGAGCGCGAGCGGCCCGTTGGCGCCGTGACCTGGGCAAGGGCGCTAGGCATCTGGGGCCGTGGTGCCCGCGAGAAGCATCTGCCGCCGGAGGTTTTCGAGTTGTGCAACGGGAACATTGCACTGCTTCTTGCACGGCTGTGGGAGGGTGATGGCAGTCTTTCCGCGAAAGGCCACGCGTCGTACGACACTGCTTCGTGTCGGCTCGGCTCGGAAGTGCAGCACCTGCTCCTGCGACTGGGGATCGTTGCGCGCCTTTACCGTCGCGAGCGCTCCTATAAAGGACGGATGATCGACCACCATGTCGTCACCGTGACGGGTGAAGAACCGTTGTCGCGGTTCTGGCGTCACATCGGGCGCCGCTTCACGGATCCCGTCAAGCGGCGCCGCTCCAGGGCATTGGCAGCGCGGCGCAAACGTGGCCGCATGTCCCTCGACGTCATTCCTGTCGAAGTCCGCGCAATCATCCGCCGGGAACGCGATGCGTCGGGATTGGAGTGGCGCGAGATCGGGCAAACGACTGGTCTCGCCATGCGTGAAATACAGGCGCGCGCCAACGGAAGCAAAGGTGGGTTTCGCCGCTCGGTGATCGGTCGCCTGGCAGCCGTCCTGCACTCCCTCGATCTCCGGCGCCTTTCAGGCTCGGATGTCTATTGGGACAGGGTCGTGGCTATCGATGCTCTCGGGTCGCAGCCAACCTATGACGTGCAGGTCGATGGCGACCACAATTTCGTGGCCAACAATCTCGTCGTTCACAACTCGCATGCCGCAAGTTTTGCGCTGCTGGTCTACGTCTCCGCCTGGCTCAAGCACCATGAACCGGCCGCGTTCTGCTGCGCACTGCTGAACAGCCAGCCGATGGGTTTCTACGCGCCCGCACAGCTGGTGCGGGACGCGCGCACGCACGGCGTCGAGGTGCGCGGCGTGGACGTCAACGCCAGCGGCGTGGAATCGGCGCTGGAGGACGCGGCGGACGGCGCGCCGGCGCTGCGCCTCGGCCTCGGGCTCGTGCGCGGCCTGCCGGCCGAAGCGGCCGAGCGCCTGGTCGGTGCGCGCGAGGGCGGGCACTTCCGCGGGGTCGCGGAACTGGCGCGGCGCGCAGCGCTCTCGCGCCGCGACCTCGCAGCGCTCGCCCGCGCGGGGGCGCTGGCCGCCATCGCGGGCCACCGGCACCGTGCCGCCTGGGATGCGCTCGGCACCGAGCCGACGCTGCCGCTCGCGCCCGCGCGGGAGGGGCCCGCGGGCCTGCCGCTGCTGCGTGCGCCGACCGAGGGCGAGGACGTGGTGGCCGACTACCGCTCGCTCGGCCTGACGCTCGCGCGCCACCCGGTGGCGCTGCTGCGGCCACGGCTCGAGTCCAGCGGCTGGATCACGGCGGAGACGGTGGCGGGCTTGCCGGACGGCGCGGCGGTCGCGACCGGCGGCATCGTCGTGACCCGCCAGCGCCCGGGCGCGGCCGGCGGCGTCATCTTCGTGACGCTGGAGGACGAGACCGGCTACGTGAACCTCGTGATCTGGAGCCGGATCGCGGACGCGCACCGCCGTGCGCTCCTCGGCGCACGGCTGCTGGGCGTCACCGGCCGGATGCAGCGCGAAGGGGAGGTGCGGCACGTGGTCGTGGAGACGCTCGAGGACCGTTCCGCGCTGCTCGGCGGCCTGGCGGCGCCGGCGCGCAACTTCCGCTAGCTAATGGGGACGCATCCCTTTAGCCGAGGCACCGTGGCTCTGAACGGACTGCCCACCGCCCAAGGGATGCGTCCCCTTCAGCTAGCGCCGCCGCGCCGGGGTGCGCCGGGACTTGCCGCTCGCCCCGGCACCGGAATCGCCCACATCGTAATCGTCGAAATCGGACAGCAGCCCCGCGGTACGCTTCTCTTCCCGCATCCGCTCGAGCTTGCGCCAGGCGGGCTCGCCCGCGCCGCGGGCGCCGCGGCGCTTGCGCGTGTCGAAGTCCCGCATCAGGCGGTCGACGTCGAGGTCCTCCTGGGCTTCCTCGACCTCGTCCGGCTCCTCGTCCTCGAACTCTTCTTCCGGCTTCTCGCTCATGCGACCTGTCCGGGTCACTGCGGGCCGACTTATAAGGCGCGGCGGCCGCGCCCGCAAGGGGTCTCAGCCCACCATCTGGTTCAGCTGGAAGATGGGCAGCAGAAGCGCGATGACGATCACGAAAACGAACCCGCCCATCAGCAGGATCATGACCGGCCCCAGGATGCCGACCGCGGCATTGACCACGCCGTCGAGTTCCCGCTCCTGGTTGTCCGCCGCGCGCTCGAGCATCGCCTCGAGCTCGCCGCTGGTTTCGCCGCTCGCGACCAGGTGAACGAGCATCGGCGGGAACAGCTTGCTGACGCCGATCGAGCGGGCGATGGGCGCGCCCTCGCGCACGCGCACCGCGGCATCCTGCACGGCCTCGCGCATCGGCACGTTGGTCACCACTTCGCCGGCGATCCTGAGCGCTTCCAGCACCGGCACCGCGCTCGCGGTCAGGATCGAGAACGTGCGCGCAAAGCGCGCGGCGTTGTTGCCGCGCGTGATGCGCCCGACCAGGGGCAGGGTGAGCTTGAAGGCGTCGTAGCGGCGCCGGGCGGCGGGCTCGGCCAGCCAGCGGCGCAGCGCCCAGCCGCCGCCCACGCCGGCGGCGAGCAGCAGCCACCACCAGGCGCGCAGGAAGTCGGAGGCGGCGATCAGCATGCGGGTGAGCAGCGGCAGCTGCCGCTCCCCGGCCTCGAATACGCGCACGACCTCCGGCACCACGTAACCCAGCAGCAGCGCCACGATGCCGAGGCAGATGACCGTCAGCAGCACCGGGTAGATCATCGCGTTCCTGATCTTCTGCTGCAGCACGTGGCGGTTCTCGGTGTAGTCGGCGAGCCGCTCCAGCACCGCGTCCAGGTGCCCGGACTGCTCGCCGGCCGAGACGGTGGAGCGGTAGATCTCCGGAAACACGGTCGGGAAGGCCGCCAGGCCGTCGGCCAGCGAGCGGCCCTCCATGACGCGCGAGCGCACGCCCGCGACCACGCTCCTGACCCGCTCCTTCTCGCTCTGCTGGGACACCGCGAGCAGCGCCTCCTCGAGCGGAATGCCGGAGCGCACCAGGGTCGCGAGCTGGCGCGTCAGCAGCGCCAGGTCGGAAGCGGAGATGCCGCGGCCGAACGAGAGCTGGAAACGGCGTGGCGGCGGCGCGTCGGTCACCTCCGCGACGGAGACCGGCAGCAGCGCCTGGTCCCGCAGCAGCTGGCGCACCTGGCGCGCGCTGTCGCCGTCCAACACGCCGCGCCGCTCGCGGCCGGTGGCGTCGAGCGCCGTGTACTCGTAGGCGGCCATCAGGCCCTCACTCCTCGCGGGTGACGCGCAGCAGTTCCTCGAGCGAGGTCGTGCCGGCCAGCACCTTGGCGCGGCCGTCGTCGCGGATGCCCGGCGTCGCCCTGCGCGAGTGGCGTTCGAGCTCGTGCTCGCCGGCGCCGTCGTGGATCATGACGCGCATCGGCTCGTCCACGATGACGAGCTCGTAAATGCCGGTGCGGCCCCGGTAGCCGCCGCCGGCGTCCCGTCCGGGTCGGTACAGCGTGGCGCGGCCCGCGTCGCCCGGAGGCAGGCCCAGCAGGCGCGCCTCGTACTCGCCGGCCGGGTAGCCGATGCGCGTCTCGGGGTTCAGCACCCGCACGAGGCGCTGCGCGACCACGCCGAGCAGGGTCGAGGCGAGCAGGAACGGCTCGATACCCATGTCGCGCAGGCGCGTGACGGCGCCTACCGCGGTGTTGGTGTGCAGGGTCGAGAGCACGAGGTGACCGGTCAGGGAGGCCTGCACGGCGATCTGCGCGGTCTCGGTGTCGCGGATCTCGCCCACCATCACCACGTCCGGATCCTGGCGCAGGATGGCGCGCAGGCCGCGGGCAAAGGTCATCTCGACCTTGGTGTTGACCTGGGTCTGGCCGATGCCGTCGATGTAGTACTCGATCGGATCCTCGACCGTCATGATGTTGCGGGTGCGGTCGTTGATGCGCTCGAGCGCGGCGTAGAGCGTGGTGGTCTTGCCGGAGCCGGTCGGGCCGGTGACCAGGATGATGCCGTGCGGCTTGTGGATCAAGTCGTCCACCATGCCTTGCACGCGCGGTTCCATGCCGAGCGAGCCGAGGTCCAGCCGGCCGGCCTGCTTGTCGAGCAGGCGCAGCACCACGCGCTCGCCGTGGCCGGAGGGAAGCGTGGACACGCGCACGTCCACCGCCCGGCCGGCGATGCGCAGGCTGATGCGGCCGTCCTGGGGCAGGCGCTTCTCGGCGATGTCGAGCCGCGACATCACCTTGATGCGGGAGATCAGCAGCGGCGCGACCGCGCGCTTGGTCTGCAGCACCTCGCGCAGCACCCCGTCCACGCGGAAGCGCACCACCACGCGGTTCTCGTAGGGCTCGACGTGGATGTCGGAGGCGTTCTCCTTGATCGCCTGCGTCAGCACCGCGTTGATCAGGCGGATGACCGGCGCGTCGTCCTCGCTCTCGAGCAGGTCGGAGGGCTCGGGCAGCCCCTCGGCCAGGCCGGCAAGGTCGGTCTCCTCCTCGATGCCCTCGACGATCTGGCCGGCCTCGCCGCTGCCCCCCTCGTAGGCCTTGCGCAGCAACTCGTCGAAGGCGGGGGCGGCGACCCGTTCGATCACCAGCGGGATGCCGAGGAAACGGCGCAGTTCCGCGACCGCGGACGGCTGCGCGCCTTCGCGATACACCACCTGTGCCCGGCCGTCGACGACCGCCCGCACCAGCACGCCGTGGCGCTTCGCGAAGGCGAAGGGCAGGCGTCCCACGGGCGCGATCGGCTTCGGGGTGCCCGCGATCATCGGCGTCGTGGCCTCACTCGCCGCGGTTCTCGGGCGGCGTCGCGGTGTCCGGCGGCGGCGGGCCGGGCGCGGTCGGCGGGGCGGTCGGCCCGATCACGGACGGCAGCCTTGGCGGCGACTCGCCCGGCATGAGATTCACGCGGTCGCGCTCCTGCTGCAGGCCACGCATGTAGTTGTACTTGCTGTTGGTCTCGAAGGCCGCCTGCTGCTCGTCGCGCAGGATCTTGGGGCGGATGAAGACCATCAGGTTGGTCTTCGCCTTCTGCGTGTTGCGCACCCTGAACAGGTTGCCGAGCAGCGGGATGCGGCCGAGGCCGGGCACGCGCTGCTCGCTCTCGATCAGCCGGTCCTCGATCAGCCCGCCGAGGACGATCATGCCGCCATCGTCCACCAGTACCCGGTTCGTGATCGTGCGCTTGTTGGTCACCAGGTCGGTGGAGGACACCTGCGCCGCCGCGGCCGCAATGCCCGATGCCTCGATCTCGATCTTGACCAGGATCGTGTTCTCATCGGTGATCTGCGGCGTGATCTTCAGGATGTTGCCCACTTCCTTGCGCTCGATGGTCTGGAACGGGTTGACCGCGCCGCCGGTGCTGCCGGTGTTGGTGAACTGCCCGGTCAGGAACGGCACCTCCTGGGCGACCTTGATCTGCGCCTCCTCGTTGTCGAGCGTGATGACGGAGGGCATGGACACGACATTCGTATTGCCGTCGCCGGCCAGCGCCCGCAGGATCGCCGCGAAGTTGGTGCCGCTGTCCTGTTGCCGCCCGCCGCCGACCGTCAGGCCGCCGGGAGCCGCGGTGACCGAGGATGGATCGTCGATGCCACGGGCGATGTCGGCCAGGCTCACGCCGGCGATCGGCTGGTTGAAGAGGCCGACCAGGAAATTGTCCCCGGATCCGTCGATGATCCAGTTGACGCCGAGATCGCGCGTCGCGTCCTGGGACACCTCCACCAGCATCGCCTCGACCAGGACCTGCGCCTTGCGGATGTCGAGGCGGTCGATGACCTGCATGAGCGAGCGCATGGTCTTCGGCGGCGCCGTGATGACGAGCGCATTGGTGTCCGGCTCCGCCCAGATCGTCACCGACCGGTCGGCCGCCACCGCCGCCCCGGCGGCCCCGGGCTGCCCGGCGGCGGCCGTGGTCAGCTGCTCCTTGAGCTTGGTCGCCAGCTTCTCGGCGTCGGCGTAGCGCAGGTAGCGCACCTGGGTGTCGCCGCCGGTCTCGAGCGGCGTGTCGAGGTGGGTGATCAGGGTGCGGAAGCGCAGCCGCTGCGAGGCCTCTCCGCTCACCAGCACGCTGTTGGTGCGCTCGTCCGCGACCACGCGGCCCCCGCCTGCACCCTCGGCGCCCTGGGCGGCGGACAGCGCGTTGATGACGCGCACGATCTCGGCGGCCGACGCGTGCTCCAGGCGGATCACCTCGAAGTCCCCGTCGCCGCTGCGGTCGATGCGCTGCACGATGCGGATCATGCGGCTCACGTTCGACGCGCGGTCCGAGATGATCAGGATGTTGGCGGGCACGTAAGCGGCCAGATGGGCCGACTGCGGCATCATCGGCCGCAGGATCGGCACCAGCTGCGCGGCGCTGACGTTCCTGACCTGCACCACCTGGGTGACGATCTCGTCGGAGGTCGCGCTGACCCGATCCGGCAGGTCGTTGGCGGGCAGCTGCCGGGCGTTCGCGTCGGGCAGGATCTTGATGACTGCGCCGGAAGGCACCGCGATGAAGCCGTGGACCTGCAGGATCGCGAGGAAAGCCTCGTAGAAGGCGTCCGGCCCCATCGGCGTGGTGGAGAGCATCGTCACCTGCGCGCGCACCCGCGGGTCCACGATGAAGTTCCTGCCGGTCACCTGGCTCACGGCCTCGATCACCTGACCGAGGTCCGCGTCCTTGTAGTTCGGCGTGATCTGGGCGCCCTGCTGCGCGGCGGCCGCGAGCGGCAGCGCCAGGACGAGCACCGAGGCCCAGCGTGTGAATCGCTTCATGCGTCGTTCCTCGGGAGGCGGGGCCTCATTCGGTGACCTCGTTGTTGGGCGACTGCTGCAGCTCCTGCAACGGCTGCAGCTGTTGCGCCACGGCCGCGGGATCCACCGTCAGCTGCTGCTGCTGGCCGTTGCGGTCGATCGTGAGCGTGACGGCCGAGCCCTGTCCGATTCCGCGCAGGATCTCGAGGCCGCGATTGGGGTCGTCGAGCGGCGCGCCGTTGACGGCCGTCACCAGGTCGCCGGGCTGCAGGCCGAGGCCCGCGAACTGCGCCCGGTTGCGGCCCGGGTATACGCGATAGCCGCGCAGGGACCCGCCTGCGAACACGGGCTGAGGCCGCAGCAACTCGTTGGCGGCAGCCGAATCCTGGGCCAATTGCCGCACGCTGTCGGCGAGACTGGCCTGCGATGCCGCCCCGGGCGGCGGGTAGGCGGCGGAAGCGCCCCCGCCCGCGCCGCCGGTCAGTCGCGGCAGCATGAGCGACTCGCGCGCGCCACTGCGGTCGAGTATGACCCGGTCCGGGTAGACCGCCACCAAGCGGCTGCCGCCGGGCAGCGACGCGCCGGTCGCGTAGACGCGCGCGGACTGGCCGCTGGCGCCGATGATCGCCCAGCCCTGCTGGGGGTCGCGACCGGCGAGCGTGCCGGCGAGCGTCAGGTTTGCCGAGGTCGCCGGGGCATCGCCCGGATCGCCGGTGGCTGCCGCAATGCCGAACAGGTGGGCATTCACGATCGCGGTCAGGTCGACAGCCGGCTCCGCGCCGCCGACGGCAGGCGGCAGCACGGGCGCCTCGGGTTCCACGGAGCCGAGCAGCCGCCAGAGCAGCGAGGCGAGCTGGGCCGCCAGCAGGACCACGAACACCAGCGTCGCAAGTGCCGGACCGGCACTCGCGACGCCCGCGCGCTGGCCGCCTGCAGGCTGCCGCAACGGCGCGATGATCCTGTCGACCAGCTGCATGCGCAGGCCCCCCGGAACCGTCCTCCCCCCGAAACGTCCCATGATACGGGCAGGCGGCGCGCGGCCACAAGGCGGCCAGAATCTGGAAAATTAAGCAATGGCAGGCACTTGTGCGACACTTCTCAAACACGACTCGTGCTCGCGCCCGCTTGCCACGATCGCGATGGCGTCACTTGTGCAGGGCCGCGCACGGCCCCTATATATGTCGGGCGGCGGGCGGACGACGGACGTGAGCGGCGACGAGCAACGGGACAGCGTTCAGGGCGGGCAGCATCTCCTGGTGGAGGAGGCGCCGCCGCAGCTGAAAAAGCCGCCGCTGTTCCAGGTGGTGCTGCTGAACGACGACTACACGCCGATGGAATTCGTGGTGGACGTGCTGGAACGCATCTTCGGGCTCGACCGGACGCGCGCGACGCGCATCATGCTCGAGGTGCACACGAGGGGCAAAGGCATCTGCGGGGTATTTACCTTCGAGATCGCGGAGACCAAAGTGGCCCAGGTGACGACCTACGCCCGCCACCACCAGCATCCGCTGCTGTGCACGATGGAGGAGACCTGATTGCTGTCGAGTGAGCTCGAATACTGCCTGAACGAGGCCTTCCAGAAGGCCCGCGACGCGCGTCACGAGTACATGACGGTGGAGCACCTGCTGCTCGCCATCCTGGACGCGCCGCGCGTGCGCGAGATCCTGAAGGCCTGCGGCGCCGACCTCGCGCGCCTCTCCGGCGAGCTGCAGAAGTTCATCGACGAGACCACGCCGGCCTTGCAGGCCGACGACGACCGCGAGGTCCAGCCGACGCTCGGCTTCCAGCGCGTGCTGCAGCGGGCGGTGTTCCACGTGCAGTCGAGCGGCAAGAAGGAGGTCACGGTCGCCAACGTGCTGGTGGCGATCTTCAGCGAAAAGCAGTCGCATGCCGCCTACCTGCTGTCGCTGCAGGACGTCTCGCGGCTCGACGTCGTCAACTACATCTCGCACGGCCTGCCGTCGACGCCGGACGCGCGCGAGCCGCCGCGCGAGGAGGGCGGCACCGGCGAGCGCGAGGGCGCCGAGGACACGGGCACCGCGGCGCTCGAGAAGTACACGGTCAACCTCAACGCGCTGGCCGCGGCCGGTCGCGTGGACCCGCTGATCGGGCGCCAGCTCGAGGTGCAGCGCACCATCGAGATCCTCTGTCGCCGGCGCAAGAACAACCCGCTCTACGTGGGCGAGGCCGGCGTCGGCAAGACCGCGATCGCGGAAGGCCTCGCGCGGCTGGTGGTCGAGAAGCAGGTCCCCGAGGTGCTCGCGGACTGCACCATCTACGCGCTCGACATGGGCGCGCTGATCGCCGGCACCAAGTACCGGGGCGATTTCGAGAAGCGCCTCAAGGGCGTGGTCGGCGAGCTCAAGAAGCGCCCCGGCGCGATCCTGTTCATCGACGAGATCCACACCGTGATCGGCGCGGGGGCTGCCTCCGGCGGCGTCATGGACGCCTCGAACCTGATCAAGCCGGTGCTGGCCTCCGGCGAGCTGCGCTGCATCGGCTCCACCACCTACCAGGAATACCGCGGCATCTTCGAGAAGGACCATGCGCTGGCGCGCCGCTTCCAGAAGATCGACGTGGTCGAGCCCTCCGTTGCCGAGACCATCGAGATCCTGCGCGGCCTCAAGACGCGCTTCGAGGAGCACCATGGCGTGACCTACGCCGACGAGGCGCTGGTGGCGGCCGCCGAGCTGTCGGAACGGCACATCAACGACCGCCACCTGCCGGACAAGGCGATCGACGTGGTGGACGAGGCGGGCGCGTCGCTCAGGCTGAAGCCCGCGGGCCACCGCGAAAGCATGGTCACGGTCGCGCACATCGAGGCGGTGGTCGCGCGCATCGCGCGCATCCCGCCGAAGAACGTGTCGACGTCCGATAAGGACGTGCTGAAGAACCTCGAGCGCAATCTCAAGCTCGTCATCTACGGTCAGGATCCGGCCATCGATTCGCTGGCGTCCGCGATCAAGATGTCGCGCTCGGGCTTGGGCGATCAGCGCAAGCCGGTCGGCTCGTTCCTGTTCGCCGGTCCGACCGGCGTCGGCAAAACCGAAGTCACGCGGCAACTCGCGATTGCACTGGGTGTCGAGCTGATTCGCTTCGACATGTCGGAATATATGGAGCGTCACACGGTGTCGCGCCTGATCGGCGCGCCTCCGGGCTACGTCGGC
>DASTOQ010000041.1:0-19065 GCA_035720205.1 Steroidobacteraceae bacterium | reverse complement strand
CACGGCCTGGCTCGCGGTGCTGCGCGCGCCCTGGTGCGGGCTCACGCTGGCGGATCTGCTCGCGCTGGCCGGGCCCGATGCCGAAGCGTCAGTGCCGTCGCTGGCCGCGGATCCGGCGGCCCCTGCGCGCCTGTCGGCGGACGGCGCCGGTCGCCTGCGCCGGACCTGGCAGGCGCTCGACGCCGCCATCGCGCAGCGCGGTCGGCGCACGCTCGGCGGCTGGGTCAAGTCCGCCTGGCTCTCGCTGTCCGGCCCCGCCACGCTGGCGGATGCGTCGGACCTCGCCAACGCGGAGCTCCTGTTCGCGGCCCTCGACCAGCTCGAGACCGAGGCGGGCTGCTGGCCCGAAGCCTCGGCCGTCGACGCGGCGGTGGAGGGCATCATGGCCTCGCCGGTGGGGAACACTGACGCCCCGGTGCAGATCATGACGGTCCACAGGGCCAAGGGCCTGGAGTTCGACGTCGTGATCGTCCCGGACCTGCAGCGCACCGTGCGCGGCGGCGAGCGGCCGCTGCTGTACTGGACTCAGGTCGCGACCGGCCCCGGCCGGCGCGGGATCGTGCTGGCAAGCCGTGGTGAGCAGGACGGCGACGGCGGTGCCGACGAACTGGAGCGCTGGATGCGCCGCCTGGCGGCGGAGCGGGAAGCGCTGGAACTCGGGCGCGTCGCCTACGTCGCCGCGACCCGCGCCCGCCGCGAATTGCATCTGCTGGGCAGCGCGACGACCCGATCGACGGACGCGGGCCCGGAATTGCGCAAGCCAGCGACCGGCAGCCTGCTCAGGTTCTTCTGGCCGGTCCTGCAGGAGGAGTTCGCACGAGCGCTTGCGGCGCGCCAGGCGGCAGGGTCGGAGCATGGACGCGGCACCGATGGCCGCCGGCGGCTCGCCGCGCCGCCCTTGTTGCGCCTGCCGGTGGCGCAGGTCCTGCCTCGGCCCCTCGGGCCGGCGAGATTGCCGGCGCTGCGCATCGCCGGGGAGCCGGAAGGATCCATACGCCCGGAGTTCGACTGGGCCGGCACTATCGCGCAGGCGGTCGGCCAGGTGGTGCACCTCGAGTTGCACCGCCTGGCGCGCCTCGGCCTGGCGCGCGAGGCGCTGGTCCCGCGTCCGCAGGCCTGGCGCCGCGCGCTGCTCGATGCCGGCGTGGACGAGGTCCACCTGCCCGCGGCCATGGCGCGCACGGAACAGGCGATCGCCGCACTTGCGCGCAGCGAGCTGGCGGGCCGGTTGCTCGATCCGTCGGCGACCGAAGTGGCGAGCGAGTTCGCAGTCACGGCGTTCATCGACGGCGTCCTGCAGAGCCTGCGCATTGATCGCAGCTTCGTCGACCGCGATGGCCTGCGCTGGATCGTCGACTGGAAGACGAGCAGCCACGAGGGCGGGGACCGCGAGGCCTTCCTCGACAACGAACTGGCGCGCTATGCGCCGCAGCTGCGCCGGTATGCCGTGGCGATGCGCGCGTTGGACGGCCGCCCGCAGCGCGTCGGCCTCTACTTCCCACTGCTGGACGCCTGGCGCGAACTGTATGGTGTCGATAAACGATAAAGGGGACGCATCCCATTTACGGTAAATGGGATGCGTCCCCTTTAATTCGACCCGGCACCGTCAGACCGTCAGAGACTCCCTTCAATGGCGAAGGGACGCCGACCGAGGTCGTCGGGAGGGCCGAGGAAAGCGAGGGTGTCGAAGATGGCGGGGCCGGCGCCGGGGCCCGGCGCGACCTCGCCGCTCAACAGGTAGCTGCCATCGCGCCTGAGCTCGACGGCGCCGCGCACGCGCAACGGCCCGCCCAGGTCGCGCAGCCGCCCGCTCAGCGTGTCGGTGCCGACCGCGCCCTCACCGACCGTGAGCTCGAAATCGCCCAGCATCTGGCCGTGCGGCCCGGGTGCCTTGAGCGAGCGGACGAACAGGTGGCCGGCCGCCTCGGTCGGCTTCTGCCGGACGAGGCGCAGGCGATCGACGTCGAGTTCGAGATTCCCGCTCCAGCCGCGCGGCGTCGCGATGCCTTCGAAGGTGCTGATGGGAACCTGGCCGGCGATGCCGCTCGCAAGCACCGCGCCGTCGAGTCCGCCGGACAAGTCGGCGCTGACGTCTCCGCCGGGTGGCCGCAGGTTGACGTGGCAGGACCACTGCAGCACGACGAGGCGCCACGGGCGGCAGGTCCACTCGAGGGCACCCAGCGCCGCGCCGTCGACCGAGAGTCCCCTGGCCCGCCCCGACCAGATCGTGCCGCCGACGCCCTGCATCTCGATCCCCGGCGGCAGGCGCGAGGCAAGCTGCCGAGCCGGGACCATCGCGACCACGAACGCGAGGAAGGCGGCGATGCCGGCCGCGATCAGGAGGCTGCGCCGGGACATCCGCGTCAGGGGCCGCGCAGCACCAGGGTCGCGTCCACCAGGCCGGGCTCGCCGGTTGCCGAGACGCTGGCCGTCTCGGCGACCACCCCGCGTTCCTGCTGCAGGCGCGCGAGCATCACCGCGAGCGCGTCGAAGGAAGCCGCCGTGAAACGAGCGCGGATCGCGCCGGTCGCCGCCGGCTCGACGCCGGCGAGCGACTGCGACAGCCCGCCCTCGCGCGCGAGACGGTCCACGGCGATGGCGAGCGACTCGCCGGGCCGCGCCGCCGGAACGGCCTGCAGGCGCGGCGTCGCGGCCTCGATGAAGGCGAGGTCCTCGCGCCGCTGCGCCACGCGCTCTTCGGCGGCCGTGACCGCATCGCCGAGCTTCCAGACCAGGCCCGCGACCAGCAGCACCGCGGCGACCAATCCGCCCCAGGCGACCGAACGCTGTTCTCGCTCGCCGAGCGAGGCATGCCATTCGCGCAGGTTCATGTGGACGGCCTCGCACTGACGCGCACCTGGGCCTGCACGCCCTGGTCGGTCGGCACCGCCGAGGCGACGTCCGCCGCCAGCCCGCGGGCGGTGATTGCCTGGGAGAAGCGCGCGAACGAATCGGTGTTCGGGGCCGCCATCTGCAGTTCCAGCGAGCGGTCGCGCCAGCCGAGCGACTCGACCGACGGTCCGGGGCTTCCCACCAGTGCACCGCCGACGGCCGCCAGCACTGCCAGCAGGCCCTCGGGATCGGCGGCGCCGCCGCCGGCGAGGCGCTGCGCGACCTGCGCGCGCGCGTCCTCGATGCGCTCGACGCCGGGCAGCGCGACACGTGCGGCCTGCTCGATCGCGGCATCAAGGCGGGCCTGCTCGGCGCCCAGGCGCACGAGGTCGTAACCACGCACGCCCACGTGCAGCGCGAGCGCCGCGAGTCCCACGAATGCGGCGATGCGCCAGCGCTCCCATTCGGCGCGCCAGCCGGTGCGTCGCGCGAATCCGCCCTGCATCAGCGACAGCGCGCCGCCCTGTACGGCGCCCGCAGCCAGCAGCGGCAGCGCGCCGTCCGGCAGCAGCTGCAGGTCGAGCGAGCCGGTGACTTCCCGCAGCGCCTCGATCATCTCGCGCGAGTGCTGCCAGTCGTGCTGTGAGACGTAGAGCTGGACGTGCCGGTCCTCGCCCTCGAGGCCGGCGAGCGCAAAGGCCTCGGTCAGCGGCTCGGCGTCGAGCGCCACCGGCAACTCGCCCGGTGCGCGCACCAGCAGCTGGCCGGAGTCGATCACGGCGACCGTCTTGCCGGGGTTGTCCGGGACGCAGAGCGTGTCGGGGATCATCGCCTGCGGCTCCAGGCCCGCCGCGCGCAACGCGTCCACCCAGCCGCGCATCTCCTCGCGCCGCAGCGCCGCCACCAGCGTGCGGCCCACCGCGTCGGTCGGGCCGATGCCGAAATGGAACTGCTCGACTTCGCCGGCCAGCAGTTCCTCCATCGCGTAGGGCACGATCTGCGCAAGGCGTGTGCCGCCCTTCACCGGCAGTTCCGGCCGGGCGAGCGTCACGCTCGCGCCGGGGACGATGACGATCAGCGGGCGCTCGGCGGCGATCGGCGCGGCGTCTGCGAGGTTGCCGGTCGAGACGGGACCGATGCGGCCGCCATCCGCGCCGGTGATGACCCAGCAGGGCGGATCGGCGATGCGCAGGACCAGGGATTGATTCATGCCAGCTACTCGGTACCCGTGGAGCGCAGCACGGTGCGGCTGCCGCCGGCGCTGTTGCGCTCGATCAGACTGTACAGGGTGAGTTCCGAGGTGCCAATACGGGCCGCCGTGACGGCGCGGAACCAGTTCGAGCTCTCCGAAATTGCGGGCAGCAGCACCTGGTACTGGTCCGGCAGCAGCGTCGCCTGCAGGTCGGCCAGCGTCGGGAAGCAGCCGTCGCGCCGGTTCGACTGCAGCGCTTCCGCGTCACCGAAATCCGCGCCGCCCTCGATCAGCGCCGCCAGCAGCGGCGCCTTGGCCGTGCAGACGTTGATCGTGGTCCCGACCGGCAGCGCCGCGACATAGGGCTGGATGCGCGCAAACTCCTCGAGCGTCATGCCGGGCAGGGCGAGCATTTCGGTGGGGGACGTGATCGGCCCGTTGGCGGCGCGATAGGGCGGGTTCTGCGCGAGGTACGTGCCGTCTTCCGCGCCCTCCGGGAAGCCCGGCACGGTATCGCGGTCCAGCCAGTCGGCGAGGATGCGCGCCCAGCGCCGTTGCGCGCCGACCTGCTCGAGCAGCCGCTCGAAGCGGGCCAGCGTGGCCTCGTCCACCTCGCCGGCGCCGGTCAGCAGGTTGTTGACATTGAAGCGACCCTGCATGTCTTCGAGCGCACCGCGCACCTCGCCGCCTTCCACCGGCAGGGGCGGCAGCGGCTGGGCCCAGGGCTCGGCCAGGTGGTCGGTCTGCGAGTCCTCGCGGTCCTCGCGCAGGACCTCCGACGCCCAGGCCTCGGCGCCCAGCGCCACGTGCCAGCCCTGCTCGAGCGCGAGCAGTCCCGCCGTGCGGCGCAGGTCGAGCGATGCGCGCGTGCCCAGGTGCACTGCGATCATGGTCGCGATGGCGACCAGCACGATGGCGGTGATCAGGGCGACCCCGCGCTGCCTCATCCCGGCACCTCGACCAGGCGCTTCAGTTCGCCCCAGCCGTCCACGACGATCGTGATCTCGACCGCGAGCGGCCGCGCGCGCAAGCCCCGCTCGCCGACGCTGCCGGGTGGCGGCCACTGCGCGTCCCACTCGCGGCCCGGGCCCAGATAGCGGATCTCGACGCGCTCGACCCCCTCGAGCAGCTCGCGCTTGACCGGCTCGTTGGCGAGCGTGGGGTCGGTGACGGTCCAGTGCTCCCGGATCAGCTTGCGCTCCTCGAGCCGGTACCGCACGCGCTGCAGCGTTCCGCGCGGCGTGCCGGCACCGTTCGGCCAGCCGGCATGCGTAAGCTCGAACAGCGCGATCGCGTTGATGTCGCGCTGGAGCGAGGCTCGATAGCCGTCGCCGATCAGCTCGCGCACGGGCCGCGGCGCCAGGGTCCGGAAGTCCGCGACCAGGAGGTGCACGGCGCGCTGAACCTCGCGCAGGCGATCCATGTGCGACGAGGCGACTTCGGACTGCAGCCGAGACTCGTGCACGGCGCGATAGCTCAGGACTCCCATCATGGCGAAGATCGCGACGGCGACCAGGATCTCGAGCAGCGTGAATCCAGCTGCGCGCGGGCTCATCGCTCGTTCTCGCCGGCGTCGATTTCCACGGCATTCCACGGCGTGGGCGAGGGGCCCGTGGCAGCCGCCGTGGCACCCACGAAACCCGCGAGCCTGGCGAGCGCCTGGCTTGCCGGACCGTCGTCCCCGCGTACGCTGACGTCGATGCGCCGCAGCCCGTCGACCGGTGTCTGCGAGACCGTCATCACCCAGCGCCAGCGGCGGCCGGCCATCTCGACCTCGCCTTGCGTCTCATCCACGGACGGCAGCTGGCCGGAGAGGCGGATTTCCGTGATGCGATTGTCCGCGACCCAGGCCGCGATCGTACGATCGCGCAGCTGGCCGACATTTCCTGCGATGTCGCCGATGGACTTGAACACCGCGAACATCGAAATGGCGACGATCGCAAAGGCGACCAGCACCTCCAGCAGCGTGAAACCGCGGCAGCGGCTATGGCAGCTCATGCCGGGAAATCTCGATGGATCCGTCCGCGGCACCCGTCAGCGTGATGCTCCTGAGTTCCTTTCTGATGACTGACAGTTCGTAGGGCGTCATGTCTCCGCTGCCCCAGGCGAAGAGCTGAGGCCGGCGCGCCTCCGGGCGCGGCTCGCGCCGCAGCAGCACGAGTCGTCCTTCGAGTGTCAATCCGAGGGCCAGGCCGGACGGCAATTCCCGCGCAGCGAGACCTGGATCGTTCTCGACCGCCTTCCAGACCTGCTCGAAGGCATCGAAGCGCATGAATTCGTAGCCGGTCGTTTCCACGCGAAGGCCATAGTCGCGGCCTTCGAGTTGCGCCTGTTCCTGCAGCAGCGCAATAGCGTCGGCCAACCGCTCAGCCTCGCGTTCGATTTCGCGATCGCCACCCATGAGTCCGACCGACAGGACGGCCAATGACGCCAGGATCGCGATGATGACCAGTACGACCAGGATCTCGATCAGTGTCATGCCGCGCTCGTTGCGACATGACTCAGGCGCTGACCGGATCACGGCACGTCTGTCAGGTCAGTCCAGGGTCCAGACGCTGAAGTCGGCGTCTTCGCCCTCGCCGCCGGGCTTGGCGTCGGCACCGAGCGTGATCAGGTCGTAAGGCCGACCCTCCGCTCCCGGTTGGCGATAGATGTACGGGTTCTTCCACTGGTCTTTCGGCAGTGTGCCGTCCCGGATATAGCCCTGTGGCCGCCAGTTGGGCGCGAAGGGCTCGACGGTCGGCTTGCGGACCAGTGCCTCCAGCCCCTGTTCCGTCGTCGGGTAGCGATAGTTGTCGATTTGATACATGTCGAGCGCCGTCGACAGGTTGCGCAGGTCCAGCTTGGTCGCCTTGATGCGTGCCTCGCCGACCTGGCCGATGATCTGCGGCCCGATCAGCGCGCCCAGGATCGCGATGATCACCAGCACGACCATGATCTCGATCAGCGTGAAACCGGATTGGCGGCGTGACAGCCGGGTCATGAGGTGCTCCTGTGCCGGGAAGGGGGACGCCACCCGGGGACGGTGACGATGATAGCAGAGCGCTCCCGCGCGCCCGCCCGCGCGACCCGGCCTGAGACGCCGCTCTCAACCTATAATCCGCGCTCCGGGGGAGGGCGGGAGCGCCATGCCGATCGCGATGATGTTTCCGGGCCAGGGCTCGCAGTCCGTCGGCATGCTGTCGGCGCTTGCCGGCACCGACCCGGTCGTTCGCGGCACCTTCGCTGAAGCCTCGGAGGCACTGGGCTACGACCTCTGGACACTGTGCCAGCAGGGTCCGGAGGAGGCGCTGGCCGCAACCGAGCGCACGCAGCCGGCGATGCTGGCCGCGGGCGTCGCCGCCTGGCGGGCCTGGAGCGCACGTGGCGGACCCGTGCCCGCGGTCATGGCCGGCCACAGCCTCGGAGAATACAGCGCGCTGGTCGCCGCCGGCGCCATCGGCTTCGCGGAGGCGGTGCGCCTCGTTCGCCTGCGCGGGGAACTGATGCAGCGCGCGGTCCCGGCCGGCACGGGTGCCATGGCGGCGATCCTGGGCCTCGACGACGCCGTGATCGAGGCGGCCTGCGCGGAGGCGGCGCAGGACGAGGTCGTCCAGCCGGTCAACTACAACTCGCCGGGCCAGCTCGTCATCGCGGGGCACGCCACCGCGGTCGCGCGGGCAATCGAGGCCTGCAAGGCGAAGGGCGCGAAGCGCGCGGTGCTGCTGCCGGTGTCGGTGCCTGCGCACAGCGCGCTGATGAAGCCCGCGGCCGAGGCGCTGCGCGGGCACCTCGGATCGCTGGCCATTCGGGCGCCTTCCATCCGGGTGCATTCGTTCGACGCCAGCGTCTACGACGGACCGGAGTCCATCCGCGACGGCCTCTACCGGCAGCTCTTCAACCCGGTGCGCTGGTCGGCGATCATGGCGGCGATCATCGGCGCCGGCGTCGGGTGGCTGGTCGAATGCGGCCCCGGCAAGGTGCTGGCGGGGCTCGCGAAGCGCGCGCCGGGTGGACGCGAGCTCGCGATTCATGCGATCGAGTCCCCCGATTCACTCGTGGCTGCGCTCGCAGCCGCCGGGAGTTCCTGACCATGACGACGCAGACACTGGCTGGCGAGATCGCCCTCGTGACCGGCGCTTCACGCGGCATCGGTCGCGCCATCGCGCTGGCCCTCGGCGCCCAGGGCGCGATGGTGATCGGCACGGCCACGGCAGCGGCGGGGGTCGCCTCCATCGACGAGGCGCTCCGGGCCGCCGGCATCCGCGGCCGCGGCATCGTGCTGGACGTTGCCGACGGCAACGCGATCGATGCGGCCGTCGCCGGCATCGAGGCGAAAGAGGGCCCGGTCACGATCCTCGTCAACAACGCCGGCATCACCCGCGACACGCTGCTGCTGCGCATGAAGCCCGAGGACTGGGACGCGGTGATCGCGACCAACCTCGGTTCGGTGTTCCGCGCCAGCAAGGCCGTGCTGCGCGGCATGATGAAGGCGCGCAAGGGCCGCATCGTCAACATCGCCTCGGTCGTCGGCCTGGTCGGCAATCCGGGCCAGGCGAACTACTGCGCGGCGAAGGCGGGCATCGGCGGATTCACTCGTTCCATGGCTCGCGAGGTCGCCTCGCGCGGGATCACGGTGAACGTGGTCGCCCCCGGATTCGTCGACACCGACATGACGCGCACGCTCACGGATGCCCAGCGCGACGGCCTGGCGGCGCAGATCCCGCTCGGGCGGCTCGGCCAGGCCGAGGACATCGCGGCCGCCGTCTGCTTTCTCGCGGGTCCGGGAGCGGCCTGGATCACGGGCGAGACCCTGAACGTCAACGGCGGCATGCACATGGGCTGAACGCGCAGGGCCCGCGTTGCCCAAAAAACCTTTCAGAAACAGCGCTCAAGAAACGTTTCTGGTAGCCAGTGGGGGGTCCGTGGCATAGAATGGCGACCCCCGGCCGGCACCAGCCGTCATGGGCATCACAAGGTGAGGGACATCAAACCGATGAGCACAGTCGAAGAACGGGTGAAAAAGATCGTCGCCGAGCAGCTCGGGGTCAAGGACGAGGAAGTCACGAGTGACGCCTCGTTCGTGGACGATCTGGGTGCCGACTCACTGGACACGGTCGAGCTCGTGATGGCGCTCGAGGAAGAGTTCGAGACCGAGATACCGGACGAGGATGCCGAGAAGATCACCACGGTGCAGCAGGCGATCGACTACATCGTCCAGCACCAGTCCAAGTCCTGATGCCATTCCCGCGCGAGCCCCGGTCTCGCGGCCGGGGCTCGCCGCACTTCTCCCGCCGGGCCCGCCAGAGGTAACGCCTTGAGCAAGCGTCGCGTCGTCGTCACCGGACTCGGCATGGTCACCCCGCTCGGCAACACGGTCGTGGAGAGCTGGGCCGCCGCGCTCGCGGGCCGCAGCGGCATCGGACCCATCACGCGCTTCGACACGGCCGGTTTCCCGTGCACGATCGCGGGCAGCGTGCCCGACTTCGACGTCACGAAGTACCTGCCGGCCAAGGACGCGCGGCGCATGGATCCGTTCCTGCAATACGGCGTGGCGGCCGGCGTGCAGGCGATCGCGGACGCCGGCCTCGAGGTGACCGACGCGAACCGCGCGCGCATCGGGCTGGTGTTCGGCGCCGGCATCGGCGGGCTCTCGACCATCGAGGAGAACTACGCGAAGTACCTCGAGACCCGGACGCCGAAAAAGATTTCGCCGTTCTACATCCCGGCGTCGATCACGAACATGATCTCGGGGCACCTGTCGATCATGTACGGCATCACCGGGCCGAATCTCGCGCTCGTCACCGCCTGCACGACCTCGACCCACAGCATCGGGATCGGGCTGCGCACCATCCAGTACGGCGACGCCGACGTCGTGGTCGCCGGCGGCGCCGAGATGGCGCAGACGCCGACCGCGGTCGGCGGCTTCTGCCAGGCGCGCGCGGTCTCGACCCGCAACGACGAGCCGGCCCGCGCGAGCCGGCCCTGGGACCGCGACCGCGACGGCTTCGTGATGGGCGACGGCGCCGGCGCGATGGTGCTCGAGGAATACGGCTGCGCGAAGGCGCGCGGCGCGGCGATCTACGCGGAACTGGTGGGCTTCGGCATGAGCGGCGACGCCTTCCACATCACCGCGCCGCCCGACGATGGCGCGGGCGCGCGGCTGTCGATGGAGAACTGCCTGCGCGACGCCGGGCTGAACCCGGAGCAGCTGCAGTACGTGAACGCGCACGCGACCTCGACCCCGCTGGGCGACGTGTCGGAAACGGTCGCGATCAAGAACGCTTTCGGCGCGCATGCCAGGAGGCTGGCGGTCAGTTCGACCAAGTCCATGACCGGCCACCTGCTGGGCGCCGCAGGCGTGGTCGAGGCGATCTTCAGCGTGCTGGCGATCCGCGACCAGGTGGCGCCACCGACCATCAACCTGGACAACCCGGGAGAAGGATGCGACCTCGATTACGTGCCGAACACGGCGCGGCGGATGAAGATCGACGCGGTCGCGAGCAACTCCTTCGGTTTCGGCGGCACCAACGGCACGCTGATCTTCCGCGCGCTGCGCTGAACGTGTCCGTGGCGCCCCGCATGCGCCCGCCTTGGCTGATCCGGGAACTGCCGGCGCCGGCCGATCCATCCGCGCGCATGCTCGCGCTGCACGCGTCGGCGCCCGCGCGCTATCCGGCGTTCCTCGACAGCGCGGCGACCGGCACGCCGCTCGCGCGCCACAGCCTGCTGCTGGGGGCGCCTGGCCAGCGACTCGTGCTGGACGCCGTGGGCGGCCTCGTCGGCCCTGGCCGGGGCGGGCGGTTCTGCGAGCGCCTCGACCAATGGTGGCGTGCGACCGCCCATCCTGTGCTGCCCGCCTCCGGTCCGTTCGCCGGAGGGTGGTTCCTGTACCTGGGATACGAACTGGCCGGGGAGATCGAGCCGACGCTGCGCCTGCCGCCGTCGCCGCTGCCGGTCGTCGCCATGGCCTGGCGCATGCAGGCGGCGTTGTGGCTGGACCACGAGTCGGGGCGGGTGTGCGCGCTGGCCGAGGCCGGCGCCGGGGCGGAACTCGAGCGCTTGTGCGAAGACTGGAATGCATGCGCGCCCTTGCCAGAACCCGAGGACTGGTCGGCGCCGGCGGTCGCGGAGGACGACCCGGAACTTTACCTTGCGGCCTGCCGCCGTGCGCTCGGGCACATCGCCGCCGGCGACATCTACCAGGCCAATCTCGCGCGCCGCTGGCGTGCGGCGCTGCCAGAGGGTGTCGCCGCGCCGGCGCTCTACGCGCGCCTGCGCAAGTCCAATCCCGGCGCGTTCGCCGGCATCGCGCAGCTCGAGGACCTGGCGATCCTCTCGAGCTCGCCCGAGCGGCTGGTGCGCGTGCGCGGACGGGAGATCGACACGCGGCCGATCGCCGGCACGCGCCCGCGGGCGGGCGCGGATGCGGAGGCGATCGCGGCCATGACGGGCAGTGCCAAGGAGCGCGCCGAGCACGTGATGCTGATCGACCTCGAGCGCAACGACCTGGGGCGCGTCTGCGAGGCGGGCTCGGTCCACGTGGACGAATTCATGGCGGTCGAGAGCTACGCCCACGTGCACCACATCGTGTCGAACGTCGCCGGGCGCCTGCGCGAGGACGCCACGCCGGGCGCGGTCATCCGCGCCCTGTTCCCGGGCGGGACCATCACCGGCTGCCCCAAGGTCCGCTGCCTGCAGCTGATCGGGGAACTCGAAGGCCGCGGCCGCGGGGCGTATACCGGCGCCATGGGCTATCTGGCCGCGGACGGCAGCCTCGATCTCAATATCCTGATCCGCACGATGACGGTGCGCGGCGGCCGGATCGAATGGCAGGCGGGCGCCGGCATCGTCGCGGACTCGGTGCCGGAACGGGAACTGGAAGAAACACGCGCCAAGGCGCGGGGCATGTTGCGCGCGCTCGGGAGGCCGGACTGATGGTCGTGCTGGTGGACGGCCGCGAGGACGGCGCGATCGATCCGGCCGACCGCGGGCTGAACTATGGCGACGGCCTGTTCGAGACGCTGGCCGTGAAGGACGGCCGGGCGCGGTTCTTCGGCTGGCACTTCGAGCGCCTGGCGCAGGGCGCCGGGCGCCTCGGGATTCCGCTGCCGGATGCCGGCCTGCTGCGGGAGGAGGTGGCGCGCGCCTGGCCGCTGGGCCGGGGCGTGGTGCGCATCGTGATCACGCGCGGCGCCGGGGAGCGCGGCTATCGGCCACCCCGGAACCCGCGCCCGCTGAGAATCGTGGCCGGCGCGGCCTGGCCGCAGCAGGACCCGGCCAGCCGGAGCCAGGGCGTGCGCCTGCGCTGGTGCAGTACGCGCCTGGGCCGCAACCCGCTTCTCGCGGGCATCAAGCACCTCAACCGCCTCGAGCAGGTCCTGGCGCGCGCCGAGTGGGACGACCCCGAGGTTGCCGAGGGACTCCTGATGGACCATGGTGGCAAAGTGATCAGCGCGACGCAGGCCAATCTGTTCGTCGTCACCGCGGGGCGCCTCGTGACGCCCGCGCTCGATGCCTGCGGCGTCGCGGGCGTGATGCGCCGGGCGTTTCGCGCCTGGGCGCAGGAACGGGGCGAGACGGTCGTGGAGCGTGCGGTGAGCGAGTGCGAGGTCCGCGGGGCCGAGGGCCTGTTCCTGACCAACGCGCTGATCGGCGCCTGGCCGGTGCGCGAGCTCGATGGCCGGCGCCTGTCGGCCGACGGGCGCGTGGCTGCATTCAACGCCTGGCTGGAACGGCAATGAAGTGGCGCACCGGCCTTGCGCTGCTGGTCGCGCTGCTGGCGGCGGGAGCGTGGTTCGCCTGGCGCCAGCAGGAGCGGACCTGGCTCGAACAACCGATCGAAGCGCTGCGGGACACTGTCGTCTTCGAAGTACCGGAAGGCGCTTCGCTCTCGGCCGTCGCGGCTTCCCTCGATCGGCAAGGCCTGCTCGCGCAGGCCGGCGCCTGGGTGCGTCACGCCCGGCGCGAAGGACTCGCCACCAGGATCAAGGCGGGCGAGTATGAACTGCAGCCGGGGACGACGCCCGCCGGCCTGCTCGAACAGTTCGTCGCCGGGCGCGTGCGGCTCTACGCCGTCACCATCCCGGAGGGCTGGACATTCCGGCAGGCGCTGGCCGCCATCCAGTCGCATCCTGCGGTCAGGACGGAGCTGGCGGGGGTAGCCGTGGCCGAGTTGACGAAGCGCCTCGGCCTCGGCGAACGCCATCCCGAAGGCCTGTTTTTCCCCGATACCTATCATTTTCCGCGCGGCACCAGCGACGGCGCCATCCTGCTGCAGGCGCACGCGCGCATGGAGAATGCGCTGGCCACCGCCTGGGCGAACCGCGACGCCAGGCTGCCGCTGGAGTCGCCCTACCAGGCACTGATCCTCGCCTCGCTGATCGAAAAGGAAACCGGCGCGCCGGACGAGCGCGGGCTGATCTCGGGCGTCTTCGTCAACCGGCTGCGCAAGGGCATGCGGCTGCAGACCGATCCCACCGTGATCTATGGCATGGGCGACGCCTTCGACGGCAACCTGCGCCGGCGCGACCTGCTCGCGGACACGCCCTACAACACCTACACACGCGCCGGCCTGCCGCCCACGCCGATCGCGCTGCCCGGGCGCGACGCGCTCGAGGCCGCGGTGCGCCCGGCCAGGACCGATGCGCTGTATTTCGTGGCGACCGGGCTCGGCGACGGCCGGCACTTCTTCGCCAAGACCCTGGTCGCGCACAATGCGAACGTGCAGCGCCACCTTGCCAACCTGCGCGGCGGCGGCGCCTAGCCACACGACGGGAGACCTTCCGGATGCGCGGCCGCTTCATCACGTTCGAAGGCACGGAGGGCGTCGGCAAATCCACGCAGATCGCGCGCGCCGCCGCCCACCTGCGCGCGCGCGGCCTCGATCCGGTGGTCACGCGCGAACCCGGCGGCACGCCGCTCGCCGAGCAGCTGCGCCGGCTCGTGCTCGAGCCGCAGGACGGACCCGTGGACCAGTCCACGGAGCTGCTGCTGATCTTCGCGGCGCGCGCCAACCACGTCGCGAACGTCATCCGGCCCGCCCTGCGCCGCGGCCGCTGGGTGCTCTGCGACCGGTTCACGGATGCGACGCTGGCCTACCAGGGCGGCGGCAGCGGCATGAACGACGCCTGGATCCGCCAGCTGGCGCGCATCGCGCATCCGCGCCTGCTGCCGGACCTGACGCTGCTGCTGGACGTGGAACCGCGCGTCGCGATGGCGCGGCTCGCCGGGCGCGGCGGCCGCGCCGACCGGTTCGAGTCCGAGGGTGGCGCGTTCTTCGAGCGGGTGCGCCGGCGCTACCTCGCGATCGCGGCGGCCGAGCCGGGCCGCGTGCGCGTGATCGACGCCGCGGTGGACGAGGGCGCCGTGGCGGATGCGATTGCGCGCGCCATCGACGCGGCCTTTCCGGCCGCCGGTACCTGACGCCGATGACCGAGACGGATGCCGATCAGGAACTGGAAGCGCCGCCGCCGGCGGTGGCGCCGGGTCTCGCGCGGGCCCGGGCGCCCTGGCTGGCGCCGCTCGCGGATCGCCTGCGCCGCATGCAGTCGCAGGCGCGCGTGCCGCACGGCTTGCTGCTGGTCGGTGCGCCCGGAGGCGGCCAGGCCGAGCTCGGATTGCAGCTCGCCGCCGACCTGCTGTGCCGGGGCCAGGACGCGGGGCATTGCGGGACATGCGCCGACTGTGGCCTGTTCGCGGCCGGTACCCACCCGGATTTCGCCTGGCTGCGCGTGGCGCCGGGCAAGAAGGAGATTGCGATCGGGCAGCTGCGCTCGCTCACCGGGCAATTGTCGATGCGCAGTTACCGCGGTGGCGCCAAGGTGGCGCTCGTGGATCCGGCCGAGGCCATGAACGTCCATTCGTTCAATGCGCTGCTGAAGACGCTGGAGGAGCCGGCGGACGACACCTACCTGGTGCTCGCGACCAGCCGCGCGGACCGGATCCCGCGCACGGTTGCCAGCCGCTGCACGCGCCTGCGCGTGCCACCCGCCACGCGCGTGGAGGCGCTGGCCTGGCTGGCGCAGCAGGAGCCCAGGCAGGGCTGGGAGGCGCTACTCGCGCTCGCAAACGGCGCGCCGTTCCTCGCCGCCGAGTATGCGGCCATGGGACTCGAGGACCTCGATCGCGAGATGCGGGAGGCCCTCGCGGGAGGGGCCGGGGCGGCCGCCGAGCTCGTCGCCCGCGCCAGGGACTGGGCGGACCAGGCGCCGGCTGCCCGGCTGCTGTGGCTGGAGTCGTGGCTTGCGGGTGAGTTGAAGGCCGCGGGCCTGTCTAGTGATGGGGTTAACAATAATCGATTACCATGGTTGCGGGGTCCGGAGCGCGACATGAAGATACGATCGGGTTACCGGCTGCTGGACCGGATGCGCGAGGCGCGCCGGCTGGCGGGCGGTTCCTTGAACACGCAGCTCCTGTTCGAGGGGCTCCTCGTTTCGGTGGCAGCGTTCCTCGCGCAGGGGACCCAGAGGGTGCAGGAGTGATCGGGGTGAAGATGCGGGCGCCGTCGACGAAACCAGGGCTGCTGACGCTCACGATCAAGGACAAGAGCGCGCTGTACCTCGCCTACATGCCGTTCGTGAAGAATGGCGGCTTGTTCATCCCGACCAACAGCAGCTACCGGCTCGGCGACGAGGTCTTCATGCTGCTGAACCTGATGGGCGAGGAGGAGAAGCTGCCGGTCGCGGGCCGCGTGATCTGGCTGACGCCCAAAGGCGCGCAGGGCAAGCGCACCGCCGGCATCGGCGTGCAGTTCAGCGAGCAGGACCGCGGCACCACGCATAAGAAGATCGAGTCCTACCTCGCCGGCGCGCTCGGCGGCGACAAGGCCACCCACACGATGTAAACGTTAAAGGGGACGCATCCCTTTATCGGCGGCCGATAAAGGGATGCGTCCCCTTTAACGTTCATTCCGGGCCGAGCCGGTTGCCCGCGAGGCCGCCCTGCAGGCAGTAGGCGTCGAATCCGCGCTCCGACAGCAGGAACGCAGCGGCCGAGCTGCGCCGTCCGGTATCGCAGACCACCACGTAGGGTACCTTGGGGTCGAGCGTCTTCACCTTCAGCCGGATGAAGTAGAGCGGCACGCTGATCGCCCCGTCCAGGTGGAAGGCCTCGAACTCCGACGGCAGGCGCACGTCCAGCCAGCGCGCGCCGCGCGTGATCAGCTCGCGCGCATGCTCCAGGTCCACCCAGTGCAGCAGCGGCTCGTTGAGCAGCTCCTTGAAGTCGTCCTTGCCGAGCCGGACCAGCGCTCCGTCGGTCAGCATCGTGATGGTGGCGTTGCGCTTGCCGTCCGAGATCAGCGCCTCCTCGCCGAAGGACTCGCCGACGCCCAGCTCCGCGAGCTTGAGCCCGTCGCGGTTCATCGGCGTCTCGCGCGTGACGACCGCCGTGCCCTTGGTGATGACGTAGAAATAGTCGCCTTCGGCCCCCTGCTTGATGATCGTCTCGCCGGCCTTGCAGGCCACGTGCTGCATGCGCATGAACAACGCCTGCAGGTTCGCCGGCGGGATCCGGTGGAAGGCCTTGGTCTGCAACAGCACGGTCATCCAGTCGTCAGCGTCCGCGGCCGCCTCGCCCGAAATCTCGCTGACCTCGTAGGAGCCGGTCTGGTCCCAGGTGATCAGGACGTCGAGCAGGTCCGAGTCCATCGAGATGAAGGTGATGTCGGACAGGGCGCGGGCGGTGAACCGCCGCGGCTGGCCCGGCCCGACCGCGATGCGGGCCTCGGGCGTGCCGGCGCGCAGCAGCGACACGGTGCGGTCGCCGACGCGCAACTCGACCTCGCCGCTCACGAGGTAGATGGTGCGCCGGTCGGACTCGCCCTCCTTGAACAGCACGCGGCCGGAATCGAGTTCCTGGAGCCGCGTCTTGCGGGCGAGCGCGTGGAGATTCTCGCGTTTGAGCCCGTCGAGCGGGCTGAAGCCCTTCAGGATCTCCATGTCGACGGGCTTCTGCTCATCCATGAGGGCTGTCCACGGGCGTCGATGCGTCCATCGGGCTGCTCATTGCCGCTAGCATAGCAATCAGCGGGCCGCGCCGAGTGCGGCCCAGCCCGCGTCGGGCCTGAAGCGCGGCCCGTGTTGCGCGGCGAGCCGCTCGAGTCGCGCGACGATGGCCGCGGCGCCGCGGGCCCGCGCATAGTGCAGCGGGCCGCCGCGGAACGGCGCGAACCCGGTGCCGAAGATCATGCCGGCGTCCAGCAGGTCGGCGTCCTCAATCACGCCCTCGCGCAGGCAGGCGACCGCCTCGTTGAGGTACTGCAGCACCAGCCGGTCCTCAAGGTCGTCCGGGGCCCGGTCCTGGGCCTCGGGCTTGAGCGGCTTGCCATCGCGCCATTCGTAATAGCCACGCCCGCTCTTGCGGCCCAGGTGGCCGTTGGCGAGCAACTCCGCCGTGCCCTTCGGCACCGGCATGCCGAAGGCGTCGGCGAGGATCCTGCCGACGTGGGCCGCGACGTCCAGCCCGACGGTGTCGGCGAGCTCGATCGGGCCCATCGGCATGCCGAACTTCACGGCGGTCCGGTCGATGAGCGCGAGTGGCACGCCCTCGTCGGCGGCCAGCATCGCTTCGGTCATGTACGGCATCAGGATCCGGTTGACGACGAAACCCGGCGAGCTCCGGCAGGGCAGGGGCAGTTTGTCGAGCTTGCGCGTGAAGGCCAGCGCGTCTTCGATGATCTCCGGGCGCGTCAGCTTCGAGCGGATGATCTCGACCAGCATCATCTTGGCGACCGGATTGAAGAAATGCAGGCCGAACAGCCGCCCGGGATCGGCCAGCCCCTGCGCGAGCTCCTCGAGCACGATGCTGGACGTGTTGGTCGCAAGCAGCGCGCCGGGCTGCATGCGAGGCTCGAGCTTCGCGTAGAGGCCGCGCTTCGCGTCGGCATTCTCGAAGATCGCCTCGATCACGATGTCGGCGCGCGGCACTCCCGCGCCGTCCAGGTCCGCGCTGAGCCGGGCGGCCATCTCGGCGGCCTTGGCCGGGTCGCGCGCGCGCTTCCCGAAGAACTCCTGCGCACGCTTCAGCGCAGGCTCCACGTACTTCATCTCGCGGTCCTGCAGTGTCACGGTCAGCCCGCGCGAGGCGCACCAGGCGGCGATGTCGCCGCCCATGACGCCGGCGCCCACGACGTGCACATGGCCGAACTTGCGCGCGCTCTTTCCGCCCAGGCCCTTGAGCCGGTTCTGCAGGAAGAACACGCGCACCAGGTTGCGCGACTGTTCGGACAGGAACAACTTCGCGATCGAGCGGGCTTCGGCCTCGTAGGCCGCCGCGCCGGCGGCTCCGTGGCGCGCGAACAGGTCGACGATCGCGTAGGGAGCGGGGTAGTGCGCCGGGTTGGCGCGCCGCGCGACCTGCTTGCGCGTCTGCGACGCGACGACGGAGCGGACCCCCGGCCACGCCAGCACCCGCTGCCCGAACGAGGCGCGCCGGCGCGCCGGCGCGGCCAGCGCAATCTCCCTGGCGGCCGCGTCCAGTCTGTCGCGCGGCACCAGGCGGTCGATCAGCCCTGCCTTGAGGGCCGCTTCGCCGCGCAGCGACCTGCCGGTCAGCATCAGGTCGAGCGCCGCCGGCGCGCCGATGATCCGCGGCGCGCGCACCGTGCCGCCAAAGCCGGGGTGGATCCCGAGCATGACCTCGGGCAGGCCGAGGTTGAGCCGGCCGTCGTCCGCGCCGATGCGGTAATCGCAGGCGAGCGCAAGCTCGAGTCCGCCGCCGAGGGCGAAGCCGTGAATCGCAGCCGCCGTCGGCATCGGCAGCGCCTCGATGCGGTCGAATACCTGCTGGCCGGTCCGCACCAGGCGGTAGGCCTGCTCGAAATCGGTGAGTCCGGTGAACTCGGTGATGTCCGCGCCGGCAATGAAACCGCTGTCCTTGGCGGAGCGGATCACCAGCGCCCGCAGCCTGCCCGACTCGACTTCCGCCAGCCGCTCGTTGAGCTCGCGCATGACTGCGCTGCCCAGCGTATTGGCGCCCGCGCCCTGCTGGTCGAGCGTGAGCCACGCGACGCCGTCTGCGTCCGTTTCCAGGCGCCAGTGTGCCTGCGAGTTCGACATGGA
>DASTOQ010000040.1:0-12641 GCA_035720205.1 Steroidobacteraceae bacterium | reverse complement strand
TCCAGGCGCCCGTCCGCACGCAGGCGGCCATAGACAGCCACGTCCACGATGTCCTGACGCGTCATGCGCGCCGGGTCCTGCTGGTTGGCGACCCAAAGTGAGGCAGTGGCCGGAAACGTGTATCCCTCCGGCATCACGCCGATCACTTCGGAGGAACGGCCGTTGACGCGGACGATGCGACCGATGATCTCCGGGTCGGCGTTGAAGCGCTCGGACCACAGGCGGTGACTGAGAACCACGACCGGCGCCGCGCCTGCGATCGTGTCGTGCGGCAGGATCACGCGCCCGAGCAGCGGTGCGACGCCCGCAACGTCGAATACGTAGCCATCGGAGAAGCCGCCGTCGTAGCGCTCGGCTTGGCCGTCGCCCGTAAGGTACGCGGTGCCCTGATACATCGCGCCGATGGCCTCGAACTGCGTCTGCGCTTCGCGGATCAGCAGGTAGTCCTGGGGCTTCATCGCATCGTCGTAGTCGTCCGGGCCCTGGGCGCCGAGCGTGACGATCGTGTAAAGGCGTTCGCCTTGCGGATACGGCGCCGGCTTCAGCATCAGCGTGTTCGCCACGCCGAACATGAAGATCACGGCGCCGAGGCCGAGGCCCAGCACGCCGACGGCGAGCGCCGTGAATGCCGGCGCACGGCCGAGGCCGGTGATCGCCGCCTTCAGTTCCTCGAAGAATGCGCGCATCGGGTTCCCCTCAGGCCTTCGCCGCGCGGCGCGCCGACAGGTCGATCAACGTGTTCTCGTCCACCACGCGCCCGTCGAACAGCCTGATCTGGCGGTCGGCGAAGTCCGCGTAGCGCGGGTCGTGCGTGACCATGCAGATCGTCGAGCCCTCGCGGTGCAGCTCGCGCAGCAGGTTCATCACCGCCTCGCCGTTGCGCGAGTCCAGGTTGCCGGTCGGCTCGTCGGCCAGCAGGATCGACGGCTTGCCGGCGAGCGCGCGGGCCACCGCCACGCGCTGCTGCTGGCCGCCCGAGAGCTGCGAGGGGTGGTGGTTCACGCGGTGCGACATGCCGACGCGCTCGAGCGCATGCATGGCGGCCTTGCGGCGCTCGTCGGACGACATGCCCTCGCGATAGGTCAGCGGCAGCTCGACGTTCTGCAGCACTGTCAGGTCGCCGATCAGGTTGAACGCCTGGAAGATGAAGCCGATCTTCTCGTTGCGCACCTTGGCGCGCGCGGCGGGCGCGAGCGTGGTCACGTCGTCGCCGGCGAGCGTGTACTTGCCGTCGGTCGGCATGTCGAGCAGGCCGAGAATCGCGAGCAGCGTGGACTTGCCGCAGCCCGAAGGCCCGGAGATGGACAGGAACTCGCCCTTCCGGACTTCCAGGTGGATGCCGTCGAGGGCGTGGGTCTCGAGGTCGTCGGTGTAGAACACCTTGGTGACGCCGTCGAGATGGATCATGGCGGGTTCCTGCATTGTCGCTCCCTGAAAGGTGTCTGACACCATTGCTGGCGGTTAATCGATGACCAGGCGGTCCTTGCCGGACCACTGCGTGGTGTCCGCGAGCGCCACGATGTCGCCGGGCTCCAGGCCCTGGAGCACGACGATCTGGTTCACGGACGCCTTCCCGAACTTCACCGGCACGCGCTCGGCGACGCGGTCGCCCGGCTTCGCGCGGAACACGGTGGTCTCGGACTCGGACTGCGCGCCGACCGGGCGGCCGACGAAGCGCACGTTTCTCAGCGTCTCGATCGCGATGGTCCCGTCCACGGACAGGTCAGCGCGCGCCTGGGTGGGCAGCGCCTCGTCGAAGTCGATCTCGACCCGCACCGCGCCGGCCGTGACCGCCGGGTCCACGCGCACCACGCGCCCGCGCACGATGCGGTCGCGCATGTCGATGGTGGCCGGCAGGCCCGCGGCCAGGTCGCGCGCATCGAGTTCGGGGATGCGCAGTTCCGCGTACAGTGTGTCGGGCTTGGCGACGCGGGCGACATTCGCGCCCGGGGCGAGCTGCTGGCCTTCCTGCACGGGCACGCTCTGCACCACGCCCGAGATGCCGGCCGTGACGGAGAGCGAGTCCGCCGCGAGCCGGCGCTCTTCGAGCGCGCGCTCGAGCTGGCGCAGGCGGGCGAGGCGCGCCTCGAGCTGGGCGTTCACGGCGGAATCGAGCGCGACCAGGCGCTGTTCCTCGATCTTGGCGCGCTCGCCGAGCTGCTCGGCGAGGATCCTCGAGCGGGAAAACTGGAGCTGCGACACGGCGCCGGTCTCGTGGGCGCGGCGCTCGGCCTCGGCCTGCAGCCGCGCGGATTCCGCCGTGGCGCGGGCCTCGGCAAGGGACGAGCGGCGATCGAGGCGCTGCGATTCGAGCTCGAGCCGGGCCGCGGCATACTCGGCGCGCGCGGCCGCGACCTCGAGCGCGGCGGCGTCGGCCGAGCGCTGCACTTCGGGATTCGAGAGCTGGACGATGACGGTGTCGGGCTCGACCGTCTCGCCGGCGCGCACCAGCACGCGGTCCACGCGGGCGTCCACCCTCGTGGACAGCCAGCGCGCCTCGCGCGGCTGCAGCACGCCCGGGCCGCGCACCTTGCGCTCCAGCGTGCCTTCCTTCACCTCGTCGAGATAGAGCTGCTCGCGCGCGACCGAGGGAGCGCCGGGTTCGAGCCGCGCGATGCCGAAAGCGACGCCCGACAGCGCGATGAACCCGCCGACAACCCAGGCGAGCTTGTTGCGCTTGAAGTCGAACTTCTGCTTGATGCGCGGACGATCCATCTCAGAAATCTCCGGTCAACGTGCGGATCACGAGCGAGGGGACGCCGGACAGGGCGCGGAACTCCGGGGCGACGGTGCGCAGGTTGGGGGCGCAGATGACGTCGCGCACGGCAGCGCCAGCGAGCAGCAGGCCGAGGACCACGGCGCCGAGCGCGCGCGCCCACTGGACGTCGGCAGGGCCGTCGCCGCGGTCCACCGCCGCGGGCGCCTCAGCCCTGCGCGCCGGCATCGTTCGCGTCGGTGTCGGCCAGCATCACGTCGCGGCTGCCGATGACCACGACGGCCGGCAGCGTGGCGACGACCAGGTCGCCGATCGAGAGCGCCTGCGGCTCGCCCACTTCGATGGTGCCCTTCGGCAGCGCGCCCTCGTGGCCGCGGTCCAGCGTCAGGCCGGTGAGCCCGACGATGACGACCGAAGCCAGCGCCGCGGCGATCGTCCGGGTGTAACGCGTGTACAGGGTTGTCATGGCTGTCTCCTCGTCTTCCGTCATTGGCGGCGCTTCGCCGCTTCCTGACCCAGATAGAGCAAGGACCGTGCCAATCGGTTTGAATTTATCGTAAGCCTATGATTGCGTTTAGTTTATTCTTCTCTCGAGACCGGACGCCTGGTGTCCGCCAGGAATCGGACATCCCATCCGCGGGACGACCCCATCAACCCCTATCCCACTTCCGGGACGAATAAATAAATGGGGACGCATCCCAATTAACTTCGCAGCGAATCCGTCGTGGGCGGCGAGCAGGCGTGCCGCTTAATTGGGATGCGTCCCCATTTAAAAGGGACGCGTCCCCTTTATGTGTCCTCGGTGCGGCGGATCATTTCGCCGGCGAGGGCGAGGTAGGCGAGCGCGCCGCGCGAGTCCTTGTCGTGGAACATCGCGGGCACGCCGAACGACGGCGCCTCGGCCAGGCGCACGTTGCGCGGAATGATGGTGCGGAACACCTTGTCGCCGAAGTGCTCGATGAGCTGTGCGGAGACGTCGTTCGCCAGGTTGTTGCGCGGGTCGAACATCGTGCGGAGGATTCCCTCGACCTGCAGCTTCGGATTCACCGAATCGCGGATCTGCTCGATCGTGCTGATCAGGCCCGTCAGCCCCTCGAGCGCGTAGTACTCGCACTGCATCGGGATCAGCACGGAATCCGCCGCCGTCAGCGCGTTGACGGTGAGGATGTTCAGCGCCGGCGGGCAATCGATGATGACGAGCTCGTAGCGGTCGCGCACCGGCTCGAGCGCCCTCTCCAGCCGGTGCTCGCGCCCGGCCAGCATTGTCAGCAGGCGGACCTCCGCCGCGGTCAGGTCCTGGTTCGACGGCAGCAGATCGAAGCCGCCTTGCTCGACCGGCACGATTGCATCCGCCGCGGCGCAGTCGCCCATCAGCACGTCGGTCGCCGAGCGCTCGAGCAGGCGCTTGTCCACGCCGCAGCCCATGGTCGCGTTGCCCTGCGGATCGAGGTCGACCAGCAATACGCGGCGCTTCGTCACCGCGAGCGAGGCCGCGAGGTTGACCGCCGTCGTCGTCTTGCCGACGCCGCCCTTCTGGTTGGCGACCGCGATGATGCGCCGCATCGGGCGCGGCACCGCGGCCTGGGGCAGCTCATCCTGCACGGCCGATCTCCACCACGCAGCGCTCGGCCGCGAGTCCCGGCACGCGCAGGTCGTGCAAGCCGAGCACGCGCCAGCCGGCGGGCAGCGCGTGCATCTCGGCGGTCGGGTGTCGGCCTTTCATGGCGAGCATCCTGCCATCCCGCGCGCAGAGATGCCCGGCGACCCGCACGAAGTCCGCGAGCTTGCCGAGCGCGCGGGCGATGACGCAGTCGAACAGTGCCCTCGGCTTCCAGCTCTCGGCGCGCGCCTGGATGACCTCGACGTTCCCGATGCCGAGCAGCTCGACCGAATGGCGCACGAACAGGCACTTCTTGCCCGTCGCCTCGATCAGCGTGAAGGAGCGCCGCGGGTTCACGATCGCGAGCGGCAATCCCGGGAAGCCGGCGCCGGTGCCGATGTCCGCGATCCGCTTCCCGTGCAGGAGCGGCTGCACCGAGAGGGAATCGAGCAGGTGCTTGTCCACCATGTCAGCCGGGCCGGTGATTGCGGTCAGGTTGATGCGCTTGTTCCACTCGCGCAACTCCGACGCCAGGCGCAGCATCGCCTCCGCCTGCGCGCCGTCGAGCGCCACGCCCATTTCCTGCGCGCCCGCGAGCAGGCGGGCCTTCAGCGCGTCGCCGCCCATGTCAGCCGATCTCTACGACCGTGCGTCCCAGCACGGCGCCCTTCAGGTAGCCGTCGAACGCGCCCGGCAGGTCGTCGAAGGCGATCGTGCGCGTGACGATCCGGTCGAAATGGCGCGGACGCAGGTCGGAAGCGAGCCGCTTCCACACCGCGAGGCGCAGGTCGCGCGGCGTCGCGGAGGAGTTGATGCCGAGCAGGTTGATGCCGCGCAGGATGAAGGGCAGCACGGTGGTCTCGAGCTTCGGGCTGCCGGCAAGGCCGATGGAGGCGATGTTGCCCCAGAAATCCACGGTGCGCGTAAGCCAGGTCAGGAGATCCCCGCCGACGTTGTCGATCGCCCCCGCCCAGCGCGCGGCTTCCATCGGCCGCTTGCCGGGGTCGATGTCCTGGCGGCGCAGGATCTTCGCCGCGCCCAGCGCCTTGAGGAATTCATCCGCTTCCGGCTTGCCGCTGACCGCGACCACCTCGTAGCCGCGTCCCGCGAGCAGGTCCACGGCGATCGAGCCGACGCCGCCCGAGGCGCCGGTCACGACCACCGGGCCCCTCGACGGCGCCTGGCCGTTGTGCTCCATGCGGTGGATCGCGAGCGCCGCGGTGAAGCCGGCGGTGCCGAGCGCCATCGCCTGTGCAAGGTCCATGCCCTGCGGCAGCCGGATCACGGAGTCGCCCGCCACGCGCGCGTACTCGGCGTAGCCGCCGTCCACGCTCTCCGACAGCCCGCAACCCGTCACCAGCACCGCCTGGCCCGGCTCGTAGCGCGCATCGGCGGAGCTCTCGACCTCGCCCGCCAGGTCGATGCCGCCGTTCAGCGGGTACTTGCGCAGGATCCTGCCGGCGCCGGTGGCCGCGAGCGCGTCCTTGTAGTTGATGCTCGAGTAGCGCACGCGGATCACGACCTCGCCCGGCGTGAGATCCTCGAGCCGCAGCGATTCGAACCCGGCGGCGACCTTGCCGTCGCGCTCGTGGATACGGAATGCCTTGAAGGGCTTCATGCGCGCGCCGGCCTCATGCGCGGTCCAGCCAGACCTCGAGGCCCTGGCAGTTGAGCTCGACGTCGTCGTCCAGCAGCCAGTGCCGCTTCGCGTCGTCGTCCGCGAAGCCGTGCTCGTCGAGCCAGCGCGACAGCATCGCGTACATGCCCTTGCGCAGCTTCGCAGAGCGGTCCGGCGCCGAGCGGAACCGGCGGCCGAGGTCCGCAAAGGCCTGCACGCGGTCTTTCATTTCGCGCGCGAGCCGCTCGAGGTCGCGCACTTCCGAGTAGTGGGTGAGATAGATCTTCTGCGGTTTGCGGGACATGAGCCGGTCCACCGAGGCGCAGAGCGCGTCCGGGTCGAAGTGCACCGGCGTCGTGGTCGGCATGATGAACTCCCGGCCGTGCACGTCGAAGTCGCGGTACGAAATGCCGAAGGTGTCGCCGGAGAAGATGAGGCGGTGGTCGAGGTCCACGATGCAGTAGTGATGCAGCGCATGCCCGGGCGTGTGGATGAGTTCCAGCGTGCGTCCGCCGAGCGTGATGCGCGAGCCGTCCTCCGGGACGAACAGGCGCTCTTCCGGGATGGGCACGATGTCGCCGTAGAGGGCGTGGTAGCGCTCCTCGCCATAGACCGCGATCGAGCCGGCGATCAGTTTCGACGGCTCGGCCAGGTGGCGCGCGCCGCGCGGGTGCACCGCGCAGCGGGCGTTCGGCAGCTCGCGCATCAGGGCGCCGGCGCCGCCAGCGTGGTCGAGGTGCACGTGGGTCGTCAGCACCCAGTCCACGTCGGCGGGATCCACGCCTTTCGCCTGCAGGGCTCCCAGGAGATTCGGCAGCGAGAGCGTCGTCCCGGTATCCACGAATGCGGCCCGGCCGCCGTCCACGACCAGGTGCGAAGCCGCGAGCCGCGGGCGCACGTAGTCGGCGTCGATGGCCGTGATCCCGGCGGCAAAGTCGGTGAGCCTGGCGGCGAGGCCCTGCATGGGCCCATCATAAAGGGGACGCGTCCATTTATCGGTAAATGGACGCGTCCCCTTGATGCGGAAAAGGTGTCAGACACCGTTTCGGCAGTGCCAAAATGGCGTCTGACACCCATTCCGGACCGGAGACGCCGATGACCCGCCTGCCCGTCCTGCTCGCCGCCACCCTGCTGGTTCTTCCCGCCGCCGCGGAGGTCGAACGCATCACCCGGGGCAACCTCGTGATCGAAGGGATCCCCGAGATCCCGGCGGAACTCATCGAGCGCATGCGCCGCTATCAGAATACGCGGCAGGCGACGCTCGCGGGCTGGACCGCCGAGGGACACCTCACCATCTCCACGCGCTTCGGCAACGCGGCCCAGCTGCACCTCGTCGAACGGCCGATGGGCGCGCGCCGGCAGATCACGTTCTTCGAGGAACCGATCGGGAACGGCGCATGGTCGCCGACCGGGGCGCGCAAGGGCATTGCCTATCTGCGCGACGCCGGGGGCAACGAGAACTTCCAGCTCGAATACCTGGATCCGACAGCCGGCGTGCCCGTCCGCCTGACCGACGGCCGCGGCCGCGCGGGCGGCCCGGTCTGGTCGCCGGACGGCACCAGGGTCGCGTTCACCTGGACCGCGCGCACCGGCACGAATTCGGACATCTACGTGGATGACCCGCTCGACCGGCGCGCGCCCGAGCTGGTGTACGAGGCCGCCGAGACCGGGTGGAACGTCGCGGAATGGTCGCCCGATGGCAAGTCGCTGCTGATCGCGCGCTTCGTCTCCGTCAACGAGACCTATGGCTACGTCTACGACCTGGAGAGCCGCAAGCTGAGGGAAATCGAGCCGTCGCCGGCGAAGGCGGCGCGCTTCAATGCCGTCTTCGCGCACGATGGCGCCGGCGTCTATTTCACCTCCGACCTCGGCAGCGAGTTCCAGACGCTGCGCCATTTCGATCTCGCTACCGGCAAGGTCACGGCGCTCGGCGCCGATGCCCCCTGGGACGTGGAAGATCTCGCGATCTCGCGCGACGGGCGCTACCTCGCCTGGGTCATCAACGAGGACGGCGCCGGCCGCCTGCGGCTGCGCGACCTGCGAAGCGGCAGGGATCTTGCGCCGCCGTCGCTGCCATTCGGCGTCATCGGCGACATCGAGTTCGAGCCGCGGGGGCAACGGCTTGCGTTCAGCCTGCAGACGCCGGCCGCGCCGTTCGACGTCTGGACGTACTCGCCGGCGGACGGCGAGCTGCTGCGCTGGACCCGGAGCGAGCTGGGCCCGCTCGACGCGGCGCGATTCGCGGCGCCTTCCCTGGTGCGATTCCCGACCTTCGACAAGGACGGGCGCAGGCCGCGCCAGATCCCGGCCTGGGTGTACAAGCCGGCAGGCCCGGGTCCGCACCCGGTGCTGATCAACATCCACGGCGGGCCGGAGGCGCAGTCGCGCCCCATCTTCAGCATCGCGACGCAGCAGTGGGTGGGCGAGCTCGGCTACGCCGTGATCGCGCCGAACGTGCGCGGCTCCACCGGCTACGGCAAGAATTATGTCGCGCTCGACAACGGCATGAAGCGCGAGGACTCGGTGCGCGACATCGGCGCGCTGCTCGACTGGATCGCGACGCAGCCGGACCTCGATGCCTCGCGCGTGGTGGTGATCGGCGGCTCCTATGGCGGCTACATGGTGCTGGCGTCGATGACGCACTACAACGACCGGCTGCGCGGCGGCATCGACATCGTCGGCATCAGCAACTTTGTCACCTTCCTCGAGAGTACCGCCGAGTACCGGCGCGACCTGCGCAGGCCGGAGTACGGCGACGAGCGCGATCCCGCGATGCGCGCGTTCTTCGAGCGTATCTCGCCGCTCAACAACGCCGGGAAGATCGGGAAGCCCATGCTCATCGTGCAGGGCCAGAACGATCCGCGCGTGCCGGTCACGGAGTCGGAGCAGATGGTGGCGAAGATCCGCGCGAACGGCGGCGAGGTCTGGTATTTGCTCGGGCTCAACGAGGGCCACGGCTTCGCCAGGCGCGACAACATCGACTATTACCAGTGGGCGGTGGCGCTGTTCCTCGAAAAGCTGAAATAAAGGGGATGCGTCCCCTTTATCCGCGAAGGTCGGACCAGTCCGGATTGCGGTCGAACTGCGCCTTCACGAAGGGGCAGAGCGGCATGATCTTGAAGCCCTCGGCGCGCGCGTCGGCGACCAACCGTTCGACCAGGGCCTTGGCCGCGCCCATGCCGCGCATCGAGTCCGGCGCGCCCGTGTGATCGGCGATCACGAGCTGGGGATTTGCGCGCGAGAAAGTCAACTCCGCCTCGCCCTCCACGCCGGCGATGCGGCCGACGTAGCGCCCCTTCGACGCCGTCAGCTCGCGCGTGATCGTGATGTCCGCCACCGTCTCAGTCCAGCTTCGGCGTAGTGAGGCCGGGTTGCCTCGCGAAATAGGCCGTAATGGCCGCGATGTCTTCCTTCGTGAGCTGCGCCGCGAACGTGCCCATGATGGGGTTCTTGCGCCTGCCGCTGCGGTAATCGTTCAGCGCCTGCGCGAGATAGTCCGCGTGCTGGCCGGCGAGCGTGGGATTCTCCGGCAGCGTGCCGACCCCGTCCGCGCCATGGCAGGCCGCGCAGGCCGCCGCCGCCGCGGGCGCCGTGCCGGCCGGCTTTGCGGCCGGCTTCAGCGAAGCGAAGCCCGCGAAATACGCCCCGAGGTCCGCGCGGTCCTGCTCCGACAGCGAGCTTGCGAGGCCGGTCATGGTCGGGTGCCAGCGCGCGCCGGCCTGGTAGCTTGCGAGCGCGGCGGCGATGTAGTCCGCGCTCTGGCCGCCCAGCTTTGGCACCGAATACTTGGGATAGGCGTTCTTGTAATGCGCGATCCCGTGGCAGCCCATGCAGGTGTAGGCGAGCTTCTGGCCGCGCGCGGGATCGCCGTCCGCGAGCGCGGGCGCCGAGAGCAAGGCGAGCGCGGCGGCGACGATCAGCGTCCTGCCGGCGAGGTCAGATTGCATGGGGGCGGTCTCCGGAATGCGGCCCTCGGCCGCGGCGAGCGGATCGGGATGTTACGGGCTGGCGGGGTGTTTTTCCACCCGCCGCAGCGCCCACGGCAGGAGAGGCGCCGTGACCACGAAGATGACCAGCGCGAGCATCCCGGTCTGCAGCGCGATCGAGAGCGGCAGGAAGCCTGAGTTGACGATCGCGAGATAGGTCGTCGCGGCGCCCGCCAGCCAGATGACCAGCACCAGCCCGATCGCCGATCGCGTCGTCCGGTCCTGCATCCGGGCGAACAGCCAGACGAAGGCGAAGGCATAGATGAAATCGGAAGCGAGCGACACGAGCTCGCGCACCAGGCCGTTCCACGGCGCGGCAAAGGAGGGGACCAGCCGCTCGCCCACCGCGTCCCAGGCCTCGCCGAGCAGCAAGTTGTTGCCGAGCCAGCCGAGAATGTTCCAGAGCAGGCCGAAGACCAGCGTCCCGAGGAGCACCTGATGCCGCGCCATCCTGCCCGCCATGTACGTAATTCTAGCGCGCCGCCCTGCAGGCAACTCGTGCTACCGTGACCCCGCGCCCCGGGTTTCATCCGGGGCATGACAACCGGAACAAGGGGGAACCATGGACGTCACAAGCCTGTTGATCCAGCTCGCAAGCGGCGCAGTCGGCGGCAACGTCGCGGGCGCCGCGCTCAAGAACCTGAGCCTCGGCACCGTCGGCAACTCCATCGTCGGTATCCTCGGCGGCGGCATCGGCGGCCAGCTCCTCGGCATGCTCGGCATGGGCGGGGGCGAAGGCGGCACCATGGACGTCGGTTCGATCGTCTCGAGCGTCGCCGGCGGCGGCGTGGGCGGCGCGGTGCTGCTCGCGATCATCGGCTTCATCAAGAAGAGCATGGGCAAGTCTTCCTGAGGCAGGAGGAGTTCACGATGGCGAAAGCGAAAAGAACCACGCACCGCAGCAGCTCCGGCAAGAAGCTCTACGCCGTGCGCGACAAGAAGGGCCGCTTCAAGGACATCCAGAGCTACAAGCGCGCCCACAGCGCCGACATGCGGCGCAAGTCGAAGGCGGAGAATTAGCCCGCGTCGTCGCGGGTGCGCCGGCCTCAGTCGGCGAGCGCCCGGGCGATGATCGCCTCGCAGGCCTGGACGCCGCCGACGGCGCCGAATACCCGGCCGTCGGCGCCGGCCAGGCGCGAGGCGCAGAAAGCGGCCGCCGTCTCCGGGGGCGCATACCGCAGCAGCAGCGCCGCCTGCACTGCCAGCACCAGCCGTGCCGCGAGGCTGCGCGCGCCCGCTTCATCCGCGGCGGCGGCCGGAAGTTCCGCGATCAGGCGCAGCGCGAACGCGTCGAATGCGGGGTCGCGGCCGCGCGCCGGCGACAGCTCCGCCTCCAGCGCCGCGATCCCGCTGCGGTCGCGACCGAGGGCGCGGAGCAGGTCGAGGCACATGACGTTGCCCGATCCCTCCCAGATCGAGTTCACCGGTGCCTCACGATAGAGCCGCGGCATGGGCGATTCCTCCACGTAGCCGTTGCCGCCCAGCACTTCCATCGCCTCCTGCGCGAACGCGCAGGCCCGCTTGCACACCCAGAACTTCGCCGCGGGGGTCAGCAGCCGGCGCAGCGCAACCTCGCCGGCGCCCTCCCCGTCATAGGCATGCGCCAGCCGCAGCGCGAGCATCGTCGCCGCTTCCGACTCGAGCGCAAGATCCGCGAGCACGTTCTGCATCAGCGCGTGCGCGACAAGCCGCTGCCCGAACGCCCGCCGGTGGCGCGCGTGGTGGATCGCCTGCGCCAGCGCCTCGCGCATGAGCGCGGCGCTGCCGATCACGCAGTCCAGGCGCGTGTAGCTCACCATCTCCAGGATGACCGGCACGCCGCGGCCCTCATCGCCGAGCAGCCAGGCCGTCGCATCGGCGAACTCGACCTCGCCGCTGGCGTTCGAGCGGTTGCCCAGCTTGTCCTTCAGCCGCAGCAGGCGGATCGCGTTCTTCGAGCCGTCCGGCAGGAAGCGCGGCAGGAAGAAGCAGGAAAGGCCGCCCGGCGCCTGCGCGAGAACCAGGAAGGCGTCGCACATGGGCGCGGAGAAGAACCATTTCTCGCCGTCGAGGCGGTACGCCGAGCCGGGCCCGCCCCGGCCGAGGGGCGCGGCCTGCGTGCTGTTGGTGCGCACATCGGAGCCGCCCTGCCTTTCGGTCATGCCCATGCCGATGGTCACGCCCCGCTTCTGCGCGACTGGCAGGAAGCGCCGGTCATAGGTGCGGGCATGGATGCGCGGCAGCCAGTCGCCGGCGAGCGCCGGCAGCGACGCCGCGTGCTGCGCCAGGACCGGCGTCGCGGCGAATGTCATCGTCAGCGGGCATTGCGTGCCGTTCTCGAGCTGGCCGAACAGCAGGTACATGGCCGCACGTGCGACCTGCGCGCCGGGGCGTGGCTCCGCCCAGGGGCTCGAGTGCACGCCCGCCTCGCAGCCGAGCGCCATCAGCGCGTGGTAGGCGGGATGAAACTCGACGGCATCTGCGCGCTCGCCGTAGCGGTCGTGGGTCAGCAGCTCCGGAGGGTGGCGGTTTGCGTCGCGGGCCAGTGCGCGCGCCTCCGCACCGCCGGCGATGGCGCCGAATGCGCGCAGCGTATCCTCCGTCCAGGCCGCGCCGAAAGCCGCTACGCCGGCGCGGAGCGCAGCGTCGCAGTCAAAGAGGTTGCGGCCCTCGTAGGGAGGCGGCTGGTTCGCCGCGTCGGGACCAGCGGCCCGGGGCCGCGCGCTCACAGCGCGTCGGCGA
>DASTOQ010000039.1:0-3210 GCA_035720205.1 Steroidobacteraceae bacterium | reverse complement strand
GCGTGCCTTCGACAATGGTCGCCCGCTCCCCGGCCACTTTGACGATCGCGCGCTTGAGCGCCTCGGCCGGCAGGCTGAAGTCGGCGTTGCGGGTGAAGTCGCCGGTCATCATCTCGTGGGCGTTCACCACCGCGTGGCCGCCGCCCGGCGCGAGGGTGAGCAGCGCCTCCTTGCCGCCAGCGACCACCAGATCGCACCCCAGCAGCAGGCGCGCGCCGCCGGGCGCGATGCGCACCGTCTGGATGTCCTGCGGGCGCGGCGCGATGCGCAGATGGCTCATCACGGCGCCGCCCTTCTGGGCGAGCCCGGTCATCTCGAGCACGGCCGCGCCTTTGCCCTCGAGATGCGCCGCCATGCCGAGCAGCTGGCCGATGGTCACGACGCCGGTGCCGCCGACCCCGCCGACCACGATGCCATAGCTCTCGGCAAGGACCGGCAGCTCCGGCTCGGGCAGATCGTTCGGATCGTCGTCCGCCGCCGCGGGGCGGGGCTTGCGCAACGCCGCGCCTTCGACGGTGACGAAGCTCGGGCAGAAGCCCTTCAGGCAGGAATAGTCCTTGTTGCAGCTCGACTGGTCGATCTGGCGCTTGCGCCCGAACTCGGTCTCGACCGGCACGATGGACACGCAGTTCGAGGCGAGGCCGCAGTCGCCGCAGCCCTCGCACACCAGCTCGTTGATCACCACGCGCCGGGGCGGATCGGCCATGGTGCCGCGCTTGCGCCGGCGTCGCTTCTCGGCGGCGCAGGTCTGATCGTAGACCAGCACGGTGGTGCCTTCGAACTCGCGCAGCTCGCGCTGCACCTCGTCGAGCTCGTCGCGATGCCGAATGGTCACGCCGGGGGCAAACCCCGCGTTCAGCGGGTACTTGTCGGGATCGTCGGTGACCACGACCACGCGCTTGGCGCCCTCGGCCATGACCTCACGCGTGATCTGCGGCACCGACAGCGGGCCGTCGACCTGCTGGCCGCCGGTCATCGCGACCGCGTCGTTGAAGAGGATCTTGAACGTGATGTTGACGCCAGCGGCCACTGCGGCGCGGATGCCGAGGCTGCCGGAATGGAAATAGGTGCCGTCGCCGAGGTTCTGGAAGACGTGGGCGCGGGTCGAGAACGGGGCCTCGCCGACCCAGTTGGCGCCTTCGCCGCCCATCTGGGTGTAGCCCATGTTCGAGCGGTCCATCCACTGCGCCATGTAGTGGCAGCCGATCCCGGCGCGCGCGATGCTGCCGTCGGGCACGCGGGTCGAGGTGTTGTGCGGGCAGCCGGAGCAGAAGTACGGCGTGCGCAGGATCGGGCTGGCGAGGCCCTGCTCGGCGTCGTGACGCCGGCGCAGCTCGGCAAGGTGCGTGGCGACGCTATCGTCCGGATCAAGCCTGAGGATGCGCTCGGCGAGCGCGAGCGCGATCTGATTGCTGGAGAGTGCGCCGTGCGAGGGGAACAGCGGGGCGCCGTGCTCGTCCTGCTTGCCCACGATCCGCGGGGCGTTCGCGCGCCGGTACAGCAGCTCCTTGAGCTGGGTCTCGATCAGGGCGCGCTTCTCCTCGACCACGATGATCTGCTCGAGTCCGTCGGCGAACGCGCGCATGCGCTCGGGCTCAAGCGGCCAGACCAGGCCCAGCTTGAGCACGCGCAGCCCCAGGCGCGAGGCCAATTCCGGGTCGATGCCGAGATCGGCAAGCGCCTGGCGGAGATCCAGGTACGACTTGCCGGTGGACACGACGCCGAGGCGCGCGCCCCGGCTGTCGAACACCAGCCGGTCAAAGGCGTTCGCGCGGGCGAACGCGCGCACCGCCTCCAGCTTGAAGCGGTGCAGCCGCTCCTCCTGGGCGAGCGGCGTGTCCGGCCAGCGAATATTGAGGCCGCCGGGCGGCAGCTCGAACTCCTCCGGCATTCGGACGGCCGCGCGCGCAGCGGCCAGCTCGATCGAGGCCGCGGTGTTGACGGTGTCGTGCACGCACTTCAAGCCGACCCAGCAGCCGCTGTAGCGGGACAGCGCGAAGCCGAGCAGGCCATACTCCAAAAGCTCGGCGACGCCGGCCGGGTTCACGACCGGGATCATGGCGTCGAGGAGCGCGAACTCGCTTTGGTGCGCCGTGGTCGACGATTCGCAGGTGTGGTCGTCGCCCATGCACACGAGCACCCCGCCCTGCGCCGCGGTGCCCGCAAGGTTGGCGTGGCGGAAGGCGTCGCCGGTACGATCGACCCCGGGCCCTTTGCCGTACCACATGCCGAACACGCCGTCGTAGCGGCTCTCGCCGTGCAGGCCGGCCTGCTGCGTGCCCCACAGCGCGGTCGCGGCGAGGTCCTCGTTGACGCCCGGCTGGAACACCACGTGGTGCTGCTCGAGAAAGCGCCGCGCGGCCATGAGCTGCTGATCGAGGCCGCCGAGCGGCGAGCCGCGGTAGCCGCTGATGTAGCCGGCCGTATCGTGGCCGGCCGCGAGGTCGCGCGCCCGCTGCAGCATCGGCAGGCGCACAAGCGCCTGGATCCCGGTCAGATAGATCCGGCCGGAATCCCTGGTGTACTTGTCGTCGAGGCTGACCTCAGCAAGCGCCACGCCGCCCTCCTCCTGCCGCTACGCGCATATGCGCAGCCGGCGTCACGCTATCAAGATCGCGACGCGCGGTCGAGCCGAGCACGCGAGCCCACGACCGCCGATATTGGCCGAAGCCGTGCAGGGACGGAACGCGGTGGCACGCCCCGATCAGTGCACCGTGGCGTCTCGGCCATACTCGCGGTTGCATCGCATGGGCGCGTCGCCCATGATCTCCCGTGTCGGGAGCTGAACCAACTTCGCGGGCATCCTGGGAAGCGGCGGCCGGCGGAGCGGTGGCCGTCGGGGAGGCGCAAAATGAAACAACTGGCTGTGGCACCAGTTGCGGGAGTGGTGGCGATCCTGGCGCTGTCCGCGGAGGCGCGCGTCGTCGAGTTCCGGGTCGACGCCATCGAACCGTTCGCGCAAGGCGCCGCCTTCGGCGAGCATGGGTCCTACGTCCGGGTCCGGGGCGTCGCGCACGGCGTGCTCGATCCCGACGACCCGCAGAACGCCGCCATCGTCAACCTGGACAAGGCGCCGCGCAATGCCGACGGCCTGGTCGAGTACGACATGGACGTCTTCATCCTGCGCCCCAGCGCGCCCGGAGCGGGCAACGGCAAGATCCTCTATGACGTGACCAATCGCGGCCGCAAGTTCCTGCTGCACTGGCTGAA
>DASTOQ010000038.1:0-14331 GCA_035720205.1 Steroidobacteraceae bacterium | reverse complement strand
TAGCGCTCCCAGTCGCGGCCGTGCTGCTGCAGGTAGTCTTCGAACGCGCCGAAGTTCATCGCCAGGGGCCCGGGCTCGCCGAGCGGCCGCAGTCGCATGTCCACCCGGAACACGAAGCCCTCGGCCGTGCGCGCGTCGAGCAGGCGGATCAGCGCCTGGCCGAGGCGCGTGAAGTACTCCTCGTTCGACACCGGTCTGTGGCCGACGGTCTCGCCGGCTTCCGGGTAGAGGAAGACCAGGTCGACGTCGGACGAGAAGTTGAGTTCGCGCCCGCCCAGCTTGCCCATCGCGAGCACCACGAGTTCCTGCGGCCCCCCCGCCGGCGAGCGCGCGCTGCCGTAGCGGGGCTCGAGCGAGGCGGCGGCGAAGGCCAGTGCCGCCCGGATCGCGGCGTCGGCGAGGTCCGACAGCTCGCGCAGCACCGCTTCCACGGGCGCCGCGCCGGTCAGGTCGCGCCAGGCGATGCGCGCCATCTCGCGCCGGCGCAGCCGGCGCAGCGCGTCCATGAACGACGCCTCGTCGCTTTCTCCCGCGAGCGCCAGCGCGAGCTGCGCGATCTCCGCGGCTGCGCGCGGGCGCCCGGGACCGCCGCGCTGCGACAGGTCCGCAAGCAATGCAGGCTCCCGGATCGCCGCTTCCGCGACGAATTCGCTGCAGGCGAACACCCGGTCGAGGTCGGCCGCCATCGAGGGCGGAAGCCGATCCGGGTCGCCCCCCGCCTCGCGCCAGCGGGCCAGCAGCCGTTGTGCCCTGTCGCGCAGCGCCGGCGTCAAGCAGGACCTCAGCGGCGGCCGCCCGGCTTGACGACCAGCACGTCGGTGCCGAGCGCCGGGATCACCGCTTCGGCCGTGCTGCCGACGAAGAAGCGCGGCAGTCCGGTGCGTGCCGCCGTGCCCATGACGGTCACCGCAGGCCGCAGCGTCCGCACCAGCTTCGGAAGCACGCGCCCTGGCCGACCGAGCACCGCATGCCCCCGGAAGGCCACGCCGCGCGGGCGCGCGCGCAGCCGCGAGGCGAGTCTCTCGCGCGCGATGCGTTCCTGCCGGCGCAGGTAGGCGCGCCGTTCCACGATCCCGAGGTCCAGCGGCAGCGGCGGCACCTCGTGCACGTAGGCCGCATGCGCCGGCCCGCCGAACGTCCGGGTCCACCAGCCCGCGGCGGCCAGCACGTTGCGGTCGATCGCGCGGGCGCGCGCCGAGCGCGCAGCCGCGTTGAGCGCGGCCACTGCGCCCCTGCCGCCGCGCGGCGCGTCCGCATTGACGAGCAGCAGCGGCACGGACAGTTCGCGCATCAGGTACCAGTCGCTCGGCAGGTACCACGGGCGGCCGCTCGGGTGATTGGTCTTGACGACCAGGTCGCCGCCGAGCGGCTCCACGTTCGCGCACAGCCACTCCGCCAGGCGCCGGGTCCAGACGACGCGCAGCGAGACATGCCCGCCGCCCTCCCGCACGTGGCGCCCGAGGGCCTTCCTGCGCTCTTCGACCAGGCGCTGCGTCGCCAGCCGGCGATCCCTCGCGGCCAGCCGCGGGTTGTCGGCGACGGCCGAGTCATAGGCGAACGCCACCAGTTCGATGGTCGCGCCGGTCGTGCGCGCAATTTCCTGCGCGCGTGCCAGGGCATGCTGCTCCGTACCCGCGTCCGCGACGACCACGATGCAAGCGATGCGCTTCATGTCACGCCCTCCCCAGCAGCCAGGCGCCAGCGGCATAGCAGGCGACGATCAACACGCTTCCGAATCGCACCAGCCCGGCCCGCTCGCGCAGCCGCGCGAGGATCGCCATCACGCCGAGCGCCACGCACAGCACCGCAAGCAGCGCGCTCAGCTGGTGGCCGGACGACACGTGGGCGAGCACCGGGCCCTTGACGTAGGCCAGGTCCATCATCGGCAGCACCAGCATGTTGAAGGCATTGCTGCCGAAGATGTTGCCGACCGCGAGATCCACCGCCCCCAGGCGCACCGCCGCGACGCTCGCCGCGATCTCCGGGAAGGAGGTCGTGAAGCCGACCAGCAGCGTGCCGACGAAGGTCTGGCTCAGGCCCGACTCGACCGACACGGCCTCGGCGGAAATCACCAGCAGCGGCGCGACGATGGCGAGTCCGATGCCGGCGGCCAGGAAGGCGCCGATCGCTCCCCGCATCTCGCGCCGCGCGGTTCCCGGCTCGCGCGACACGGCGGCAACCATCGCGCCCGGCGCCTCCTGCGTCATCAGGAAGACCATGCGCATGCCGGCCAGGTAGACCGCGGCGATCACCAGCGTCTCGATGCCCATGAACCCGATGCGGCCCAGACCGCCGGTCGCGATCGCGACGCCGGCGATGGTCGTCAGCACGATCGCGAGCAGCCCGACCACCGCATGGTGAACCGCCACGGACTGCAGGATGTAGCGGCGCGCATAGACCAGGTCGAGCACCGCCAGGATCAGCATGTTCGCCAGCGTCGAGCCCATGAGGTCGCCGACGCCGATGTCCGGTGCGTCCAGGAGCGCCGCATTGACGTCGGTCAGCACCTCGGGCAGCGAGGTCGCGGCGGCCAGCAGGATCATGCCGATCCAGGCGCGCCCGAGCCCCGTCGTCTCGGCGATCACGTCGGCCGCGCGCGCCAGCCGCGAGGCGACGACGAACACCGCCGCCCCGAGGACCGCGAACGACGCCAGCGGCAGCCCGGCGCCATGCCCGGTCAGCAACAGCAATACCGACTCCTTCATCCCCGTCCCCTCGTGACCTTCTTCTCCAGCTCCACCGCCAGCAGCACGAGCACCGCACCCGCCACCGTCAGCCCGATCTCGGCGGCCGCAAGCGGCGCCGTGCCGAACAGCCGGTTGAGCGCCGGCAGGTAGATGATCGCCAACTGGAGCACGACCGCGAGCGCCACCGCGCCCAGCAGTGGACGATTCGACCACAAACCGAGGGCCGCGAGCGACTCCCGCTCGGAGCGGACGGCCAGGACGTGCCCGAGCTGCACGAAGCAGAGCATGGTGAACGCCACGGTCTGCCAGTGCGCCTGCGGCACCCCGTCGTGCACGAACCAGGACTGCGCACCGAGCGTCAGCCCGGCCATCAGCAGGCCGACCCAGATCACGTGCCTGCCCAGGCCGCGCGCAAAGACGCCTTCCTGCGGCTGGCGCGGCGGCCGGCGCATCACCCCGCGTTCCGCGGGCTCCACCGCAAGCGCGAGCCCGGGCAGCCCGTCGGTCACCAGGTTGATCCACAGGATCTGGATCGGCAGCAGCGGCACCGGCAGTCCGAGGAAGGGCGCCAGGAACAGGGTCCAGATCTCGGCTGAGTTGGTGGTGAGCTGGTAGCGGATGAAGCGCCGCAGGTTGTCGTAGATGCGCCGCCCCTCGCGCACGGCGCGCACCACGCTCGCGAAGTTGTCGTCCAGCAGGACCATCGCGCTCGCCTCCTTCGCCACGTCGGTGCCGGCGACGCCCATCGCCACCCCGATGTCGGCCGCGCGCAGCGCGGGCGCGTCGTTCACCCCGTCGCCGGTCATCGCGACGCACTCGCCGCGCTCCTGCAATGCCTCCACGATCCTGAGCTTCTGCTCCGGCGAGGCACGGGCATAGACCCGCAGGTCCCCGACCCGGCGCTCGAACTCCTCCAGGGTCAGCGCCGCCAGCTCCGGGCCGGTGATGACCGAGGCCTCATCGGTAGCGAGCCCGAGCTCGCGCGCGATCGCGAGCGCGGTGACCGGATGGTCGCCCGTGATCATCACCGGCACGATGCCGGCGCTGCGGCAGTCCTCGATCGCGTCGCGGACTTGCGGCCGTGCCGGGTCGATCAGCCCGACCAGGCCGAGCAGGTCGAGTTCGCGCTCGAGCGCCTCCGGCGCCACGCGGTCCGGCAGGACGGGCAGCTCGCGCATGGCGATCGCGATGACGCGCAGCCCCTCCGCGGCCATGCGCCGCGCGGCGAGGTCGAGCTGCGCGCGGTCGGCCGCGGCCGGCCCGTCCGCCATCAGCACGCGCGCGGACATCCCGATCACGACCTCCGGCGCGCCCTTCGTGATCGAGCGGTAGCCGCCGCCGGGCTCGCGGTGCACGGTCGTCATGCACTTGCGCTGCGCCTCGAACGGAATTTCGGCGACGCGCGGACGCCTGGCCGCCTCTCGTTCGCGCTCGAGGCCCGCCGCCCCGGCGGCCGCCAGCAGCGCCGTTTCGAGCGGGTCGCCGATCAGGCGGCCATTCGTGCCCGGCCGCGCGTCGTGGCTCAGCGTCATGGCCTCGAGCAGCGGCTCCCAGGGGCCGCCGCGACCCGGCCCTTCGCGCCGCTCGCCATTGCACCACCAGGCCGCGACGCGCAGCTGGTTCGCCGTCAGCGTGCCGGTCTTGTCGGCACAGATGAAAGTCACCGAACCGAGCGTCTCGACGGCGGGCAGCCGCCGGATCAGGGCCTGGCGGGCGATCATGCTGCGCGCGCCGAGCGCGAGCGAGACCGTGACCACCGCCGGCAGCGCTTCCGGGATCGCCGCGACCGCGAGGCTGAGCGCCGTCAGCAGCATCGTGAGCCAGGCCTCGCCGCGCAGCACGCCGGTGGCGAACACGATCGCGCAGATCAGCACGACCGCGAGCGCCAGCTGCCGCCCGAGTCGCGCGAGGCGGGCCTGCAGCGGCGTCTGCGCGATGCGCACCTCGCGCAACAGCGCCGCGATGCGCCCGAACTCCGTGTGCATGCCGGTCGCGACCACGACGCCGGTGGCGCGGCCGCGGGTCACGAACGTGCCCTTGTGCAGCAGGTTGCTGCGCTCGGCGACCGCAAGGTCCGGCCGGTCGAGCGCCTCCACCGACTTGTCGACCGGTTCGGATTCGCCGGTCAGCGCCGACTCGTTGGTCCTGAGGCCCGCGGCCTCGAGCAGGCGCAGGTCGGCCGGGACGACGCTGCCCGCCTCCAGCAGCACGACGTCGCCCGGCACCAGCTCCACCGCGGCGATCGGGCATGGCTTCCCGTCGCGCAGCGCGACGGTGGTCGCCGCCGTCATCGCCCGCAGCGCCGCCAGCGCGCGCTCCGCGCGCTGCTCCTGGGAGAAGCCGATCACGGCGTTCAGGACCACGATCGCGAGGATCACGATGGTGTCGATCGGGTCGCCGATGAACCCGGCGATCAGGGCCGCGCCCAGCAGCACCAGGATCGGCACGTCCAGGAACTGGGCGCCGAGCAGCGCCAGCCAGGAGCGCGGTGCCGCCTCGGCGATGGCATTGGGCCCGTGTTCCGCGAGGCGCCGGCAGGCCTCCGCGCCGTCGAGGCCCGCGGGCGACGATTGCAGCCTCGCGAGGACCTGTTCCGGCGTCAGGCGATGCCAGGGCATCGCGCGATTATCGCCGACACGGACGGGTGCGGCCGCGTTTCCTCAGTCGCGGTTCACCAGCCACAACCCGGTGAGGCAGAGCACGATGCCCGCCAGGTGCGTGGCCGTCAGCCGGTCCTTGAAGACGAGCCACCCCAGCGCGAGCAGCGCGATCGCGGCCGATGCCTGCGTCACCAGCGCGCCCAGCGACACCGGGAAGCCGCTGCGGTACAGCAGGATGAATGCGAGATCGATCACGATGACGACGAACGCGAGTGCGGGCGCGGTCCAGTTGACCTGCGCCAGGTGGCCGCGGAAACCCGCGTCGGACGGCGTCGCGAGCAGGATGCCGGCGCACAGCAGGCTGCCGAAGACATAGGCCACGAACAGCGTCGCGATCGGGTGGACACCGGCCGGCATGAGCTTGGTGACGAGGTGGTAGGCCACGGTCGCCGTGATGGCGAGTGCGAGCGCGACGGTCAGCATGCGGGACTCCTGGCGGCAGGCACAAGGTGGCCGGGTCCGTCCCGGAATGCTACCGTCCGCCCATGACGCGGATCAGGAAATTCATCGCCACCGTCGCCGCGCTGCTGCCCGGCGTGCTTGCGGCCGGCCCGGCCGCGACCGAAGCCGCGGTGACCGGCGACCTGGCCGGCGTACTGCCGCGCACCGAGGCGGTGCCCGGCGGCGTCGTGGTTATCCCGCTCGAGGGCCCGGCGGACGCGGAGCCGGTCGTCACGCTGGATGGCGCCCGTGCGATGGTGCTGCGCGACGCCGGGAGCTGGCTTGCGGTCGTCGGCATCCCGCTCGCGACCCCGGCCGGCCGTCACGAGCTGGTCGTCGGGCGCGCCGGCGGGACCGCGCGGGTCCGTTTCGACGTCGCGCCCAAGCAGTACGCCGTGCAGCGCCTCAAGGTTGCGCCGGCCCAGGTCGACCTGTCGAAGCAGGACCTGGCGCGCGCCGAGGACGAACGCCTGCGGATCCGCCGGGCGCTGACCACGTACACGGTGTCGCCGCCTGGCACGCTGCGCCTGCTGCAGCCGGTGCAGGGTCCGCGCTCGAGCTCCTTCGGCCTGCGACGGTTCTTCAACGACCAGGCGCGCAGCCCGCATTCCGGCATGGACTTCGCCGCGCCTGCCGGCAGCCCGGTGCTGGCTGCCGCCGCCGCGACCGTGGTCGATGTCGGCGACTATTTCTTCAATGGCAACACGGTCATCCTCGACCACGGGGCGGGACTGGTGACGATGTACTGCCACCTCAGCCGGGTGCTGGTGCAGCCGGGCCAGCGTCTGGCCGCGGGCGAGCGCATCGGCGACGTGGGCGCCACCGGCCGCGTCACCGGCGCGCACCTGCACTTCGGCGTGGTGCTGAACGGCGCCATGGTGGACCCGGCGCTGTTCCTGCCGGCCGAAGCCGACATGACGGAGTAGAGGTTTCCCGGCGATGCCCGGGAATTCTCCGCCACTTCGCCGGCGATCCTACATCACGCCGATCATGTTGATGAACGCGCCCTGGTGGTCATAGCTCAGGTCGGTCAGGTCGTCGGAGAAGTCCGTGAAGTTGTAGCCCGCGCCGACCTTGAAGTGCCGCCCCAGATAGCGGTACACGGCGACCAGGGCGCCCTGGCGCTGCTGACCGAGGTCCGGCAGCTCCAGCAGGCGCGTCTCGAGCAGGCCCTCCCAGTGCTCGCCGAATCGCAGGTCCGTCCGCAGCACGATGAGGTGGGCCGCGTTGTCGAAGAATTCCGGATTCTCGCGGTCGAGGCTCACCTCGCCCATGCGATACGCATATTTGCCGCCGATGGACCAACGGTCGGTCAGGTCGAAAGTCAGGTCGAGCGCGGCCACGTGGCTCTTCTGCAGGAACTCCGCCGCCACGCCCTGTCCGGTCACCTGGTCCGTCGCGGGCATGTTGTAGAAGTAGGTGTATTTCGCGAAGGCGTTGAACCGGTCGTGCCGCACCGGGCGATACGCGAAGCCGACCACCGCCTCGGTGTAGCCGCCGTCGTGGAACTCCCCGAGCGAGCTGTCGCTGAGCGCGTGGTTGAACTTGGCGACGATGCGCCAGTCCGGATTCACCTGGTAGCGGGCGTTGTTGCGCAGCAGCCAGGTCGTCCTTTCGGTGACTGTGGCGTCGGCCTGCTGCGACTCGTCCAGGCGGTATTCCACGGCGCTCGAGAACTGGAAGTCAGCGATGCCGTAGCCAATGCGGACGCCGCCGGCAATCCGATCGGTCGCGGCGCCGCTCAGCGAGTCGGTCAGGGTGCCGACGTCGGCGTTGGCGCCGAAATTCCAGCCTTGGCTCGCCGCCAGGCTGACTCCCATCGCGTGGGTCAGGCCGGACAGCGAGCCGCCGTCCTGGTAGCGCTCCTCGAAGTAGACGCTCGAACTGTCCGACAGCCGGCGCTTCACGCCGGACACGAGGTTGCCGCGCGGTGCGTACAGCCCGTTGCTGCCGCGCTCGTTGTCGAGCGAGTAGTTGAGGTACAGGTTGGTGCGCTCGGAGTGCAGGTAGTTGCTGCCGATTCGGGCCCCGGATCCGAGGTCGCCGTCGGACACCTCGGCGTTGATGCGGAAACGCTCGCTCAGGCGATAGGAGCCGCCGACACCGACGCGGCCGTTGTCCTGGCGATCGCCGGTGGCGGCGACCGTTTCCTGCACGTAACCGTACCCGCTCCAGGTCGTGCGCGGGTCGTATTCGATCTGCACGACGGCATCCGTGCGCTCGCCCTGCTCCTGCGTCAGGGGTATGACCGCTGAATTGTCCGTCCGGTCGTCGCTGCGCACGCCGGTCCCCAGCTTCCATGCGTGACTCAGCCGGTACTCGGCATTCAGCTCGATCGCCGTGCTCTCGAGCCCCTGATCGACGACGCGCCGGTCGCCCTTGGCGCCGAGGCTGAAGCGCTGCGTCACCGGCACCCAGATCGTGCCGCCGAAGTTCTCCGTGTCCGCGATCGTCGCCAGGCCCGGCGCCGAGTACCCGGCTTCCAGGGACTGCACATAGAGCGTCGCGCGGCCCTCCCGCCCCTCGACGAAATCCGCGAGACCGAGGCTGAGGTCGGCGCGATAGGCGCCGGCGTCCGCAGTCACGAATGCCAGGTCGTCGTACCCGGTGAACCCGAAGCCGCCATCGTCGGACCGTTGCAGCCCGGACACCAGCCCCTCGCTCGTCCCCGCCTGCAGCTTGAGCCAGGTCCGGTCGCTCATCCGGAAGGTCAGATCCGCGGCATTCATGGCGCTGTCCGCGCCGCCGTCGTCACTGCTGCTGGCGGTCAGGCCCAGCTTCACGTGTTCGCCGAACCAGTAGTGCCCCTGGCCACCGATGGCGACCGCATCCAGGTCGTCGAATCCCGGCGTGTATTCGTAGCGCACGACCAGCCAGGCCTCGTCGCCGCCGAGGCCGCTGCTGCGCACCAGCAGATTCTCGCCGCCGGTCGACGACAGCGGCTCGGACAGCAGCACGCGGCCCTGCAGGTAGTCGATGTCGTAATCCAGGCCCGGCCGCAGGTTGACGACGCCCGAGACGATGCCCGAGTCCCTGTCGCGCAACTCGATACGCAGGCGCTCGGAGCCCCCGAGGACGTCCTGGTGGCGCAGGAAGTACAGCGAGCCGCCCGTGCCCCTGAACTGCTCGTAGCTCGCCATCGTGCCGGGCTCGGCGGCGAAACCGTCGACCGCGAAGCGTCGCTCGCCAAAGCTGGTCATGGCCTCCGAGCCGTAATGCGCGTTGGCCCCGTACAGGCCGCGATCGACGTGACCGAGCTCGTTGCCCAGGTAGCCCACCGAGAAGTTGCCCCACATCGCGTAGTTCTCGCCACGGCTGGCCTTGACGTAGAACTTGCCCATCGTGGCGGCCATTTCCTCGACGGTGCCGTCATCGCCGAAGGTCGGCAAGTGGTTGTCGGGATCGATGCGGCGGAACAGCGAGTCGGGCGACTTGTGCAGGAAATTGCTGAACAGGTCCTCGACCGGGCCCTCGCGCGTGTCCGCGCTCGCGGTGACGCGCCAGTGCTCGCCGAACTTGCTGTTGACGTAGAAAGCCAGCCGGCCGTCCATGGACGACTGCAGGTCGCGCTGGGCGTTCGCGCCCTGCAGCAGCTCGGCCGGGCCGCTCGAGCGGTTCTCGGACAGGGTGATGTCCGCGAGGCCCACGTAGAACAGGTCCCGGCGCTTGAACTCGAGATCGCGCAGGTACAGGTTGCCGTTGCCGGCTTCGTCGAGCACGGCGACCTCGACCGTATGCGCGCCGGTCGGGAGGATCTCTTCCGCCACGAAATTGCCGTTGGCATCGACCGGCACCTCGCGGCCGGCGAGCCAGACCGAGTGATTCTCGGGAATGCCGCTGCCCAGGACCTTGACCGTCCCGCTGCCGAGCGGAATGTTCCGCAGCGCCAGGCCGCTTTCGCCGTACGCCGCCAGCAGTTCGCGGGCGGCGGGCGGGTCGGCCGGCGCCTCGCCGCCGCCGTCCGCCGGCGACGCGGTGTCGCGCGGCGCCTGCTCCGGGTCGCGATCGGTCTGGTGGTAGAGCCACAGCGGCTGCGCTTCGGTTTCGTCGAAGTTGCCGCGGGCGTCGTATGCGCGCAGCACGAAGCGGAGCTCGTGCGTCGGACCCTCGAGACGCTCCGCTGGCGGCTGCCATTCGGCGAAGCCCGCCCGGTCGACATCGACGACCGCGAGGGGCGCCGCCGTCACCGGCTGCCCGCGGTCGAAGAGCCGGATCTCCGCGCGCTCGATGAAGTGGTCGTAGTTGGCGTACATCCGGAACCGCACCGGCGATGCGACCGGCCCGTCACCGGTATCCGCGACGGCCACGGCCCGCGGATGCGCCGCGACGCCGAGGCGGGGCCGGGACTCCAGGTTGTCGAAGCGGAAACGGATGTCCGCGCCGGCGAGGGCGACGTCGGTGCAGCGCTGCACGTCGGCCGAGCTGCGGTTCGGATCGTCGATCGGCTCGCCGTCCACGGTGATGCGCATCAGGTTCAGCGCATACGGGCTCCTGGGCTTGAGTTCCTGCGTGATGCGCTGGATGTCGACGCCTTCGTAGTCGTCCAGCGGCGCGGGCTCGTCGTAGACGACCTGCACGCGGACGAAGCTCTCCTCGCCCTGGATGAAGCCCGCGTTGACGACGTCGTCCGAATGGACGTAGCCACGCCCTTCGTGCTCGGCCCGCGCTTCGGACAGCGACGGATCCAGCCGGATCGCCTCCATCGTCCGCCGCGCGCGCGCCGCGGAGAGGCCGATGTCGTCGCCATACACCGCGGCCGTGCGCCGGTCGAGGCGCTCGTTGCGCGTGTAGCCGATGAAGCGCAGGCGCGCGTTGGTGCGGCCGGCGATGTCGGTCAGCGCCCGGCGCAGGTCCGCCGTGTAGCCGGGCGGAATCACGGGCTGGCCATTCGTGAGCGCGAGCGGGGCGATCCGGCCCCAGGGCGGGTCGTAGACCTTCGTCACCATCTCCTCGCCGCCGTCGCCGGGGCAGACCTGCGGCTCGTCGGGCAGCTCCTGCAGCGGGTCGTCGTACCAGAACTCGACCTCGACGCGGCGGTTCAGCGCGCGGCCCTGCGCCGTGTCGTTTGACGCGAGCGGCAGCGATGAGCCGCGGCCGTCGCTCTCGATGGCGGCGGCCGGCAGTCCGAACGACTCCTGGATCGCCAGCGCCACCCGGTGCGCCCGCGATTTCGAGAGCGAGACGTGGTCGCCGTAGATGCGCTCGTTGCGGCCGCTCAACGGCACGTCGTCCGTGTGGCCGACGAAGCGGATCTGCACGTTGCGTCGATCGCGCAGATTGTGCAGCGCCTGGCCGACCTGGGTCGTGAACCGTTCCGGGATCGCTGCGGTCTCGTCCTCGTAGCGCAGCGGCGCGACGAGATTGCGCACTCGCGCACGCCGCGAGTGGCCGTCGCGATAGCGCAGCTTGCAGACCGTTTCCATCCGGCAGACCTTGACGCGCCGGATGTCGTCGGCAACGACGACTTCCTCGTCGCGCAGGGCGGCGACCGGCTCGTCGTACCAGACTTCGACTTCGACGCGGCGGTTCAGCGCACGGCCGGCTTCGCTGGTGTTGGACGCGATCGGCTGCGTGTCGCCGGCCCACTCGTACGAGATCGCCTCGGGCGGCAGCGCCAGCACGCCCTTGAAGTACTCCGCGACCTCGCCCGCCCGCTCGCGGGACAGGCCCAGGTTGTCCGTGAACACCCGCGCCAGCGCGGGCGAAAGCGGCTGGGAGTCCGCGTGCCCGACGAAGTGCACCCGCAGATTCATGCGGTGGCGCATGCCTTCGAGGATCCCGGACAGCGTGGCCACGTACTCCGGCGGGATCTGCGCCACGCCCGACTCGAAGCGGATCGGCGGCACGACATTCCTGAGCTTCACCGTCTCCAGTTCCTGGCCCGGGACCTGACGGACTTCGAGCCGGTCGCCGCGCTCGCGCTTGAGCACCTCGGGATCCTGGGCCCAGAGCGTGAAGGTCTGGTCCCCGGAAAGATGCCTTTCGACGGGCTCGCCCACCGCAACCTCGTTCACCGACTGCGCCCGCGCGAACACGGACAACAGGCAACCGAGTGACAGCAGCAATACTCGTTGCGTGTTCATGGCGTTCACCTGCCGTCCGGCGCGCGTACGACCGGCTGCTTGGGCGGGGCCCCGAGACGCCAGAAGACCTGGCGCTCGATCGTCAGCTTGTAGCAGCAGTCCAGCGCCTCCCAGGCATCCGTGATCTGCTGCTGCACGGCCTGCACGCGCTGCTCGACGAGCGCCGCGTCCTCGACGTCGGCAACATAGGAGAGCCGCAGCACCGCCGGCGCCTTCATGAGCTCCTCGATCAGCAGGCTGACGCGCCCTTGCCACTGGATGCGGATCCCGGTCCCGCCGGGCTCGAAGACCGCGTCCGCCAGGTCGAAGCCGACGACGCGGTGGATCGAGGCGCCGAAGTTGAACCGCAACGCCTTGCCGCGGGTGGCGCGCTTGATCTGCACCTGGTCGCCGGAGAACCGGAAGCCGCTGGGCAGCGTGCGGTCGTCGAGCTTTACGACGAAGTTGCTGCCGCGGTGCTCGTCCGGCGTGACCGCGCAGGTGATGTGGTAGCGCCCGTACTGATCCGTGGTCGCGGCGAGGCCGCGCGCCGTCACTACGCGCACGCCGGGCAGGCCGCCCTCGCCCTCGTCCTGCAGTCCGTTGCGGTTGCTGTCGTCGAACACCTTGCCCGTGACGTCGGTGCAGTCGAAGGTCGGGTCGGGCGCGACGCGCACGGTCGCGCTCGCCTCGCCCGACATCGCGTTGCCGGTGACGCCATGCACGACCTGGGCGCGGTTCACGAACTCGCCCTCGCCGACGCCGGCGCCCACGGCGAGCAGGAGCTTCACGGTGTGCTGGGCCGTCCCCGCCATCGTCAGGCCGCCCCAGATCAGCTCGCGGCCGGCGGTCACCGGCTCCACCGGCGCGCCGTCGAGGCGCGCGGAGCCCTCCACGTAGCTGAAGCCCGCCGGGAAACGGTCCACGATGGTGACGTCCGTGAGCAGCAGGCCGGCGGCATTGTTGACGGTGATGACGTACGGCACGAGCTGCCCGCGCGTGACGTCGCGCATCGGCGTCGTCTTCGTGATCGCGAGCGCCCCGCTCAGCTCCGGATCGAGCGGGATGTGGTTATTGAAGATCTGGCTGGAGCCGGGCGCCTGGCTGCCGTCGAGCCTCAGGTGCACGTGGTGGGCGGTGCCGGCGGTCCGCGCCGGAACCGATGTCGCGGGTGCGAACTCCGAGGGCTGCACCTCGCAGAACAGCGCCGTGGCCGGGATGGCGTCGTCCGGGCCGCCCGGACAGGCCGGCACCGAGAACGCCGCGGTGGTCGCGTCCGAGGTCGGCGGAATGATCTGCGAATAGCCGGCGACGAAATTGCCGGGGGGCGCCGTGATGCCGATCAGGTAGTCGCCGCCGCTCGGGCAGGCGGCGTCGCTGAAGTTCATGTCGAACTTGTAGTAGCCGTCGGCCAGCGTGACCTGGCCCTGCTGGGCCGCGTCGTCGAAGCAGGACGCCGGCACCGGCGCGCCGCTGCCCGCGGCGAGCAGCGAGAGCGTCGCACCCGCGATCGGCGTGCGCGACACCGAGTTGTAGACCACGCCGTTCGGATCGATCGGCAGATTCAATCCCTGCAGATTCGCGCCCGAGGTCACGACGATGTCGGTGATGCGCTGCATCCCGTCGGTGAACGGCGAGTCGGTCCGTCCCAGCATCGCCGTGGCCGCGCCCGCGCCGGGCGCCCGGAAGCGCAGCTCGTAGCGGCTGCCATTCGCGTCATTGGGCTCAAGGCCGCTGATGCGATAGGCGCCGGCGGCATCGGTCAGGGTCGTGTGGATCAGCTGGTCGTCGCGATAGAGTTCGACCGACCAGCCGGCGAGCGCACGCTCGCCGCCGTCCTGCAGGTCGTCGAAGTTCGCGTCGTGCCAGGCCGAACCGTTCAGCACACCGACACCCGGGACCCCGCCGACGTCGATCGAGACGCTCGCGCTCTCGGATTGCGGCGGGTCATTCCAGGTCACCACGCCGATGTTCGTGACGGTCGTGCCGGTCGCCAGCCCCGGATCGAGGGTCGCCCGGAAACGCAGCACGATCGCCTGGCCCGGCTCCAGCGGTCCGTAGACCGCCGAGTAACCGGCCGTGATGGTCGAGCCCGCGAAACTCACGCCGGCGGTCGAGCCGTTCATCGTCGCGGATCCGGCGACATAGGCGAGCTGGCCGGGTTGCGGCGCGTCGAGGTCGTCGGTGATGACGATGTCGTGCGCCGGCACGCCCGCGATATTGACGACGCGGACCACGTACTCGAGCTGCGAGCCCGGCAGCGCCGGGCCGCCGCCGACCACGGCGACCGTCTTCGTGATCGAAAGCTGCTGCACCTCGCCGACCACCACGACGGTCGGCTCCGGTCCGGTCGCCGGATTGCCGTCGCCGTCGGTCAGCAGGTCGGGCAGCTCTTCGCTCGAGACCACCGCCTGGTTGATGATCAGGGTGCCGGCCGGCGTGCCGTCGTCCACGCGCAAGTCGAACTGCAGCACCACGCTC
>DASTOQ010000037.1:0-9058 GCA_035720205.1 Steroidobacteraceae bacterium | reverse complement strand
TGAACTGCTTGCGGCAGGGATAGGACTCGCACTTGTAGAGGCCAGGACGGGTTGTCTTGCCCTTGATCGGCCAGCCCCCCTGATTCCCACAGTGCGGGCAGATCGGACCATTCGGCCAGCGCAAAGCCTCTAGATGCTCCCTAGCGGCTTCCTCGGTCTTGAACTGCGGGGCGGTCAGATCGCACATGGCATTGGCCTCCATGTACTTACTGTACTCCTTTACAGTGGGTGTGTCAACTACACAATCGCCGAAAAAAAGCCCCGGACCTTTGGCCCGGGGCACAAGTGCGGACTTTCGGTGAAGGGAAGGAAGTCCGCTAGGGGATTCCGACGTAGACCGGAATTACGGCCAGCACGTTAGCGCCCGCGCCGTCGGCGCTCCGTGATCTGGGCCACATTTCGCCCGCATTGGCCGAGACGGGATGAAAAACCTTATGATTCAGCAGCTTGAAGGATGGAAACGCCGATGTGAACCGGCCCGGTCCGCGAACCCGCCAGGGCTCCAAGTACTCGACGCCGGAGGGCGCGGCACGCCTGCGTGCGGAACTCGAGGAACTCTGGAACCGCGAACGGCCTGCCGTGACCCGCGCCGTCGCCGAGGCCGCCGCCATGGGCGACCGCTCCGAGAACGCCGAATACATCTATGGCAAGCGGCGCCTGCGCGAGATCGACCGGCGCGTGCGATTCCTGCGCCAGCGGCTCGAAGGACTCAAGGTCGTGAGCGCGCCGCCCGCCGATCGCTCGCGCGCATTCTTCGGCGCCTGGGTGACGCTCGAGTCCGGGCGCGGCGCGATTCGGCGCCACCGAATCGTCGGGCCCGACGAATTCGACCGCGAGCCCGGATTCATCAGCATGGATTCGCCGCTCGGGCGCGCGCTGCTCGGCAGGCGCATCGGGGACGAATTCGAAATCGAGCTGCCGGCCGGGCGGCAGTCATTCACCGTCGTCGCGATCGACTATCCGTAGGTCTCAATACACCACGCGGATGTTCTTGAACTGCCAGGGATCACTCTCGTCGAGGTCCTCCGGGAACAGGCGCCCGCGGTCGAAGAGCGGCGTCCAGTCGCTGTACTTGCCGACCACCGGGCCCAGGTAGGGCATGCAGATCTCGAGGTTGCGCCGGAAATCCATCTCGTCGGGCTCGACCAGGCCCATGGCCGGGTTCTCGATTGCCCAGATCATGCCGGACAGCGCCGCCACCGTGACCTGCAGCGAGGTCGCGCTGTTGTGCGGCGCGAGCTCGCGCGCCTCGTCGATCGAGAGCTGCGAGCCGTACCAATAGGCGTTTTTCGCGTGGCCCGCGAGCAGCACGCCCAGCTCGTCGATGCCGGCGGTGATGTCCTCCATCATGATCCGCTTGCGGTCCTGCAGCTGGAAGTTGCGGCCGCAGAACTCGTGCACCGACAGCACCGCGTTGTCGGACGGGTGGTAGGCGTAGTGCACGGTCGGGCGGTACAGCACGCGGTCGTTCTGCCGCACGGTCAGGTAGTCCGAAATCGAGATCGACTCACCGTGCGTGACCAGGAATCCGTGGAAATGGCCGGCCTCGGGGGTCCAGGTGCGCACGCGGGTCGCGCAGCCGGGCTGCGTCAGGAAGATCGCGCTCTTGCGCCCGAAGTCGTGCTGGCGCCCGTCGCGCGGGAAGTGCCGCTCGTGCGTGCCCCAGCCGAGTTCCGCGGGCTGGCTGCCCTCGCTGACGAATCCGTCCACGGACCAGGTGTTCACGAACTCGCCCGGCATTTTCGGCTGCGACGACACCTGGGTGTCGCGCTCGGCGATGTGGATCACCTTCACGCCCAGCGCGCGCGCCAGCGCCGCCCACTCGTCGCGTGTCTTCGGCTCGGCCTCGTGGCCGGTATCCGAGGCGATGTTGAGCAGCGCCTGCTTGACGAAGTGGGAGACGAGGCCCGGGTTGGCGCCGTGGGTGATGACGGCGGTCGGCCCGTTGGTCCAGGACTTGCGCAGTTCGAGCGCCTCTTCGCGGAGCGCATAATTGGTGCGGCGGCTGGCCGGGATGTTGGGGTCGGTGTAGCCGCCCGGCCAGGGCTCGATGCAGGTGTCGAGGTACAACGCGCCCTTCTCGTGGCAGAGCTTGATCAGCGCGATGCTGGAGACGTCCACCGACAGGTTCAGCAGGAAGTCGCCGCGGCCCACCAGCGGGTCGAGGACGTGGCGGAAGTTCTCGCGCGTGAGCGGGTGGTTCAGGAACCTGATCCCGCTCTGCTCGGCCTGCTGCCGCCCGGCGTCGTCGGCGGTGACGATCGTGATGCGGTCGGGCGAGAGCCCGCCGACGTGGCGCAGGATCAGCGGCAGGACGCCCTGGCCGATGGAACCGAAGCCGATGAATATCAGCCGCCCGGGAAAATGCGTGTGTACGATGTGCTGGGTCATCAGGGCGCAGAATGTACCGTAATTTGAACCCGAAGTGGCGCTATCCGCTGGCCCTGCTCGCGGTCTACGGCATCGCCTGGCTCGCGCTCGCGATCGATCCGCTGTACCGCCAGGACTGGCTGCTGGAGAACATGCTGGTGCTGGTCGCGGTGCCGCTGCTGGCGTGGAGCGCGACGCGGCTGCGCTTCTCCGACTTCACCTACACCTGCCTGTTCGTGTTCTTCCTGTTTCATGCGATCGGCGCGCATTACACCTACTCGCTGGTCCCCTACGACGAATGGTTCCAGGCGGCGACCGGCGCCTCTCTCGACGGCACGCTCGGGTTCGCGCGCAATCACTACGACCGCCTGGTGCATTTCCTGTACGGCCTGCTCATCACGCCGGCGGCGGTGGAGATCTTCGCTCACTACGGACGCTACCCGAGGAGCTGGGCGGCGCTGTTCCCGTTCCTGTTCATCGTGTCGCATTCGACGATCTACGAGCTGATCGAGTACGCCGCGGCGCTCGTGTTCGGCGGCGACCTCGGGCAGGCCTATCTCGGCACGCAGGGCGACATCTGGGACGGGCAGAAGGACATGGCGCTGGCCATGGCGGGCAGCGCCATCACCATCATCGGCTTCGCGGTGGCAGGAAGGCTGCCGCTGCGGCGCTGAGCGGCAACGCCCGCCGGTCCGGCGCGGAGGGACTGCAGGAATCCGGCCCGCCGGCGGGCGTTGCGGCATCCAACACGCGCTAAGATGCGGCCGGCGGCAAAAGGGTTGCAGCCGCCGCAAGGGCGCGGGTTGGCATACACCACGCTGATCTCGACCGAGGCGCTGGCCGGGCGGCTTTCCGACCCGGACTGGCTGGTGGCCGATTGCCGCTTCGAGCTGGCGGACCCGATGGCGGGCGCACGGGCCTGGCGCGAAGGGCACATTCCCGGCGCCATCCATGCCGACCTCGAGCACGACCTCTCGGCCCGCGTGACGCCCGCGACCGGCCGCCACCCGCTCCCGCCGGTGGACGCACTCGAGGCCACGTTCTCGCGCTTCGGCATCTCCGGCCGCACGCAGGTCGTCGCCTACGATGCCGGCGGCGGCGCCTACGCCGCCAGGCTGTGGTGGATGCTGCGCTGGCTCGGTCATGACGCCGTCGCCGTGCTGGACGGCGGCTTCGCGGCTTGGCTCGCGGACGGCCGCCCGGTCACGCAGGAGGCCGTCGCGCGGGCGCCCGCGCGCTTCGTCGCGCGTCCCCGCCCGGAGCTGCTGTGCGCGGCGGACGAGATCCCGCGCGCGCTAGCGCGTGGCGCGGCGCTCGTGGACGTGCGCGGCGAGGAACGCTTCCGCGGCGAAGTCGAGCCGCTCGACGCAGTCGCGGGCCACGTGCCCGGCGCCGTCAACCTGCCCTACCTCGAGAACCTCGGCTCCGACGGGCGCTTCCGAGCCCCGGATGAGCTCGCGGCGCTGTGGCGGGAACGCGCCGGCGTGGCCAGCGGCCGCGAGGTCGTCTGCATGTGCGGCTCGGGCGTGACCGCCTGCCAGGGACTGCTGGCGCTCGCGTCGGCCGGCGTCGCCGGCGGGCGGCTGTATGCGGGATCGTGGAGCGAATGGATCCGCGACCCGTCGCGCCCGGTCGCGCGCGGCGCCGCCTGAGGCGGCGCGCGCATTTACATGCGCGCCGGTTCTGGTATCGTCCGCGCCCTGCGACCGATGAACAGGATCTGACAGGTTGGACAGCCCGACGCGCGGCTCCGTGACACCGCGGCCCTCCTGGAGCATCGAGGACTCCAACGACCTGTACGCGGTCCGCAACTGGGGCGGCGGCTACTTCGGCATCAACGCCGCCGGGCACGTGGTCTGCCGCCCGGCGCGCGACGACAGCCGCGAGATCGACGTGTTCGAGGTGGTGCAGCAGCTGGGCGCCCGCGACCTGACCGCGCCGATGGTGATCCGCTTCTCGGACATCCTGCGCGACCGGCTGCGCTCGCTGCACGGCGCCTTCGCCACGGCGATCGCCGAGAACGACTACAAGGGCCGCTACGCCGCGGTGTTCCCGATCAAGGTCAACCAGCAGCGCCTCGTGGTCGAGGAGGTCTACCGCGGCAGCGCGGAGCTCGGCTTCGGGCTCGAGTGCGGCAGCAAGCCGGAGCTGCTGGCCGTCATGGCGATGACCGAGGACGCGCCCAGCCGGCTCATCATCTGCAACGGCTTCAAGGATGACAGCTACATCGAGGCCGTCATCCTCGCGACCAAGCTCGGCCGCTCGATCATCCCGGTGATCGAGAACTTCTCCGAGCTCGGCTACATCCTGCGCCACGCCGAGAAGTACCAGGTGCGCCCGCAGATCGGCGTGCGCGTGAAGCTCGCCGCCGAGGGCACGGGCCGCTGGCGCGAGTCGGCGGGCGACCGCTCGAAGTTCGGCCTGTTCACCACCGAGATCCTGGAGCTGGTCGAGGTGCTGCGCGCGCACGGCATGCTCGACTGCCTGAAGCTCGTGCACTGCCATCCGGGCTCGCAGCTGCACGACATCCGCCGCGTGAAGGACGCGGTCAACGAGCTCGCGCAGGTCTACGCGGAACTGGCCCGGCTGGGCGCCGGGCTCGAATACATCGACGTCGGCGGCGGGCTCGGCGTCGACTACGACGGTTCGCGCACCAACTTCGAGTCCTCGACCAACTATTCGCTGCGCGAGTACGCGAGCGACGTCGTCTACCGCATCGCCAGCGTCTGCAATGCGCGCGGCCTGCCGCACCCGGTCATCGTCAGCGAGTCCGGGCGCGCGATCGCGGCCCACCACAGTGTGCTCGTGTTCAACGTGCTGGGCGCCTCGCGCCTCGACGTGTTCAGCGTGCCGGAACGCGCGACCGTGGACGACGGGCACCTGCCGCAGCCGGTCGCGGACCTCTACGAGGCGCACGCGACGGTCAGCGAGCGCCGGCTGGTGGAGTGCTGGCACGACGCGCAGCAGGCGCGCGAGCAGGCCCAGCAGATGTTCAGCCTCGGCTACCTGACGATCGAGATGCGCAGCCTTGCCGAGCGGCTCTACTGGGCAACCTGCGCCCGCGTGCGCGACCTGACCCGCAAGCTGAACCGCGTGCCGGAGGAGCTGGACAACCTCGAGAGCGTGCTGTCGGACACCTGCTTCTGCAACATGTCGGTGTTCCAGTCGCTGCCGGACAGCTGGGCCATTGACCAGCTGTTCCCGATCATGCCGCTGCACCGGCTCGACGAGAAGCCGCTGCGCACCGCGGTGCTCGCCGACATCACCTGCGACTCGGACGGCAAGATCGACCGCTTCGTCTCGCCGCGCGACACCAAGCGCGCGCTCGAGGTGCACGAGCTGGTGCCCGGCGAGGATTACTTCCTGGCCGCCTTCCTGGTCGGCGCCTACCAGGAGACGCTCGGCGACCTGCACAACCTGTTCGGCGACACCCACGTCGTGCACATCCGGCTCGACGACGAGCACGGCTGGTGGATCGAGGAGATCGTCAAGGGCGACTCCGCCAGCACGGTGCTCGGTTACATGCAGTACGACACCGACGAGCTGTACCCGCGCTTCGCGCGCGACTGCGAGCGCGCGATGCGCGACGGCCGCCTGTCGGTGGCCGAGGGCCAGGCGCTGAAACGCTTCTACGAGTCGGAGCTCGCGGGCTACACTTACCTGGAACCGGACGGCGCAGGCTGAGCGCCTCCGGAAAGGAGGCCCTCATGCAGATCCGCGTCCCCGCCGTCCCGGCGCTCGCCACCCTGTTCCTCGCGTCCGCCTGCGCCGCCGGCCCCGCCGCGCGCGAGGCCGCGCCGCCCCCCGTGACCGACGCGGCGACGCTCGCGACGCTCGACCGCGTGCTGGCGGGCGACCACCGCTCCGCGGCGAACCGCGCGCGCGACGCCTGGCGCCACCCGAAGGAGACGCTCGCATTCTTCGGCCTGCGCGGGGACATGACCGTGCTCGAGGTCTGGCCCGGCGGCGGCGGCTGGTACACCGAGCTGCTCGCGCCCGTGCTGCGCGAGCGCGGCCGCTACATCGCCGCGGGCTTCGACCCGAAGACCGACAGCCAGTACATGCAGAACGGCATCAAGGCCTTCGCGGAAAAACTCGCGTCGCGGCCCGATCTCTACGACCGCGTGACGGTCACCGCGCTGCAGCACCCGGGCGCGTTGAAGCCGGTGGCGGACGGCAGCGTGGACATGGTCCTGACCTTCCGCAACCTGCACAACTGGATGGCGCGCGAGGCGGCGGAGGCGATGATCGGCGCGATGTATGCCGCGCTCAGGCCCGGCGGCATCCTGGGCCTGGTCGAGCATCGCGGCAACCCGTCGCAGCCGCAGGATCCGCGCGCCAAGTCCGGCTACGTGCGTGCCGACTACGCGATCGAGCTCGCCCGCGCCGCCGGCTTCGAGCTGATCGGCCAGAGCGAAATCAACGCCAACCCGAAGGACACCAAGGACCACCCGGACGGCGTGTGGTCGCTGCCGCCGACCTATCGCGGCGGCGACACCGACCGCGAGCGCTTCGCCGCCATCGGCGAGAGCGATCGCATGACGCTGAAGTTCCGCAAGCCGGCCGGCTAGCCGCCTTCACCAGAGCGCGCGCATGCGCGCGCCGGCGTCGATCCGGGCCGCGGCCGGCGCCGCCCCGGGCGCGTCCGCTTGCGGTTCCTGCGGCCAGCCGGCGCACTCGAGCCGGGCCAGCACGCGCGGGTCGAGGAACCGGCTGCGCACACCGTACACGTGGCGGTCGCCGTCGGCCGCCTGCCGCGTCACGTAGTAGCGCTGCGGCTCGATCAGGTGCAGCTCGTCGCGGGCCCGGGTCATTGCCACGTACAGCAGGCGCCGCTCCTCGTCGATGCCGTCCTGGCTTCCCGTGGCGAACTCGTTCGGGAAGCTGCCGTCGGTGACGTTCAGCACGTGGACGGCGTCCCATTCCTGGCCCTTGGCCGAATGCACCGTGGACAGCACGAGGTAGTCCTCGTCCACCCGCGGCGTCCCGGCGTGGTCGCCGGTCGCGGCCGGCGGATCGAGCGTGAGCTCGGTGACGAAGCGCTCGCGGCTCGCGTACTGCGCCGCGACGCGCTCCAGCATCTCGAGGTCGGCCGCGCGCACCGCGGGGGCGTCGTACAGGCGATCGAGCTCCGGCTCGTACCAGGCGCGCAGCCGCGCCAGCTGCGCGGGCCAGCGCGGCTGCGGGCCCGCGAGTTCCGCCATCAGCGCCGCGAACGCCGGCCATGCCGCGGCCGCCGCGGCCGGCGGGTCGAAGGACGCGAGCGCGCCCAGTCCGCCGCCGGAATCGCCGACATGCCGCCAGGCGCGCGCCGCGTGCGCCGGCCCCATGCCCGGCAGCAGCTGCAGCACGCGGAAGGCCGCGAGCCCGTTCCTCGGGTTGTCGGCCCAGCGCAGGATGGCGAGCAGGTCCTTGACGTGCGCGGCCTCGAGGAAGCGCAGCCCGCCGTACTTCACGTAGGGGATGTTGGCGCGCAGCAGCTCGATCTCCAGCAGGTCGCTGTGGTCCGCGCTCCTGAACAGCACGGCCTGGCGCGCGAGCGGCGTGCCCTCCTCCCGCCGGCGCAGCACGGCGCGGATGACGTAGTCCGCCTGGCCGCGGTCGTCCGGCACCGTCACCAGTCGCGGCGGCCTCCCGCCGCCGCGCTCGGCGGCCAGCGCCTTGCGATAGCCGCGCGAGCTGCCGGCGATCAGCGCGTTCGCCGCATCCAGGATCGGCTGCGTCGAGCGGTAGTTGCGCTCGAGCGCGATGACCTCGGCAGGCGGCGCGCAGCGGCCGGGGAACCCGAGGATGTTGTCGACCGATGCGGCGCGAAACGAGTAGATCGACTGCGCGTCGTCCCCGACCACGGTGACGCCGGCGCCGCCCGGCTTCAGCGCGAGCACGATGTCCGCCTGCAGGCCATTGACGTCCTGGTACTCGTCGACCAGCACGCGGTCGAAGCGCGCGCCCACGGCTGCCGCCAGCGCCGGTTCCTGCATCAGCGCGTGCCAGTAGAGCAGCAGGTCGTCGTAATCGAGCAGGCCATGCGCCTGCTTGCGCAGCACGTACCCGCGGAACAGGCCGCGCAGCTCCTGCTCCCACTCGCGGCACCAGGGGAAGGATCGCTCCAGTACCGCCTCCAGCCCGCGGCCGCTGTTCACCCGGTGCGAGTAGATCGCGAGACAGGTGTCCTTGCGCGGGAAGCGGCGCTTCTGCGCGGACAGGCCCTGCTCGTGCCGCAGCAGGTCCAGCAGGTCCGCCGCGTCGCCGCGGTCGAGCACGCTGAATTCTCCCGGGATGCCGAGGTTCGGCGCGTATTCGCGCAGCAGCCGGTTCGCGATCGAGTGGAAGGTGCCCGACCAGGGCAGGCGCAGGGCTGCCGGCACCGGCGCGCCGCGCGCGCGCATCGTCCCGGCGGCGACCCGCGCCGCGCGACGCGTCATTTCCTCCGCCGCGCGGCGCGTGAAGGTCAGGAGCAGGATGCGCGCCGGATCCACGCCCGTGGCGACCATCTCCGCCACACGCTGCGCGAGCGTCGCCGTCTTGCCGGTGCCCGCGCCCGCGATGACGAGCAGCGCGCGCCCGCCCGATGGCTGCCCGGTCCCGAATGCGGCTGCCAGCCGCTGCTCATCATTAAGGTACAGGTTGACGGCCTCATTCGGCATGCGGGCATCCTAGCGGGTAGCTGTATATGCATCCAGTCCCC
>DASTOQ010000036.1:0-12762 GCA_035720205.1 Steroidobacteraceae bacterium | reverse complement strand
GTTCGTCGGCGTCGAGACCGACCACATCGCGGTGCGCACCTCCGCCTACGTCGGCATCGGGCAGCGCGCCAAGACCATCCGCGTCCATGGCCTGCACTACCTCATCGAGGAAGCCAACGCGGGCGATTCGCTGCTGATCGTGGATGACGTGTTCGACTCGGGCCACAGCATCGAGGCGCTGCTGCGCGAGCTGACGGCCAAGATGCGGCTCAACCTGCCGGGAAAGGTCAGGATCGCGACGCCGTGGTACAAGCCGGGCAACAACCAGACGGCGCTGGTGCCGGACTATTACCTGCACGAGACCGACCGCTGGATCGTGTTTCCACACGAGCTCGTCGGCCTCACGCTCGAGGAGATCGAGGCGGGCAAGCCGGAGCTTCAGTCCGTCATCGGGGACCTGAAGAAGTAACTCAGCCCCCGATCGGGTGCCAGGTGGTCTTGGTTTCCTGGGTATCGCGGATCGCGTAAGGGTGCTGGGCCACCGCGGCATTCCAGTCCTGGCCGCCGCGCAAGACGACCCGCTTGATGTTGTCGGCCGCCAGTTCCTGGATGCGGCGCGAGGACTTCGCGTCCGCGTCGCCGCAGACGATGGCGTTGACGTCCATGTGCGAGGCGAAGGGTTCGGTGAGCTCGTCCCGGAATCCCGTCAGCACGTTGATCACGCCGGCGGGGAAGTCCGACGCCTGCAGCACCTCGGCAAAGCTGATCGCGGACAGCGGCAGGGACTGCGACGCCAGCACCACGCAGCTGTTGCCCCCGGCGACCGCCGGCGCCACGTTCGACACCAGCCCGAGCAGGCCGCTCTTTTCCGGCGCGATGATTGCGACCACCCCGGTCGGCTCGAGCACCGAGAAGTTGAAGTGCGGGCTGGCGACCGGATTCACCGTGCTGAATACCTGCTGGTACTTGTCGGCCCAGCCCGCGTAGTAGACCAGCCGGTCGATCGCCGCCATCACCTCGGCCGCGGCGCGGGCTTTCGCGACGCCCTGCAGGACCAGCTCGGCCGCGAATTGCGCGGCCCTGCCTTCCAGCATCTCCGCCGCGCGGTACAGCACCTGGCCCCGAAGGTAGCCGCTGCTGCCCGCCCAGGCACCGAGCGCGCCGCGCGCCGCGACCACCGCGTCGCGGAAATCCTTGCGGCTGGCGCGGCAGACGTTGGCGATCACCGGGCCTTTCGCGCGCTGCAGCGGGTAATAGCGGCCCGATTCGCTGCGCGGGAACTTGCCGTCGATGTAGAGCTTGTAGGTCTTGGCCACCGGCACGCGGGCGGCCTTCTGGCGGGCCATCAGCGCAACTCCACGTAGGCATCCAGGCCGTGCAGGCCGCCCTCGCGCCCGACGCCGCTTTCCTTGTAGCCGCCGAACGGCGCGCTGGGATCGAACTTGTTGAAGGTGTTCGCCCACACGACGCCGGCGCGCAGCGACCGCGTCATCTTGAAGATCTTCGCGCCCTTGTCGGTCCAGACGCCGCCCGACAGGCCGTAGGGCGTGTTATTGGCCTTGTCGAGCGCTTCCTCGAAGCTGCGGAAGGTCTGGATCGAGAGCACCGGCCCGAAGATCTCCTCCTGCACCACGCGGTTGGACTGCGCCACCCCGCTGAACAGCGTCGGCCGGCACCAGTAGCCGGTGTCCGGCAGCGGGCAGGAGCTCTGGTACAGCTCGCCGCCCTCCGCCTTGCCGATGGCGAGGTACTGCTCGATCTTCTCGAGCTGCGCGGCGGAGTTGATCGCGCCGATGTCGGTGTTCTTGTCGAGCGGGTCGCCGACGATGAGCGTCTCCATCCGTTCCTTCAGTTTGGCAATCACCTCCGCAGCCACCGATTCCTGCACCAGCAGGCGCGAGCCGGCGCAGCAGACGTGGCCCTGGTTGAAGAAGATGCCGTTGACGATCCCCTCCACGGCCTGGTCGATGGCGGCATCCGCGAAGACGATGTTGGCCGCCTTGCCGCCAAGCTCGAGGGTGTAATGCTTGCCGGTGCCGGCGAGCCGCCGCATGATCAGCCTGCCGATCTCGGTCGAGCCGGTGAACGCGATCTTGTCGACGCCGGGGTGGTCCACCAGCGCGGCGCCGGTGTCGCCAGCGCCGGTGACGACGTTGACGACGCCCGGCGGCAGGTCCACGTCGCGCATCAGCTCGGCCAGCTTGAGCGCCGTCAGCGGCGTGGTCTCCGCCGGCTTCAGCACGACCGTGTTGCCGCAGGCGAGCGCCGGGGCGATCTTCCACGCGGCCATCAGCAGCGGGAAATTCCACGGGATGATCTGGCCGGCCACCCCCAGCGGCGAGGCGCGCCTGCCGGGGAACGCGTACTCGAGCTTGTCGGCCCAGCCGGCATAGTAGAAGAAGTGCGCGGCGGCGAGCGGCACGTCGACGTCCCTCGACTCGCGGATCGGCTTGCCGCCGTCGAGGGACTCGATGACCGCGAACTCGCGGGCGCGCTCCTGCAGCATGCGAGCGATGCGGTACAGATACTTGCCGCGCGCAGCGGGCGCGAGCTTCGACCAGCTGCGCGCATGGGCCTGGCGCGCCGCGGTAACCGCGCGATCGACGTCCTGGCGGTCGGCGCGGGCGACCCGGGCCAGCACCTTTTCGTTCGCCGGATTGATCGAGTCGAAGTATTTCCGCGCGCGTGGCGCGACGAACTGGCCGCCGATGAAGAGTTCGTACTGGCGGTCGATGCGGGCGTGTTCGGTGCTCTCGGGCGCAGGCGCGTACTTCCAGTCGGTGTCGAAACGGAGCTTCGGTTCCGGGATGGCCATGTTCAGTCCCTGGAGAAGTAGTCGGCCGACTGGTAGGCGCCGGTCGCCTGTTTCTCGAGTTGCATCAGGATGTCGTTCACCAGGCTGCTGGCGCCGAAACGGAACAGTTCCGGCGTGAGCCAGTCCTGGCCCAGCGTCTCGCGCAGCATGACCAGGTACTGCAGCGCCAGCTTCGCCCTGGCGATGCCGCCCGCCGGTTTCATGCCGACGCGGCGCCCGGTCTCATGATAGTAGTCCCGGATCGCCTGCAGCATGACCAGCGTCACCGGCAGCGTCGCGGCCGGCTGCACCTTGCCGGTCGAGGTCTTGATGAAGTCCGCGCCGGCATGCATCGCGAGCACGCTCGCACGGCGCACGCGATCGAGCGTGCCGAGCTCGCCGGTCTCGAGGATCACCTTGAGGTGCGCGGGTCCGCAGGCTTCCTTGACGGCGACGATCTCGTCGAAGACGAGCGCGTACTTGCCTTCCAGGAATGCGCCGCGCGAGATCACCATGTCGACCTCGTCGGCGCCCTCGCCCACGGCGATCCGGGTCTCCTCGAGCTTCACGGCGAGCGGCGCCATGCCGCTCGGGAAGGCGGTCGCGACCGATGCCACCTTGATGTCGTGCCCGGCGAGCGCGCGGCGCGCCACGGCCACCATCGTCGGATAGACGCAGACCGCGGCCACGTGCGGCAACCCGGGCATCGAGTCGTGGACGTGGATCGCCTTCTGGCAGAGCTGGGTCACCTTGCCGTGCGTGTCCTGGCCCTCGAGCGTGGTGAGGTCGATCATGCTGAGCGCGAGCTTCAGCGCCTGCACCTTCGACTCTTTCTTGATGCTGCGGCTGCAGAACCGGGCGACGCGCTCCTCGACGCCGACCTGGTCGACGCGCGGCACGCGCTCGAGCGCGGGCATCGCGGGCGTGAAGCTGGCGGGGACTGCGCTCACCGTTGCCATTGCCGCAACATTGTATGTCCCCCGCGCACGCTTTCCGGTATAGTCCGCCCGCCTCAACCCTTCCCAGTTTCCCGGATTTACCATGAATTTCAATGACCTCGGGCTAGAGCCCGGGCTGGTTTCCGCCGTGGCCGCCCACGGCTACACGCTGCCGACACCAATCCAGGCGCAGGCGATTCCGCCGGTGCTCGCCGGCCGCGACCTGCTGGCCGGCGCCCAGACCGGTACCGGCAAGACCGCCGCCTTCGTGCTGCCCCTGCTGCAGCTCCTGCAGGAGCCGGCCGGCCGCGCGCCGCGCGCGCTCATCCTGGCGCCGACGCGCGAGCTGGCAGCGCAGATCCTGGAGAGCATCCGGGTCTATGGCGCGAACGCGAGACTGCGCGCGCGCGTCCTGTTCGGCGGCGTGGGCGAGCAGCCGCAGATCGACGCCCTGCGCGCTGGCTGCGACATCCTGGTGGCGACGCCGGGCCGACTGCTCGACCTCGCGGAGCGCAGGCTCGCGGATCTCTCGGGCGTGCAGTACCTGGTGCTCGACGAGGCCGACCGCATGCTCGACATGGGCTTCATCCACGACATCCGGCGGATTCTCAAGCTGCTGCCGGCGAAGCGGCAGAACCTGCTGTTCTCGGCGACCTACACGCCGGACATCCGCGCGCTCGCCGCGCGCATCCTGGTGCATCCCGCGCAGGTGGAGGTGACGCCGCCGAACAGCACCGTGGACCGGGTCGTGCAGCGCGCCTTCCGCGTCGCCAGGGACGACAAGCGCCACCTGCTGGTGCACCTGTTCGAGAACGGCGCGAATGGCGAGGGCCGCTGGACCCAGGCGCTGGTCTTCACCCGCACCAAGCACGGCGCCAATCGCCTCGCCGAGCAGCTCGATCGTGCCGGGATCCGCTCGGCCGCGATCCACGGCAACAAGAGCCAGTCGGCACGGACCCGCGCGCTTGCGGACTTCAAGGCCGGCAAGCTGACCGCGCTGGTCGCGACCGAAGTCGCCTCGCGCGGCCTCGACATCCGGGAGCTGCCGCAGGTCGTCAACTACGACCTGCCTCATGTCCCCGAAGACTACGTGCACCGCATCGGCCGCACCGCGCGCGCCGGCAATGACGGCCATGCCGTCTCGCTGGTGTGCGAGGAAGAGGCGCCGCTGTTGCGCGACATCGAGCGCACCATGCGGCAGGCGGTGCCGTTTGCGCCGACGCCGGTGTTTGCGCGTACGGTGGTGCACGCGGCCCTGGCTCCGGAGAGGCGTGCTACGCCAGCAGCGCGTCGAGCACCAGCCGGATCATCGCATCGACCCCGGTCTCACGCTGCTGTGCGGTCATATGGTGGCCGCCGTCGAGGTGGTCGCTGACGGTCAGCACCGACAGCGCCTCCGCGCCCAGTTCCGCGGCGACGCCGTAGAGGCCTGCGGTCTCCATGTCGAGCGCCAGGAACCCGAAGCGCTTCAGCAGCGCGAGAAGGTCGCCGTCGGGGTGATAGAAGAAATCGCTGGAGAACACGCGCCCGACGTGCATTGCCGAGGCGCCGCGCGCGGCCGCGACCTTCGACAGCATCCCCCAGCTCGCGGTCGCGCCGAAATCGTAGCCCCTGAAGCGCAGGCGGTTCACCGACGAGTCGGTCGCGGCACCCAGCGCCAGCACCACCTCGCCGAGCTGCATGCCGGCGGCGATCGCGCCGCAGGTGCCGACCCGCACCAGCCGGCGCACGCCGTAGTCACGCACCAGCTCGGTCGCATACAGCATCGACGACGGGATCCCGATCCCGGAACCCATCACCGACACGCGGGCGCCTTTCCATTCGCCGGTGTAGCCCAGCATGTTGCGCACGCCGGTGACCTCGGTCGCGCCCTGCAGCAGCGTCGTCGCGACGTGCCGTGCGCGCAGTGGATCACCGGGCAGCAGCACCAGTTCGGCGAATGCGCCGGCGGCGGCTCCGATATGTGGCGTGCTCATGCGATGCGTTCCACCAGTACCGGCGCTGCGGGCGCCACGTCGCCGATGGTATAGGCCTGCGCGACCGACTGCGCGACCGTCTGCGCGGCCTCGCGGCTAGCCGCATGCACCCGCGCGATCGGTTCGCCCGGCGCAATGCTGGCACCCAGAGGCGCGAACCGGTCGAGGCCGACCGCCGGATCGATCACTTGCCCGGGCGCGGTCCGTCCGCCGCCGAGCGCGATGACCGCGAGCCCGAGCGCGCGGGTGTCGATGGCCACGATGAAGCCGCCGCGCGGCGCCGGGACGTCCTGGACCACCGGCGCCTGCGCCAGGTAGGCGTCCGGCCGCTCCATCAGGTTCGCGGGCCCGCCGAGGCTGGAGACCATGCGTGCAAAGCGTTCGGCCGCGGCGCCGCTCGCCAGCGCCTTCAGGAGCGCCGCGCGGGCCCCGGACTCATCTGCCGCCAGGCCGCCCTTTTTCATGACCGCGGCGCCGAGGGCGAGCGTCACCTCCAGCAGCCGCGGCTCGGGCGGCTCACCGCGCAGCATCGCGATCGATTCGCGCACCTCGATCGCGTTGCCCGCCGAGCGGGCGAGCGGCTGCGACATGTCGGTCATGAGCGCAACCACCGGCAGGCCGGCCGCAGCCGCGGTCGCCACGATGTTTTGCGCCAGCTCGCGCCCGCGCTCCGGGTCCGGCAGCAGGGCGCCGCTGCCGCGCTTGACGTCCAGCACCATCGCGTCGCTGCCGGCCGCCAGCTTTTTCGAGAGGATCGAAGCCACGATCAACGGCACGCAGTCCACGGTCGCCGTGACGTCCCGGATCGCGTACAGCTTGCGGTCGGCAGGGGCGATGTCCTCGCCGGCGCCAATGATGGCGACCCCGGCTTCCCGGACGGCGCGCACCAGCCGCCCGTGTTCCGGGCGGATGCAGTAGCCGGGGATGGACTCGAGCTTGTCCGTGGTGCCACCGGTATGGTCCAGGCCCGGTCCGCCAATCATCGGCAGGTAGCCTCCGCAGGCCGCCAGCATCGGGCCCAGCACCAGGGACACCAGGTCGCCGACCCCGCCCGTGGAGTGCTTGTCGAGCACCGGGCCCGGCACTCCCTCCCCGCGCCAGTCGAAGACCCGGCCGGTGTCGCGCATGGCCAGGGTCAGCGCGGCGCATTCCTCCAGGGGCATACCCCGCAGGAAAATGGCCATGGCCATGGCCCCGATCTGGGCGTTGTCCAGCTGCCCGGCCGCCATCGCCTGCGCGAATGCGGCGAGCTCCTCGGCGCTAAGCTGCCCGCCGTCGCGCTTCTTGCGGATCAGTTGGGCCGGCACTGATGCAAGTTTTTGATTTTTGAATATTTTGCCGCTCCTACAGGCGGGGCTGGCAGCCGCTGCCGAGCTTATCGCAGCCAGGTGCGACCGTCATGCAGGTCCGGTGCGCCTCCGCCAATCCGGTTACCGGATTTGCGTGATTGAGACGTACGCAAACTCCGCTTGTTGCTAATTTGCCACAAATGCTGGCTGCGAGCGGCGATCTGCAGAAATATCTATTTGATTATATTTAGTTTTATTGCTTATACCGGTCGTCAGCAGATAGACGATCCATTGTGGGCGCTCCGCCAAAAACGCTTGCCCGACGGTTGCGCTGCCGCTATAAACCGTCATACGGGGCGCTGAGTTGACCACGCGACTCATTGAGAGAAGCTGCTCCAGCGCCTCAGGATCGTTGCAACACATCAGTGGACCAAGGGGGACTGAACAGATGACAACCAAGAGTGGCTCTGCCTTGCGCAGGGCCGTACGCCTGTCGCTACTGGCGGCGGCGGCATCGGTTGCCGCTCCGGCGATGGCGCAGGGCGAAACCGGTCTCGACGCGGTGGTCGTGACGGGCACCCGCATCGCCAAGCGCGATGCGATTGCCGAAAGTCCGATCCTCAGCGTCGACGCGGAGGCCATGGTCAACAGCGGTTACGTGACCATCGACCATGTGCTCAATACGCTCCCGCAGATCGTGCCGAGCATCAGTTCGCAGTCGAACAACCCAAGCTCGGGCGGCCGGGCGTTCATCGACCTGCGCGGCCTCGGCCCGGCCCGGAACCTCGTGCTGCTGGACGGCCGGCGCATGATCGGCTCCGGCGCGAGCGGTGGCAGCATCGTCGACGTCAACACGATCCCCGCCGCGCTGGTCGAGCGCGTCGAGGTGATCTCGGGCGGCGCAGCCGCCGTCTATGGCGCGGATGCGGTCGCGGGCGTCGTCAACTTCATCATGAAGAAGGACTTCGAGGGCTTCGACATCAGCTCCGGCTACTTCCTGACGGAAGAGGAAGACGGCCAGCAGGTGAGCATCGACATCACGTACGGCGGCCAGTTCGCGGACGGCAGGGGCCGGGCAGTGTTCAATGCCAGCTATTACGACCGCGAGGCCATGTACAAGGGCGCACGTTCGTTCGCCGCTCAGGCGACGTCCCTGACCGGTATCTTCCCGGGCGGCGCCTGGTCGGCGGGCACGAATGCCCCGACGCAGGCCGCGGTCGATGCCTTCTTCGGCCCGGACGCCTGCAATCCGAATGGCGGATCGGCCGGCTTCGCGTTCAACCCGGACGGCAGCCCGTTCTGCACGGGCGTGCTGGGCAACTCGGCGCGCAACGTGGTCGGCTATGCCGGACCGCAGGAATGGATCGCGACGAACTTCTTCCCGGACCAGTTCAGCTACAACTTCGAGCCGGACAACATCCTGGTGCTGCCGATGGAGCGCTGGAACGTCTACTCGAACATCTCGCTGGACCTCGGCGATTCCTTCCAGCCCTACGTGCAGGCGATGTTCACCAACTACAACGCCCTGCAGGAGCTGGCGGCGACGCCGGGTGCGATCGGCACCGTTCCGCGCACCAATCCGTTTGTCCCCGCCGCGCTGACGCCGCTGCTCGACTCCCGGCCGACCCCGGCCGGCGGGCTCGCGATGTCGTACCGGTTCAATGCGCTCGGCGGCCGCACGGGCTTCAACAACCACGACGTGTGGCAGCTGGTCGCCGGCACCAAGGGCGACCTGATCGGTGACTGGTCGTACGACGTGTATTACAGCTATGGCCGCACGGTGCAGGACGAGATCCAGGGCGGCAACGTCCGGCTTCCGCAGCTCGCACTGCTGCTGAACGCGGCGGACGGCGGCGCTTCGCTGTGCGCAGGCGGGTTCAACCCGTTCGGCGACAACCCGCTGAGCGCGGCCTGCCAGCGCTTCATCGGCCTCGAGGCGAAGAACCTCACGGTCGTGAACATGTCGTCCGCAGAAGGCGTGGTGACCGGCGACCTGTTCGACATGCCGGCCGGCCCCGTGCAGACGGCGTTCGGCATCGGCTGGCGCGAGGTCGATTTCGACTTCAGGCCGGACAGCGGCCTGGTTCCGGGCGCGGTCATCGGCTTCAATGAGCAGTTGCCGGTTTCCGGAAGGCTGGACTACGTCGACATGTTCACCGAGTTTACGGTCCCGATCCTGAAGGACCTGCCGGCGATGCAGGCGCTGTCGTTCACGGGCGGCTACCGTTCCACCGACAACAACGTGTTCGGCACGGAAGACGCCTGGAAGGCGACGCTCGACTGGTCGATCACGGACAACCTGCGGTTCCGTGGCGGCGCGCAGTACGCGGTGCGCAGCCCGAACGTCGCGGAGCTGTTCGCCCCGCAGGTGAACAACTTCCCGAACATCGGCTCGGCCAACGACCCCTGCAACACGACGGGTGCGATCTTCACCGACCCGCTCATGGGACGCGGCGGCGCGAACGGCGCGGCGGTCACGGCCCTGTGCACGGCGCAGGCGGCAGTGGCCGGCGGCGCGACGTTCACGCAGTCCTTCGGGCAGGCGCAGGCGATCGCCGGCGGCAACCCGAACCTGACGCCCGAGACTTCCGACTCCTGGTCGGCGGGCTTCGTGTTCACCACGTCGTCGGACAGCCCGATGCTCCAGCGTCTCGGCTTCTCGATCGACTACGTCAGCGTCGAGCTCGAGGACGTCATCGCGGCGGTCGGTGCGCTGACGATCGTGCAGCGCTGCTTCAACCGCGAGAACTCCAACCCGACGTACAGCATCAGCAACTCCTGGTGCCAGCTGTACAACCGCGACCAGAACGACGGTCGCATCATCGGGCTGCAGACCCTGCAGCGGAACCAGGCCTTCATCAACACCAGCGCCATCGACTTCTCGGTGGACTGGGGCCTGTCGCTCGGCGGCGCCGGCGACCTCGGCCTGACGATGAACGGCACCTGGACCGAAAAGTTCGAGACCCAGACGACCGTCAACGACCCGGTGAACGACTTCATGGGCACGATCAGCCAGGTGACTGGCGGATCCGCGCCGGAGTGGAAGGTGAACCTGATGACGACCTGGTCGCTTGCGGACGTGCAGTTGCAGTGGACGATGCGGTTCATCGACTCGATGATTCACGCCAACGTGATCACGGGCGGTTCGCCGGTGACCAACACCGGTGTGAGCGAGACCTACTACCACGACCTCAGCGGCCGCTACAACCTGACGGACAACGTCACGCTGCGCGCGGGCGTCAACAACCTCGGCGGACAGAAGCCGCGGCTGTATGTGCCGAACGTGCAGGCGGGTACGGATCCGTCGCTGTACGACGTGCTGGGCCGGCGGTTCTTCGTCGGCATCAACATGAGGTTCTGATCGATACGGACTCCGGTTCGTGGCTGACCAGGGGCGGAGAGCAATCTCCGCCCCTTTTTCTTTGCGGTATCCTCATGCGCGGAGGTCACGCGACTGGTCACCGAAGCGGAAATCAGGCGGCGCGCGGATGCAGGCGACGCGGCCGCGCAGACCGGCCTCGCCGTCCACCTGGACGGCCGCGGCGAGCATGGCAAGGCGCTGGAATGGCTGCGCAAGGCCGCCGCGTCGGGGCATGCCGCCGCCCAGTACCTGCTGGGTGCGCGCCTGATCGTCGGCCGCGCAGCCCCATGCGAGCCCACGAACGGCGCCGCTCAGGTGCTGGCCGCCGCCCGGCAGGGACTGCCGGAAGCGATCACGCTGATGTCGCTGCTGGCGACGCTGTCGGGCGACTGGATCTCGGCGATGCGCCTGATGAGGGAAGCCGCGGCGCGCGGCCATGCACTGGCGCGCGGGCAGCTGGCGCTGCTGGAGGACCCCGCGCGCTTCGATGCCGGCCGGTGGGAGATGGCGCCGGCCATACGGTGGCTATCCGATTCGCCGCGCATCGGCGTCCTGGACGGCTTCCTGCCGCAGCCGCTCTGCGACTGGATCATTGCGCGGGCCCGACCGAAACTCGAGGCCGCCCGCGTCAAGGATCCGGTCCAGGGCGGCCGGCAGGCGCAGTACCGCAGCAACTCCGGGGCGGGCTTCAGCCTGCTCGAGTCGGACCTGGTGCTGCAGCGCGTCAATGCCAGGGCCGCGCTGGCGGCCGGACTGCCGCTTGCCAACCAGGAGCCGACCAACGTGCTGCATTACCTGCCGGGCGAGGAGTACCGCCCGCACTTCGATTTCATCACCCGCTCGGAACTGAACGAGGCCGAACTGCGGGCCTGCGGGCAGCGCGCGGCGACCGTGCTGGTCTACCTCAACGGCGACTACGAGGGCGGCGAAACCGAATTCCCGGAGCTCGGCCTGCGCGTCAGGGCGCGGGCCGGCGATGCCCTGCTGTTCCACAACCTCACGCCGGACGGCGAACCCGATTCCCGCACGCTGCATGCGGGCCTGCCGCCCGTTCGCGGAGAGAAGTGGCTGTACTCCAAGTGGATCCGGCAGCGGCCCTATCCGCTGCTGTGAGCTGGCGTAAACTGTAAGTCACGCCCCTGTCGACGGATGCCACCATGATCTCCAGTTCGCTCCTCTTGCTCGTGCTGGCCGACGCTGCCGCGCCGGCTGCGATTGAGCGTTGCCGTGCCGCCCACGCGGGAGACCCGGCGGCGCATGTCGCCTGCCTGGAGAACGCGCTGCGCCGCAGCAATGCCGGCGTCGAGGAGCAGGTCGGGCTCGACCAGGTCAAGCAGCGCGAGCGGGATCGCGGCGAGGGCCCGCCGCCGGCCGCGGTCCGCATCGTCTCGATTGACTACGACTCGCGTGGCTTCGGCACCTTCCGCATGGCGGACGGCCAGGTCTGGCGGGAGACCGAAGCGAACAAGCGCCGCCCCGGGCTCTCGCAAGGGCGACAGTACGACGCGCGCATCGAGCATGGCCGCGTCGGCGGCTACCGCATGTACGTCGACGGCATCCGCTGGATGTACAAGGTCGAACGCCTGGAATGACCGGGCGGTCATGACGCCTCCCGGACCCGACCCAAAGACTCGGCAGCCGCCGGCCCACAGTTGCCTGCGCGACATCGCGGGCATGCTCCAGACCGGCCGCGCGCGCGAGGCCGAGATCGCCTGTCGCGCCGTGCTGGCGGCGCGCCCCGCGGATGCGATCGCCCTCAACCTGCTGGGCATCGCGCTGCGCCAGACCGACCGGCCCGACGAGAGCGAGGTCGCCTTGCGTCGTGCCGTCGAGTACTCGGGCGGCAATCCCGAGTTCCGCACCAACCTCGCACAGCTGCTGCGCGCCCGCGGCCGCCTCGATGCCGCCATCACCGAGTTCCGCCGCGCGCTGGAGGCCGCGCCGGGCCTGAGCACGGCGCGCCTCGGCCTCGCGCGCACGGCGCTGGAGGCGGGCCAGCCGGCACTCGCCGAGCGTGAAGCACGCTCGCTCACGACTTCGGATCCGCGCGACCGCGAGGCCTGGTCGGCGCTCGGCTCGGCGCTGTACGCGCAGTCGCGCCCGGAGCAGGCCGCCGCGGCGCTGCGCCGCGCCGTCGCGCTCGATCCCGGCTACGGCGTCGCGCGCGAGAACCTCGCGATCGTGCTCGGCGTGCTGGACAAGGCCGAGGAGGCGCTCGCCGAACTCGCCGAGTGCGAGCGGCTCGGCCGGAAGGGTCCCGCGCTCGACATGGCGCGTGCGCGTGCAATGATGCAGCTCGACCGCTACGAGGATTCGGAGGCGGTACTGGAGGGCATCCTCGCCCGCACGCCGGACGACCGTGACGCCCAGTTCCTGCTCGCGCAGCTGCGGCATATCCGCGGCGACGTCGATTTTGCCCGGTCCGCTCGTGCGGCCGCGGAACGGCCCGGCGCGCCGCCCATGA